>JBBDYF010000252.1:0-14333 GCA_040901775.1 Pirellulaceae bacterium | reverse complement strand
AGCAAAAACAGGTCGCCCAGGCCAAAGCGAACCGCCGTTTTCGTGGGAATGCCAAGGGGCTTGAGGCGGGCCTCCCGCCGCCGGGCTTGCCAGTAGCGCCGGGCCGACAGGATGGCGACGATCGACGCTGAGCTGATCGCAAACAGCAAAGCCGGCTCGTACGCCCGGATCGGCAGCAAGAGCGCCACCGCCCCCCACACGGCCAAGGCCCGCACGAACCAGTGCCGGTCGCTGATGGCGGCCCACAGGGCGACCAGCGACTGTGCCACGGTCGTGCCGAGCAGCGCCAGCGCTGCCAGTTGCACGTCGGGCGAGGTCAGCACGGCAAGGTAAACATCCATCGCCCGATATTCCTGGGAAGGTTCTCAGGCAGCATCACCCATGCCGCGGGCCGCTGCAAGCGGAAAACGGCTTGGCCAGCCAGCGCGGCGGCGTCACTTGCGCCTCTTCGCGCCAACCGGGTCGAAACTGACCGTCAGCCGGCGACCCATGGCCGCGGCGATCCGCGCGAGCATACTCAACGAGTGGCCGCCGTAGTCGGCATCCTCCAAGCGGGCGATGACTGACTGCTGAGTGCCGACCAACTCGGCCAGTTCCTTCTGGGTCAGTTTCGCCTCGGTTCGGGCGTCATAAATCAGCGTCGCAATCGCCCCGTTTAACTGCTCCTTTTCGACGGCCGCCCGCAAGCGTTTGTTCCTTGCGAGTTGGCGACCGATAACCAGTGCGAAGTTTTTCGTCTTAAACATCAGTCTATTTCCCTTCCAGCGGGATCGAGCCGTCCCAGTTGGGGGGCGGGGTGCGGTTGTGCTGGGCGATGAAGACGGTCAAAAAGTCTTTGGCCTGGTCGTCGGGCGGAACCTGATGCAACAGGCGGAGGGCCTCGTTCCAGTCGCTCGACTGGAAGGCGTCGAGAGCCGCTTCGTAGGCGGTGAGATGGGCGTCGGAGAGCGAGGAAGGGCTAGGGCTGGGGGCTAGGGCTGGGGAGAGAGAGGGGAGCGGGGGGAGCAACTCGCTCACTTCCAGCGGGGCCGAGAAGCCGACGGGGCGAACCTTCGCCAGACGGCGGACGCGGGCGATGCTCGCCGGCACGCAGGCCCGCAACACGGCCGCGGTCGGCGGATCGACCAGGATCGACGCCCGCAACTGCTTGGTCATCGTTTCCAGCCGCGAGGCGAGGTTCACCACCGGTCCAAAGACGGTGACCTTCACCTGATCGACGGTGCCGATCTTGCCGGCGACGGCCCGCCCGCTGGCAATGCCAATGCCGACACGGAAATTGCTGTGCGAGCTCTCTGTAAACGCCGCTCGGATGCCCAGGGCCGCCCGGCAGGCGCGCTCCACCGCGTCGGCTTGCGGCAGGGGCCAGCCCCAAAAGCCCATCGCCGAGTCGCCGTGAAAATCGCCCACCACGCCCCCGTGCTCGAGAATGTGATGCGTCATCACGCCCAGCGCCCGGCTGACCCGCGATAGCAGCTCGAACAGGTCGCCGGCCGAGCGCTCGCTTTGCTGCGTGAAACCCCGGAGGTCGCAAAACAAGACGGTCACGTCGGCCTCGCGCGGGGCGAGCACTTCGTCGGCGTCGTGCGCGGCAATTGCTTCGAGCACGACGGGCGAGAAGAACTGGCTGAGGCTCGCTTGCCGGCGAGCCAATACGTGCGATTCGCGCAGGCCAGCCAGTGTGCTGGCTGTCAGCTCGGCGAATTTGACATCGTCGCGCAAAGAATCGGCATCGGTCTCGGCAGAACTGGGTAGGTCGCCCAAAAAGCTGCCGGTCACGTACAACGCCCAGCCGGCGCTCGCTTGTCCTTCGATCGGCACGCAAAACGCCCAGTCGATCCCTTCGCTAACGGTGAATTCCCCCTCGGCACGCGTCTGGCCGGCCGACCAAACGTGGGCCATGCTGGCCCGCGATTCGACCGCCTGGCGAATGAGCCGCTCGCTGGGCCGAAAGTCGCCCCCCGAGAGGATGCGGCGATCCCAATGGAGAACGGAGACCTCTGACCCCTGCCCCCTGACCTCTACCACTGCCGCCGCGCTGGCCCGCGGGATGCCGGTCAGCAGCAGATTGACCAGCCGCACGAACATCTCTTGATCGCTCGACGAGCCGGAGATGATGTCGGGCAGTCGGCCGAGCACGTCGATCCGCTGGTCGGCATGGCGGAAGGGGGCGCTGCGCAGTTCTTCAATGGCGAACGTCCGCTCGTCGGCGGGGCGGGGATGATCGAGCGACGCGTGGGCCCGCTCTTCGACCAGCGAGAAGGTCGTCTGGCCGATGACGAAATGGTCGCCGGGCCGGAGGCTGAACTGGTCGGCCTTGTGTCCCCGGTAGAAGACCGGGTTGCGGGCCTCGGCGAACAGCGAAACGTGCAGCCGACCTTCGTTCCAGACGAGCTCGACGTGCCTGCGCGAGATCCGCTCGTCCCACGGCGTGGCCCAGGCACCCGCCGCCCGGCCGATCACCTGCTTCGCGCCGGCGGCCAGTTTGCGGCGCCAGCGGTGCTGCGGCTCTGGTCCTTGGGCGATCAGGTCAGGCATCGGCGATCATTCCCGCGGCTTTTGGTTCGGGGCGGCGAGCGTCGGCAGTCCGTGCAGGGGGGTCGATTCCGCCGCGGAGGCGATCTTCCTTCGCAGGCCGGGCCGCGGCTCGCGGAAGATGCGAACCACCACGTACCACAAACCGAGGCTGACCGTCGCCATGACAATCAGCATCCAAAAACTGTTGCGGACGAACTGCTCGCCTAATTGGCGGGCCGGAGCGACGACCGATTGATAGTCCGATTGCACCAGCACGACGAGCCCCGATCGGGAGTTTTCGGCCGCGCCGACTGGGGGCAAAACCGGCGCCGCCGCCGCCAACCAGCGGCGATCGTATTCCTTCCCCTTGCGGTGCAGCCCGAGCGGATCGACGTAGTCGCGCTGCCGCTCGCCCGCCAATAGCTCTGGCGAGACGCGATACCGCGGATCGACAAAATCTTCGTCCAGCACCGGCTGCTTGCGGAGCAACTCGGTAAACAGCGGGTGCTGCAAGATGGTTCCGCGATCGTCCCCTTCGCGGCCATCGACCAGCACCGCGAACCGGTCGTGCGACGGCGAAATCTCGGCTCGCGAGATGTCGAAATCGCCCAGGGCGACGGTCAGCACCAGGATGCCGGAAAACTCGTTCTTGCCCTCGATCTCGCGAAAGATCGGCGTCGATATGGCAATCTTCCAGATCCCCTGGGTGTTGCTCTTGAACACGGCCGAAAGGTGCGTTCGCTCGATGTGGCTGGCGTTCGGCTTGACGCGCTCGAACGGCGGCAGTTCGATCGGCCCGCCGTGGAAATACGCCCGGTGGGCGCGGTTGGTGCCGATGGAATCGCCGGGCGATTCGTCGTCGAACGCAGCCGCGAGTTGGGTTCCATACTGGTCGGTGACGAAAATGCTGGCGAACCGCGGGGCCCGGCGATCGCGCTGGGCAACGCGATCGTACTCCTTCAGCCGGCTCATCAGGTAATGATCCAACTGGCGGCGCGCGAGTTCAACTTGAAAGGCGTCGCGGGCAGGCCCGATCTCACTTTCCTTGATCTGCGGATCGGAAAGCCTGGCGAGCGAGGGACTGGCCAGCACCTCAAAAAAGTGCGGCAATAGCGCGGGCCGATCGGCCTCTTCCCGCGCGATCTCGAAGTAGCGGCCGATTTCGCCGGTCACCTTCTCCGCCGCCAGGTCGGCCGCGAATTGGTTGTTTTCCAGAGCCCACTGCCGTGAGAGGGCCTCGGCGTTATCGACTGCCCGCTCGTAACCGCGGTAACTGAAAAAAGCGGTCACCAGCACCACCAGCAGCGGGCCGGCAAATCCCAGCACCAAGAGCGGCAGGCGGGCGCGGTTTCGGTCGCGGTCGGCCAGGGCGTCGAGCACTTCCTGCACGTTGGCAAAGCGCTCTTGCGGATCGGCCGCCAGGCAGCGGTCCACGATGTCGGCCAAGGCCCGGTCCATCCCGCGCAGCTTGCGATGCTCGGCTGCCGGCGGCGCGGAACGGATCGTCTGCCGATATCGCGACAACCGTTCGGGCAAGTCGCTGGCCGAGTCGATGTTGCCCACCGTGGCGTCGTTCCGGTGGGGGGGATGCCCGATCAGCAGGCAGTACAGAATGGCCCCCAGGGCGTACACGTCCCAGCCCACGTCGGGCACCGCCTCCAAATCGGCCTGTTCGGGAGCCATGTAAAACAGAGTCCCCAGGGCGGGCTTCTGCTCGTGCGACAGTCGCGACTGGCCAAAATCGGCCAGCCGCGGGCGATGATCCTGGTCGAGCAAAATGTTGGCCGGCTTGATGTCGCAGTGCAGCACCCCCTTGCCGTGGGCGTGGGCCAGGCCGACGGCGATCTCGCGAAACATCTCGACCGCCTCGGGAACGGCAAACGTGCCGTGCTGGCGGAGCAGGTCGTCGAGCGAGCCGTTCTCGACGTACTCCATCACGTAGTACGGCGGATCGGCGTTCCAGCCCACTTCGAGCAACTGCACGACGTAGCGATCGGCCGACAGGAAGACGAGCTTTTCGACCTCCCGCGACAAGAGCGACCAATCGACGCCCCGGCGGTGGGCATAAAACTTGATGGCGACTTTGCGCCCCGTGTTTCGATCGACGCCGAACCAGACCTCGCCATAGGCACCCGCCCCCAGGAACCGCTGGGCCTGATAGCCGGGCACCTCGGTCGGCGGCTGCGATCGCTGCAGGCTCAGGTCCTTCGAGCGCTGCTGATCGGCGACGGATTGCTGCTGCGTGTAGTCGGGCGACATACGGGGGAGTCGGCGAACGAGGTGGATAGGGTTATGGTAGCAGAACCGCCGCCGCAGAGAACGGCAAACGAAGAGACTTGGAGCATCACCCCATGACCAGCACGCAGTTTTCTCGGCCCCCCTCGCTGCCACACCAAAGGGTCGCTGTCTTGCGGCTGACCGCGTTTGTCCTCGTTTGGACTTTGCTGGCCGCGCATCCGGTCCTCGCTCAGCCGCCAGACGCTGCTGCGCTCGACGGCCGTGCGGGGCGGCAGTTGCTTTTGGAAAACTTTCGGCCCGAGTCGATGCTCCGGGTCGAGCGGCACGAGCTGTCGCGGGCCAGATTTCCGGTCGTCGATGTTCATACGCATTTTCGCCATAAGTTTCGGGGCGGGGCCGAGCAGTTGGACGAATGGGTCAAGCTGATGGACCGGAACAACATCGCGGTCTGCGTCAGCCTCGACGGCCGCTGGGACGACCTGCTCGACGAACATGCCAGCCTATTGTGGACCAAGTATCGCGACCGTTTTGCGATCTTTGCCAACATCGACTGGCAAGGGGCGGGCCAGCCCGACGATCCGGCGAGTTGGGATTGTCAGCGCGCGGACTTTGCCCGCCGGATCGCCCGCCAACTGGCAGCCGCCAAAGAGCGCGGCGCGTGCGGCCTGAAGATATTCAAGCAGTTTGGTCTGGAATACAAAAACTCCGACGGCTCGCTACTGAAGATCGACGATCCGCGCTGGGACGGCATCTGGCGGGCCTGCGGCGAGTTGGACTTTCCAGTGTTGATTCACGTCGCCGATCCGGCGGCGTTCTTTTTGCCGATCGACGAGCGGAACGAACGCTGGGAAGAACTGCACCGCCATCCCGAGTGGAGTTTTCACGGGCCGCCGTTTCCCCCGCGCGAGGAACTGCTCGCCGCCTTGATCCGCGTCGTCGAGCGGCACCCGCAAACAACGTTTATCGGCGCGCACGTCGCCAGCAATGCCACCGACTTGAAAGCGGTCGGCGGGTGGCTCGACAAGCATCCGAACCTGCATGTCGAAATTGCCTCGCGAATTTCCGAATTGGGCCGCCAGCCGTTCACCGCCCGCAAGTTCTTTCTGAAGTATCAGGACCGGATTCTATTCGGGACCGATGGGCCGTGGCCCGAGGAGCGGATTCACCTGTACTGGCGGTTCTTGGAAACCGAGGACGAGTACTTTCCCTACTCGGAAAAGCCGTTTCCGCCGCAAGGCTTGTGGAACATCTACGGCCTGCACCTGCCCGACGAGGTGCTCCGCAAGGTCTATCACGAGAACGCCGGCCGGCTGATTGTGGGAGTGAAAGAGCGGGTGGAAAAGTACCGCGCGGCGGAGCGACCGTAGCGGCCACTAAAAAATCTTGGCAGCCGCGGGTGGGGGTGTTATCATGCGGCCCGTCGCCCACTGTCGTTTTTCACGGGGTTTTGCCATGACCACTGCTCCCGCCAAGGTTCCGGTCAGTTGTCCGCAGTGTTTCAAACAGTTGATGGTTCCCGTCAGCGCGGCGGGGAAGCAGGGACGCTGCCCGAGTTGCAGCCACATCTTTGTGCTTTCGGCGCTGGCCGAGCCGGCCGAACTGGTGGACGATCCGCTGCCGGATCTCGCCCCGCTGTCGTCCGATCCGTTCGGGCAAAACGGGCCGACCAGCGACTACCAGCTTCAATCCCTTGGGCCGCAAGCTTATGCCAACGCCGCGGCCCCCGCCTATGGGCAGCAGGGGGGCTACGGCCAGCCGGGATATGCCCCAGGCGGCCCCAGCCCGCAAGCGGTCAATCCGTACATGGCGGCTGCCCAAGCGCAAACGGCGCAGGCGCAGAATCCGGAGAAATACAATCATGCCTTCGGCTTGGAACAGCGGGCCTGGGACTCTGGCATCTTGGGCGGCCTGGCGATGATGGCCATTTCCCTCTTGATTTTCTTCGGCGCACTGTTCCTCGGATACATCGTTCCCTACGCCTTCATCCTGTTCCTCATCGGCGTTGCCGCCTTCATTCGTGGCTTGTACCGCACCATGATGGGGAGCGCCTGACGCCGCAAGAATTTTAAGTGGACATCTTGACATACAGTCCGGGACTGTGTATCATTTCGTCCATTGATGGCGCAAGTTGTGCGCGCCCGCTCTTTGACAATTGAATTCCAGGCCGTGCCGGCAATTTTCGCCCGGCCCGCATTTCCAAGTTGAGTGGGAGAGAGACCATTTCGCTAATCGCGCTGATTAGAAAAACGGCAATGGCGAATCGCTTATCACGGCGCAAGTGCTGCACTTCCAACGATTTACGAAATGATAAGCGAAACCGGCGCTGGCAAAAAAGGGAAAAGCGATCAGCGAAACGCCTTCGCCCCTTCGCCCTGGGCTGCGGCTGTAACTGGGCTAGTGCTTTGTCACGACTAAGAATTAGGGTGCCACGCCCACGGCACTCATTTCAATTGACTTGCATTTGACCCTGAAGCCGTGGGCGTGCGGACCGCACAAGGACACGCCCACGCAAGCGTGGGACGTGGCACCCAACCCTAAAATGAAGCTGCGACAAAGCATTAGGCCGACGTTCGCCGCTCGATCTCCAGCGGCGAATCGACGATCGCCAGGAACCGGCCGCCGTTGTCGTACCAGCCGTGGCGGTTGAAGCGGCACCAGGCGAGCTCGAGCAAGAAGCCGATCCAGCCCCGTTCGCCCGCGTCGAGCGAGGCGATGACGCGGCGATGCCCCAGCGGCTCGCGGTGATAGAAATCGACGCCGTGCGGCGAAAGCTGTTTGCCGATCACCACGATCGTTTCGGCCCGGACGCCGCGGGGCGTGTCGAGCGGTGTCAGATGGATCGGGTGCGGATACGGATAGCGCTGCTCGCGGCGGTGTTCGACTCCGCGGCGATCGGGATGAGCCGCCGAGAGGGCGTGCTCGACCGACTCGGTGATCGGGTCTTCCCGCCGGTTGCCGCGCGTTGCCCCAACGGGCGACAACTCGGCAGGAAGGTACGATTCCAGCATCAACCTGCTCATGCGACTGGCCTGCCTGGTGGGGCGAACGGTGCGACTGGGTTTGACAAGTGGCTATCGCAACCGGCGCACCGCGCGGCGGGGCGCAGGCGGCAGACAAAAAGCATGGGACAACAAGACACAGGACAACAAGCAAGACGCGAGTCAAAGCGAACGCCCCTAATGCGGGCGGTCGCCAGCAGTGCAAATCTGCGACCCCTATCCCCCCAAGCGACTCGGCGATTAGAAACTCGCCGGGCGCGGAAGTCGGGATCGAGCGAAGCCGTTTCCATAGCGAATGCTTGGAACAGGCGTAAAGATTATCTACGTTAAGATTCTGGCAGCGTCAAATTCCGCTTCGCAAAGATTCCTTCGCAAGGCTCTCGAAATTCCACAGACAGGCAGGCCCGGCGTGATGTTCCTTCGACAACGAATTTGGCTGGGGGCAATCCTGGCGGCTCTGGCTGCCCCGCTGGCCTCGGCACTGCCGGCAGCCGAGCCCCTGCCCACGGCCTTTCTGCTGGGCGAGCCGCCGCTGGCGGCCCAACTGGCCGGGATCGACCTCGACTGGAACATCAGCTTTCGCGCCGGCGGCAAGCTGCGGGTCGTGCCGACTGCCGACCTGGCCTACTGGGGCCGTTATCGCGACACAGAAACCGGCCCGCAAATCCTGCTCAGCGACGGCAGCGTCATTCGGGCCGATCCGCTGCAACTGGGTGAGGAATCGCTCACCCTGGGAGACGCGACCGGTCTGGGGCGCGGTTTGTGGGACGAATCGGAGATTCCGCGCTCGGCGCTGCTGGCGATTCTTTATCAGCCGCCGGCGCTGGCCACCAGCCGCGACCGATTGCTCGACGACCTGGCCCAGGCCGACGACGCGGATGATCGGCTGCTGCTGGTCGGAGGCGAGTCCGTTGCCGGAACCTTGCTATCCGCGCCGCTCGACGGGCGCTTCCTGCCGGCCGACGCCCAGGCGGGACAGGGCGAATTCCGCCTCGCCCGCCGCAACCTGGCCGAGCCGCTGGCAATTCCCGCGGGCAAGGTGGTGGCCCTGTCGCTGGCGGCCGCCGCGCCGCAACCGTTAGGGAAGGACCGGCCGGTCTGGCTCGGCTGCCGCGACGGTTCGTTGTTGCACGCGGCGAGGGTCGAGGTACACGGCGGCAGTGTGACGCTCGAGCTGGCGGCCGGAGGCGCGCTGACGACGACGCTGGCCGGCCGCGACGATCCTGAAAAAAAGTTCTGGGACGAGATCGCGCTCGTTCAACCAGCCGCGGCCAGCGTCCGATGGCTGTCGGACCTGAAGACGCTGGGGTACAAGCACATTCCGCTGCTCGACCTGGAATGGTCATACCATGCGGATCGAAATTGCCTGGGGGGACGCCTGCGCACGGAGCGGGCGCTCTTTTTGAAGGGGCTGGGGATGCACAGCACGTCGCGACTGGCGTACGACGTGGCGGGCTACCGGCGGTTCGAAGCGGAGCTGGCATTGGACCAATCGGCCGGCAACCGCGGCAGCGCGATCTACAAAGTGTTGTTGCAGGACGGGGCCGGCGCGTGGCGCGCCGGCTACGAAAGCCCGGTCGTCCGCGGCGGCGATGCGCCGCTTGCCGTTTCGCTCGACCTGGCTGGGGCTGCCCGCATCGCCTTGATCGTCGAGTTCGCCGACCGAGGCGACGAACTGGACCGGGCCAACTGGCTGAGCGCTCGACTAATGAAGTAGGCAAGTTTGCGTTGGCGTCTGCCACTAGGAGGGGCCAGTCGCGCGCCTAGGGGTACGCGACCAGACTAGTCACGCCATGTGCCGACAATGGCAGCCGGCGGCCGGCGCTGCTACAAAGGCGAACAAGCCCTTGCGTTCGACCCGTGGCCCGATCGGTTTGCGATGCCCTTTCACCGTCATTTTCTGGGCTGGTCCCAGCCCGCGCTTCCGGCAGCGGCCGACTGGCTGCTGGCGCGATACACCCGCGAGGACGAGCTCGACCTGAGCCAGGCAATTGTCGTCCTTCCCGGTGGACGGGCGGGCCGGCGACTGCTGGAGTTGCTGGTGGCGGCCAGCGATGCGAGGTCGTTGGTCCTGACCCCGCCGACAATCACCACCGAACACAAACTGCCGGAGCTGCTCTATCAGCCAAAGCGGCCGTTCGCCAACACGCTGGTGCAGAACCTGGCCTGGTCGGCCGCGCTGCGCGACACGCCGGCGGGCGTTCGCCGATATTTTCTTCCGCACCCACCGCCGGCTGGCGAAACGGCGCGCTGGCTCGAACTAGGCGAAATGCTCCGCAACTTGCACGTCGAACTGGCAGGGGACGGTCTCGATTTTCGCGACGTGCTGATCGGCGGCGAGTCGGTGCCCGGCTTTACCGAGCACGACCGCTGGGAAGCCTTGGCCGAGATCCAGCAGCGTTATCTCCGCACGCTCGACGAACTGGGCCTGTGGGATTTGCAAACCGCCCGCCTGGTGGCGATCCGCCAGCGCGAGCCGCAAACCGAGCGCGACATTATCCTATTGGGAATGGCCGATCTGAGCCTAGCCCAGCGGCAGCTTTTGGACCTGGTTGCCAGGCGGGTCACGGCGCTCGTCGTCGCGCCCGAGGAACTGGCCTCGCGCTTCGACGAGCACGGTTGCCTGCTGGTCGAGCCATGGCTGCAGGCCGAAGTTCCGATTCGCGACGAGCAACTGATCCGCGCCGATGGCCCGGCGGATCAGGCCGAAGGGGTGGCCCGCTGGCTGGCCTCGCTCGACGGAAGTTACCGGGCGGATCAGATCGTCGTGGGCGTGCCCGACCAGCGACTCGCTCCGCAACTCGAGCGGCAGCTAGCTCAGTGCCAGGTCGCATCGCGCTGGGTCGAGGCGAAGAAGCTGGCCGAAACGGGCCCCTTCCGCCTGCTGCAATTGGCGGGCAAACTGGGCGAGCGACGCCGCTTCAGCGACCTGGCGGCGCTCGCCCGGCACCCCGATGTCTTCGATTGGTTGCTCGCGCGGATCGACCGGCGCGTCTTCGCCGGCCTGGATCTGCTCACCGCGCTGGATCAGTTCGCCTGCGATCAAATTCCCGCCGGTCTGGATCCGCAGCGATTGGAACAGGAAGAACTGGCGCCGATCCGCGAGATTCATGCGCAGCTCGACCAGTTGCTGACCCTGCTGCCGCCCGCGGAGCAGCCGCTGAGCGATTGGGCCGCCTCGTTTCGCAAGCTGCTCTTAGCCATATATGGTGCGAAGCAACTCGACCGGAACCGACCGGCCGATCGCTGGGTCATCGAGGCTTTGGAAGGGATTCACGCGGGGCTCGATGAGCTGGATGCCATTCCGCCCAGCCTGAACGCCCCGGCTACCCTGCGCGAGGCGCTGCAAATTGCCGTCGCGCCGCTGGGGCGCGAGACGATTCCTCCACCGGCCGCGGCCAACGTGGTGGAATTGCTCGGCTGGCTGGAATTGCCGCTCGACGACGCGCCGGCATTGATCGTGACGACGTTTAACGAAGGCTTCGTTCCGCAGAGTGCGGGCGTCGAGCCGTTCCTTCCCAATCGGCTGCGGCAACAGTTGGGGCTGGACCATAACGATCGGCGGTACGCTCGCGACGCGTATGCAACCTGCGTGCTACTCGGCTCGCGCGAGCAATTGCGGTTGGTGGTGGCGCATCGCGATAGCGAGGGAAACCCGCTCTCGCCCAGTCGGTTGTTGTTTGCAACCGAGGAAGCGTCGCTGGCCCGGCGGGCGATTGAGTTTTTTGGCGATCTGCCTCCCACGCCACCGCGCCGCAATTTGCTGGCCGGCATGGCGCCGGTTCGACTCACCTCGGCATTGCCCGTTCCGCAACCCCGGCCGCACGTCCGCCGCGAGGGGCCCGAGCGAATGAGCGTGACGGCGTTCAAAGCGTATCTGAGTTGCCCGTATCGCTATTACCTGCGGCATGTGCTGCGGTTGGAATGCATGGCGGATGGTTCGGCCGAACTCGACCCGGCGGCCTTCGGCAACTTGCTGCACGACGTGTTGCAGCGATTCGGTCGCGCGGAGGATGAGGATTCCGTGAAGGCGCGAAACAGTACGCGTGGCGACGACATCTACGGTTATCTTTGCGGCGCGCTCGATACGCTGGCCGGCGCTCGGTTTGGAATGCAGCACTGTCGCCCCGCCGTGCGGGTGCAGGTCGAGCAGGCCCGGACGCGCCTGCGGTCGCTGGCCGATTGGCAGGCCCGCCGCACCGGACTGGGGTGGCAGATCGTCCATACCGAGGACACCGAAGCTAGGAAGCAACTCGAGAGCGAGTTTATGGTGGATGACGTGTCGCTGACGCTGCACGGCCGCATCGACCGGATCGACTACCAGCCGGCGACCAGAACGCTGGCCATCCTCGACTACAAAACCTCCGACGCCGGCGACGAGCCGAAGCAGACGCATTGCAAAGGGGGGCAATGGGTCGATCTGCAACTTCCGCTTTACCGGCACCTGGTGCAAAGTGCAAAGCTGGCCGGGGTGGACGTGTCGTCGTGCCGCGTCGAGCTCGGCTACATCCGCATTCCCAAGGAGCTGCGCAAGATCGGCGAAGCGATTGCCACCTGGAGCGACGCGGAGCTGCGGTCGGCGGACGAGGTCGCCCGCCATGTGGTCCGTTCGGTGCGGGCGGGCGTGTTTTGGCCCCCGACGTGTCCGCCGCCCGCCTTTTGCGAGGATTTGGCGGCCATCACCCAGGATCGCCGGCAAGGGAACCGCTTCTTGCTCGACGACGAAGGAGAGGCCGCGTGAACGAGTCGCCGCGCTTTCTCCACACCGTCATTCGCGCCAGCGCCGGCACCGGCAAGACGTACCAGCTTTCCAGCCGGTACATCGGCCTGTTGGCGGCTGGCGTGGCGCCCGAACAGATTCTGGCGACCACATTCACCCGCAAGGCGGCGGGAGAAATATTGGACCGGGTGCTGTTGCGGCTGGCCCAGGCGGCGTCCGACGAGGCTGCCTGCCGCCAACTGGCCGGTGCCATCGACGACACCCAGTTCACCCGCGCGCGTGCCCGGCAGTTGCTCGCCGCGACCTCCCGCAACCTGCATCGCCTGCGGGTCGGCACGCTCGACAGCTATTTTCTGCAAGTCGCCGGCGGCTTCGCGCTCGAATTGGGCCTGCCCGCCGGCTGGTCGATCTGCGACGAACTGCTCGATCAGACGCTGCGCGAAGATGCAATCGAGGAGGTGCTGGCGCGCGGCAAACTGCCGGAGCTGCGGACGCTGGTTCATCTGCTCGCCAAAGGCGAGGCGGTTCGCAGCGTCAGCTCGGTGATCCAGGCAACCGTCCGCTCGGTGTATGCGACGTATCGCCAATCCGAGCCGCCCGCTTGGCAGCAGATTCCGCAGCCCAAGGGGTTGGAGGAGCAAGAGCTGGCCGCGACGATCGACCAGCTTGCCGCCTACCCGCTGCCCGGCGCGCAATGGACCAAGGCCCGCGACGCCGACGTGCAGAACGCTCTGCTGGGCAACTGGGAAGCCTTAATCGACAAGGGGATCGCCGGCAAGGTGCTGGCCGGGGAAGCGAACTACAATCGCAAGCCGATTCCCGACGATCTGGTCGCGCTGTACGAGCGATTGCTGGCCCACGTCGCGTCGGTGCTGGTGGGGCAACTGGCCCGGCAAACGCAAGCGACGCGCCAGTTGCTCGAGCGATTTGCCGAGCACTATGCCGCCGCGCAAGCCGAACAGCGGGCGTTGCGCTTCGACGACGTGACCCACTACCTGGCAGCGGCTACCGCTTTCAACTCGCCACGGCAACAGGCGTATCGGCTGGACGGCCTGATCCGCCACTTGCTGCTCGACGAGTTTCAAGACACGGCCCCCACGCAGTGGCGGGTGCTGCGGCCGCTCGCCCAAAGCCTGATCGGTCAGGAAGACGCCTCGTTTTTCAGCGTGGGCGACACCAAGCAAGCGATCTACGGCTGGCGCGGCGGCGTGGCCGAAATCTTCGATGCGCTCGATGGCGAGTTGCCCGGCTTGGCGCACGAGTCGCTGGCCCATAGCTACCGCTCGTCGCAGCCGGTGATCGACGCCGTCAACCGCGCGTTCCAATACCTCACGCGGCACCCGAACCTGGACAAGCTCGAGCCCGCCGTGGCCCAGTGGCAAGCGAAGTTCCCGGCTCACTCGACGGCCCGCAGCGAATTGCCCGGACATGTGCGGCTGGAGTTCGCCCCGCTCACGGACGAAGGGGTGCCGCAGGCCGACGCAGTGTTCGAGTATGCCGCCGACCAGGTCGCCCAGCACGTCCGCCGGGCCTCGCAATGTTCGGTGGGAGTGCTGGTGCGCACGAACGCTGCCGTGGCCCGCATGATCTACCTGTTGCGGCAGCGCGACGTGCCCGCCAGCGAAGAAGGGGGCAATCCCCTGACCGATTCGCCGGCGGTCGAGCTGGTCCTATCGCTGTTGCGGCTGGCCGACCATCCGGGCGACAGCGCGGCCCGCTTTCATCTGGCCTGGTCGCCGCTGGCCGAGGCGCTCGAACTGGCCGATCATACTGACGCACGAGCCGCGTCGAAGCTGGCGCGCAGCATCCGCCGCATCTTCAACCGCCTCACCGTCGCCGAGAACCTGGAGATGGGCGCGTAC
>JBBDYF010000251.1:0-14360 GCA_040901775.1 Pirellulaceae bacterium | reverse complement strand
CACCAGCCTCGAAGCGACGTTGGCCCGCGGCCTGGACGAAGATACCGAACTGGTGGTCATCATCCGCTCGAAGCGCAATCCGCAGACCCGCAGCGAGATTTACGTCGTCGATCAAGCCTCGCCGGAACTGCTAACGAACATCGTCCATGCCGCTCGCCGCGGCGCCGGCCCCGCTGCGACGGCCATTGCCGCTGCGCCAACGCCCGCGCCGCAGCCGCAGCGGCTGGCCCAGCAGCGCTATCCCAGCCAGCCGGTGGTGCGCGGGCAATCGAGCGAGTAACGATCGCGCCAGGCGTTACAACCCGCACGCGCGCTTGCGCGGGCGGGCAACCTAGAGTTGCCCATGTCGTCGATCATGTTTCTGATCATGTTGGTCACCGTGGGCAATTTTGCCCTCGGCTTTGGGCTGGCGGTCCATCTGGGCTTTGGGCCGGATTGGCAGCGCGTGGCGAGCCAGTGGCGCGACCTCCGCTTTCGCCGCAGTCGAGCCACGGAGAAGCCGGCCGAGCATTAGGCCAGCTCAAAGATCGCTTCGACCTCGATCGTCGTATTGCGCGGCAGCGAGCCCATGCCGACCGCGCTGCGAGCGCCGATGCCGTGGTCGGGCCCCCACACCTTGCCCCACAGTTCGCTGCACCCGTTGATCACTTCCGGATGGTTGGTGAACTCGGGCGTGCAGTTGACCATGCCCAAGGTTTTGATCACTCGCTTTACGCGGTCGAGACTTCCCAGGTTCGCCCGCAAGGTGGCCAGAATGGCCAGGCCCGCCGCCTCGGCCGCCTGCCGGCCGAACTCCTGATCGACCTCCGACCCGACCCGACCCTTGATGATCGAGCCATCCTTGTTGATCGAGACGTGCCCCGACACGTAGGCCATGTTGCCCGCGATCACCACCGGCTTATAGACGCCCCCCACCTTTGGCGCGGGGGGAAGTTCCAGGTTCAGTTCCACAAGTTTGGCTTCGGCGCTCATCGGCAGGCTCCTGATTGGTGGCAATGGCAGAGTGAGCCGAATATACCGGCGTCTCGCACACTCGACCACCGACCTCGCGCGACCACTGGTCGCGGCTATGCATTCACCACGGGCCTCGCGCGACCACTGGTCGCGGCTATGCATTTACCACGGGCCTCGCGCGACCACTGGTCGCGGCTATGCATTCACCACCGACCTCTGCCCCCTCACTCCTTCCGATACACCTGCGCCGGATCGACCAGCCGCTCGCCCACCACCTGCAATCCCGCGGGCGTGACCTGGCGAAAGAAGCAGGTCCGATATCCCTCGTGGCAGGCGGCCCCTTGCTGCTCGACGTGCAGCAAGATGGTATCGGCGTCGCAATCGACATAAATGGCCCGCACCGTTTGCACATGGCCGCTCTCTTCCCCCTTGCGCCACAGCTTGCCCCGGCTGCGGCTGTAGTACACGGCCCGCCCGGTGGCCAGGGTCTCGGCAAAGGCCTCGGCGTTCATCCAGGCGACCATCAGCACCTCGCGCGTGGCGGCGTCCTGGGCAATGGCGGGAAGCAAGCCGTTGTTCTTGGTAAAATCGGGACCGGCACCGAGAGCATTCATGGCAGTTTTCGGCGAAAAGTAACGGGAAAGGGCGATAGCATCCTACCCCTTACGACGCTCCGGCGGCATGCCGGCTCGCGCGAGCGGCACAAGCCCGTTTGTCGGCACGAGCCGAGCGAAGCGTTCCCGCCTCATATCAGCCACGACCCGCGAGCCAGTTACGAGCTATGCAATGAGACATTCGGCCAGACGAGTCGCGGCCCGGCCCCGCCACGGCCGATGACCATAGCGATTGTTTCGTTGCCTGACTGCCTCGGAAAGGTTTGTGCGTGAACGACTCGCTGAGCATCATTGTGCCGATTCGCAACGGCGAGCAAACCCTGGCCGGCCAGGTGGCCCGGCTGCTCGACGTGCTGCCCGACTTGACCGGGCGATTCGAGATTCTCGTCGTCGATGACGCCTCGACCGACCAAACCATCGACCTGGTCCGCGAGCTGGCCGCCCAGTATCCGCAGATTCGCTTGATCCGCCATCGCGAGCCGCGCGGCCCGGAAGCGGCGGTGCGTACCGGCCTGCAATGGGCCAACGGGCGCGTGCTATTCGTTCAGGAGGATGCCGCATCGCTCAGCCCGACCGACCTCCGCAAGCTGTGGGCCCTGCGCAACGATGAAGAGCTGGTCATGGCCCGGGCAGAGGCTCGCCCCGGCGTGTTCGACGACCAACTGCTCCAGCGGCTCTCCGACTGGGGGACGACGCTCCGCAGTCTCGCCAAGGATGTCGGTTCGGCCGGCGGCATCCACATGATCCGCCGGGCCGCGCTCGAGCAGTTGCTGACCGACGGCCGCACCGAAGACGACCTGTCGATCGAAAGCGTCTCGGCCGAGCCAATTGGCCGGGCCGACGCCTCGCACCCGCCTGCCCCGCCGCGCCAACCGGCGACGTTCTTGCGGCATTTGAGGAGCCTGGCGCTGGGCGAGTAGGAGTGCCAGCGGGGGTCCGACGTCGCTACGATTCTACGGGTTCTGTGAAGTGGACGTATTGACAGATAGCCTGCGGGAATGTATTATTTCGTTCACATTTGGAGCGCGGAGCGTCCGCGCCGGGTCTTTGACAAATTGGTGGTCTCGCAGCAACGAGAGGCGTAGTGCGTTGTCCTTTGCTGTCCGGCGCTGTCGGAGGGGAGAAAACCGCAGATGCCGCTGATTTTCGCGGAAGGGGAGGAATAAGCCACGGATGAAACACCGATTCGCACGGATTCGGAAGGGAGCCACCGAGGGAAAAAATCGGTATCCGCTGTTCGCCCGCTCGCCGCAAAATCGGCCAGCCATCCGGGAATGATGTTAGCTCTATGGGTCCCAACCGCCGGGCGGGACTGGTGTTGTAATTGGGCGTCGCTTTGCAGCTCAAGTTCCGTGGGGCCCGCGGAACCTACAGACTCGCGGAACCCACCTCGCAAAGCCGCGACCAGTGGTCGCGCGGGGCACATAGCCGCGACCACTGGTCGCGGTTCTGGGGCAAGGCGAAGGCGGGTTTTGCTTATCGCGCCGATCAGCAAAACGGGTTTCGCTGATCGCTTGTCGCGGCGCAAGTGCCGCAGCGTCAACGCTTTGCCACTGATTAGCGAAACCAAGGAGGCAAAAAAAAGCGAGCAGCGATTAGCGAAACTCGCCCCGCCCGCTTTCGAGGGCGCTCGCCTCGGGCGCACCGGCGCGGTGGACGAGACGCGGGGACAATCGAGGGGCAGCCGCCCGGCGGCTTCGCGCCAGACGACGCCCCCGCGCTGGCATCTCGCCGTTGCGGGTGCTAGGGTAACGGCGTTTGCTTGCGATGGCTCGAAAGCCGTTTAGCCAAGAATATTCGTCGGAGGATTTTGCGATGCGCGCGTACCTATCTGCCGTTGCGATTCTGGTTTTGGCCGCGCCGCTGGCGGCGGAGGAGGGACAGCTCGTGGTCCACAAGCGGTTGCGCGTGGCCGACGGCGAGGCTTTTCGCGTGCAGGAAATCGCGGAAACGTGGAAGCCCAAAGAGACGGCGATCATCGTCTGCGACATGTGGGATTCGCACCACTGCCTGAACGCGGTGCGGCGGGCGGTCGAAATGGCGCCCCGCATGAACGACGTGCTCGAAGCGGCCCGCGCCCAAGGGGTGACCATCATCCACGCCCCGAGCAGTTGCATGGAGCCGTATGCCAACCATCCGGGCCGCAAGCTCGCCCAGTCGACGCCTAAGGCCGCCAACCTGCCCAGCGACATCGGCGAGTGGTGCCGCCACATTCCAGCCGAAGACCAGGGTAAATATCCGATCGACCAGACCGACGGAGGCGAGGACGACGACCTGGCCGAGCACCAAGCGTGGCAAGAGAAGCTGGCAGCGACGGGTCGCAATCCGAAAGCGCCGTGGAAGAGCCAGTTGTCGCTGCTGCGGATCGACGATGCCGACGCCATCAGCGATAGCGGCGTCGAAATCTGGAACTTGCTGGAAGCCCGCGAAATCACGAACGTGGTGCTGCTGGGCGTGCATACGAACATGTGCGTGCTCGGCCGCCCGTTCGGCTTGCGGCAGCTCGCCAAGAACGGCAAAAACGTCGTCCTGATGCGCGACCTGACCGACACGATGTACAACCCGGCCAAGTGGCCCTACGTGAATCACTTCACCGGCACGGACTTGATCGTCGAGCACATCGAGAAATTCGTCTGCCCGACGATCACCAGCGTCGCGCTACTTGGCGGCGACAGCTTTCGCTTTGCCCGCGACAAGCGGCACCTGGTCATGCTGATCGGCGACGACGAATACAAGACCGAGCAGTCGCTCCCCGCGTTTGCCAAGCGCGATCTGGAGCCGCTCGGCTTCGAGGTGACGATTATCCACAGCGACAAGGAAAACAAGCACGACTTTCCCGGCATGGCCGAGGCCGTTGCCAAGGCCGACGTGGTGCTGGTGAGCGTTCGCCGCCGCCTGCCTCCCCAGGCCGATCTCGACGCGTTACGCAACCACATTGCCGCGGGGAAGCCGCTGGTCGGCATTCGCACCGCCTGCCACGCCTGGAGCGTGCGCAACGAGCAGGAGCAGCAGGCCGCACTCGAAATGGGGCGCTCGGCCTGGCCCACGTTCGATCCCGACGTTTTTGGCGGCAACTACACGGGGCACCACGGCAACGGGCCGCAGACACAGATCAAGCTCGCCGTCGATGCAGCCGACGAACCGATCCTGCGGGGCGTCGAGGTGGCATCGCTGGTGGGCAACGGCTCGCTCTACAAGGTGAGCCCGCTGCTCAAAGGGACCAAGCCGCTGTTGTTCGGCACGGTTCCCGGTCAAAACGCCGAGCCAGTCGCTTGGACGAACCTGGCCGGGGCCAAGCAGGCCCGCGTCTTCTTCACGTCGCTGGGGCACTTGCAGGACTTCGAGACCCCGGCCTTCCGCAAGCTGCTGGTCAATGGCTTGTACTGGACGCTCGACGATCCGTATCCGATGGGCCAGGACATCGACCGGCTACTGCCGGAGCGGGCGAAGTAGACGAAGTAGGTTGTCCGCTTGGATTGGATTTGTCTATGAAAGCGGGGTAAAATGAAGCCATGACCATCGAGCAACTTCGCAACGTGCATTGGGCCTCCCCCTTTGTCCCCTTCACCATTCGCGTGGCGGATGGTCGCTCGTTCCTGGTCCGCCATCCCGAGTTTTTATCCCATTCGCCAACGGGACGCACGATGATCGTGCATCACGACGACGACACCTTCAGCATTCTCGATTTGTTGCTGGTGACGGAGCTCGAAGTGCATGGCGGTGCGCGCGGTGCCGGCGAAGCGGCTGCTTGACGTTAGATTCAATGGGAACCCCGAAGCAGCGCGAAGGCCACGGATGAGTGCGATGCCTGAATGTTTTGCAAGGACCGTCGAGGAAGAACGAGACTGTCTGATCAACAGCATCCGAACTCAGTTCGAAGTCGAGGTATGGCGTCGTGATCCGTTTCCAAAAGAAGTCTGCCGCACTGACGTATCCGTTCACACTATCCGCCGATTCCTCCCACCCGAGCTAACGGAAACAGAGAAGCAAGAAATGCGCCGGTGGGTTGAAAGTCGCAGTTGGCAGTTGTCGAGGCAATTCTGGAAGGCAGATTGGCATCCATCAATCACTGAGTACATCTATCTCGCTCCAATGATTTTGGTAAATCTCGACGTGGGATTCCACGTCACCAGAATTCAATCGATTCCGTTGATCATGGAGGTGGGACTGCTTCCCAGTTCGCCCGATCGCCAGACTACGCAAGATCGGGCTGACTGCGAAGGCAACATCTACCTTTGCAACTCATTAGGTACTTGTAACGATTCTAACGTATGCGGAACCTTGAGTGCCCACTGGTGGCGCGCTCATTTGGCAAAAGTGAATCGGTTCAGCGACCCGGATTGGGCGAACGTTGAAGTGAAGATCGCGGCCGGCGGACTTCCGCCCCGGTTCTTGATTCCCTGGTCGCCCCTCTCCCCTTTGCGGCCCTGGCGCACTTCGCAACTTTGCGTTATTTAGAATTGAGTTCGCGAGTCGCCCAGGGCCAAAGATTCGCGCCCTGGCCGCGAATACCCATTGCGGTAAAATGGACGCTCCCGGTGGCGAAGTTTCTGGCCGGTAATTCCACGATTTCGCAGAGGGTTGCAGCCGTCGGCCGCTGCCGGGCCCGTTTTTATCGCAGGAGACGCTCCGCCATGTCCGAGTGGAAGCCCACCAAGCAGGAACTGCTTCAGCAGACGATCGAGCACATCGACATCAAGCGGCACAACGTGGTGCCCTTGGTCGAAGCGATGAGCGGCCTCGCCTTTTCGGCCCGCGACCTGGCACGGGCCGCCGACATTTACGACCGGATGCTCCGCGACCGCGAGTGCGGCGTCATCGTCTGCCTCGCCGGCTCGCTGATCAGCGCGGGGCTCAAGCAGGTGCTGATCGACATGGTCCGCAACCGGATGGTCGATTGCATCGTCAGCACCGGGGCCAACATCGTCGATCAAGACTTTTTCGAGGCCCTGGGGTTCAAGCACTATATCGCGGCCGAGCAGCTCAAAAGCGGCATGTACGACGGCCAGTTGCGCGACCACGCGATCGACCGGATCTACGACACGCTGATCGACGAGGACGAGCTGCGGATCTGCGACGAGACGGTCAAACGGCTGGCCGACGCTTTGCCCCCGCGGCCGTATTCCTCGCGCGAGCTGATCCACGAAATGGGTCGCCATCTGGAAGAGGGCGCGGCCAAGGCCGACTCGATCGTCCAGGCGGCCTATCAAAACGGCGTGCCGATCTTCTGCCCGGCCTTTTCGGATTGCTCGGCCGGCTTGGGAATCGTGGCCCACTACCACGAGCGCCGCGGCCAGCCAAAGACCAGCTTCGACAGCGCTAAGGACTTTTACGAAGTCACGCTGATCAAACTGGCGAACCCGGTGACCGGGCTGTTCATGATTGGCGGGGGCGTGCCGAAGAACTTTGCCCAGGACATCGTGGTGGCGGCCGACATTCTGACGGCGCAGGACGCCGCCGCGGGCGGTGGCCAGCACGAGTATCCACAGATGCACAAGTATGCCGTGCAGGTGACGGTGGCCGACGTGCGCGACGGGGCGCTGAGCAGCTCCACCCTCAAGGAAGCTTCGAGTTGGGGCAAGGTCGATACGGCCTACGAGCAGATGGTCTATAGCGAGGCGACGCTCGCCGTGCCGCTGATCGCCGGCTACGCCTATCACAAGCGTGGCTGGGAGCAGCGCACGTTCAAGCGGTTCGCCGACCTATACGCCGAAGAGCCGCAGCCGGTGGCGTAGCGCCCAGCGTGGGGCAGGCGTCCCGCCTGCCTTTCACTGCCGAGTAGGTATTTTGCCCCGTATCGCCTGGTGCGGGCTTTTTCATGCGTTCGACGACTTTATAGGCAGTCGTCTGGCATTATGGGAAACGGCACCTATTGGACAAAGCCATTCCATAGCGCTGAAACACCCGCCGGGCATCGACCCGACAGCGTGGGCTGATCCGCACGGCGGAGGGCAACTGCTAATGACTCGCTATCGGACGTCCTCTAGAATTGGTGCCAGCCCAATGCACCCATTCTGGAGAGGGACATATGGACGAAAAGCCCCGCGCCGTGCAGTGCCGAAAATCGTGGTTTGCCCCAGTGATGACGACCGCAGGATTCTTGCTTGCGGTGCTCGTGCTGTACGTTCTGAGCTACGGTCCGGCATCTGACGCCTTTGTCGCTGGGGAACTTGACCGCAATCTATTTGTTGTCACCTACTATCCAATTAACTCGACCTGCAAACGCTCCGAAGTTGCCGCTTACGTCATGGGATCGTATAGGCTGCTGTGGGACCGGAGAGAATGGCCGGCAAGCCCAACCGCAGAACCTCCGCCGCCAGGCCCGCGACGATTGGCGCCCCGGTGGCGCTGGTGACTTATTGTGCAAAGCCAACCTTTACCGCTGAAACACCCGTCGGGCATCGCGCAGGCAGCCGGCCAGACGCTCGACTTCGCCGGGCGTGTTATAGACGTAGAAGCTCGCCCGGCAACTCGCCGCCAAGCCCAGCCATTCGTGCAGCGGCATGGCGCAATGGTGGCCGGCCCGAATCGCGATGCCGTGCAGATCGAGCAGCCGCGAAACGTCGTCGGGGTGGGCGCCGTCGAGGGCAAAGGTGACGATTCCCCCTTTCTTCTCCGGGGGCGGACCGAAGATTCGCAAGCCCGGAATATCGGCCAACAGCTCGTGCGCCAGCCGGGTGAGGGCAAGTTCGTGCTGGCGGAGGGCGTCCATCCCCAGCGCCTGCAAGTATCGCACGGCTTTGCCCAGGCCGATGGCGGGCACGATCATGGGGGTGCCCGCCTCGAACTTGTATGGCAAGCCGGCGGGCGTGAAGCCGTCGAGCGAAACCTGCTTGATCATGCTGCCGCCGCCGAGAAACGGAGGCATCGCGTCGAGCAGGCTTTCGCGCCCGTAGAGCACGCCGACCCCCGACGGGCCGAGCATCTTGTGGCCGCTGAAGGCGAGAAAATCGGCGTCCCACGCGCGCACGTCGAGCGGCTCGTGCGGAACCGCTTGAGCCGCATCGACCAAAACGACGGCTCCCGCGGCGTGGGCCCGGCGAATGATGTCGGCGACGGGCAGGATCGTCCCCAGGACGTTGGAGACGGCCGTGACGGCAACCAGCTTCGTCCGCTCGTTGAGCAGGCGATCGAAGGCTGCCAGATCGAGCGTGAAATCCTGGTTGACGGGCACCCAGCGAATGGTCGCCCCGGTGCGCTCGGCCAGTTGCTGCCAGGGGACGACATTGCTGTGATGTTCGAGTTGGGTCAGCACGATTTCGTCGCCCGCGCGAATATTGGCATCGCCCCAACTGCGGGCGACCAGGTTGATCGCGGCGGTCGTTCCCGAGCAGAAGATCACCTCGGTGGTGCTGCGGGCGTTTACAAAATCGCGGACTGCCTCGCGGGCCGCCTCGTAGCGGACGGTGCTCTCGGCCGCCAGGCGATGCCCTCCCCGATGGACGTTGCTGTAGTAGTGCTCGTAGGCTTCGACCATCGCGCCGATCACTTGCCGCGGATGCTGGGTCGAGGCGGCGTTGTCCAAATAGACCAGCGGCACGTCGTTGGTAAGATGCGTTGCCAGGATCGGAAAATCCTGGCGAATCGCGGCTACGTCCAGCGGCGTGTCGATCTTGTGGACGCCCGTGAGAACCGGCTCTTGGCGCGCTTCGTCGGCCGACCGACGTTTGTACGCCACCACCGGCAGCGAGTGAGATTTCGCGGTGTCGGTGCCGTCGCAGCCTTTGGCCGCTTCGGCCAGGGCTTGGGCGCGCTTGGCCATCGCGTGCAGCCCATTGCTCCGCATCGGCACCAGGCCCGGCAGCTTGAGCCGCTCGAACAAGTCGTCGATCGGAAAGGCGAGAATCTCGGCTGGCGTGCGGCCCGAGTAGGCCGCCAGCAGCACGGCGATCAGCCCCTGAACGATCATCGCGTCGCTTTCAGCGGCCAGTTGCAACACGCAGGGCAATCCGGGCAGCACCTGACCGACCAGCCAGACCCGCGCCTGGCAGCCCAAGACGCGGTTTTCCTCGCTCTTTTGCTCGTCGGGCAGAGGGGGCAGAGTCTTGCCAATTTCGATCAGGTACTCGAGTCGGTCGGTGGGATCGTCCAACTCTTCGAGCTCGGCGATGATTTCGTGCAGCGGAACAGGTACGGCCATGAGAAGTCTCAGTGCGCCCGCGGACGGGAGCGGGGCGATCGCGATTGTCGTGTCGGGGGCTTTGCCTCTTGTTATTATAGGCGGCAATGACGCAGCCCGAATGGGGCGCTGGCAGCACCCGCATCCAAACGATTGCCGGGCTCAGACACCTGGCGGAAGGAGTTTCTCGTGACGCACACCGGCCGGATTGCATGTTTCTGGCTCGTCTCTGGCCTGCTGCTTTGCGTAAATACAGGCGCCTGGGCCGATGCGCCGCCGGAAAAGTTGGTGGTCGCCACCTGGAATGTCGAGTGGCTGTTCGACGACCACGCCGGCGACAACTATTCGGACCTGGCCAAGCAGCAGTCGGCCCCGTCCCGCCCAGACTGGGACTGGAAGCTGGCCGGGGTTGCCCAAGCGATCGCCGAGATCCGGCCGACGATCCTCGCCTTGCAGGAAATCGAAAATCAGCGGGTGCTGTTCTATCTCACCCGCCGGCTCAAGCAGGAGCACGGCCTGGACTACGCCATCTCGTATGTCGAAGGGGGCGATTTCTTCACCGAGCAGGATGTCGCCGTCCTCTCGCTGGGCGGTTTGACCGGCTTCGGGGTGAAGCGGCAAACCGACGGGATGTTCCGCTCGAAGCAGTTCTATAACGTCACCAAGCACCTGTTCTGTGAATTCGAATGGGGCGCCGGAGCCGACCGCCAGCGGCTGCTGCTTCTGAACGTCCATCTGCGGGCCCAGGCGTCGGGGACAGAAATCCGTAAGAAGCAGGCGAAGCTGATCCGGCACTGGATCGGCCCGGCGATCGCGGCCGGCGACAATGTAATCGTGCTGGGTGACATCAACACCAACGAATCCTACGAAGCGACCACCGAGGACGGCGACATCGGCACGCTGCGCGGGCTCGACACCTCGCCGGACGACGACGACTTGGCCGACCTGTTTCAGCACTATGCCGGTGAATCGAAGGAAACCCACCTGGTCCACAAACAGTTCGACCACATCCTCGTCACGCCGTCGCTATTGGCCGACGCGCCGGGCGTCAGCGACCTCGTGTTTCGCTCGCTCGCGATTCGCAAAGACTTGGTCGTTCGCGGCCAGGGACAGGACCAAGAACACCGCGACATCTACTGGCAGATTCCCGCGACCGAGCGCGACATCAGCGACCACTATCCGGTCGTCGCCGAGTTCGAGTTTCGGAAGTAACGATCCGCGACGCTTTGCAATGCGAGGGAATAGCCACGAAAAACAGAAGGATTCACACAATGAAAGTGGGTTTCCTCAGTCCGCTCGCACTGGTTCCAAGGGTTATCAAACTTAACTGCCATTGGACATAACTACGTCGCGGGCTTCGGCCAGATGAACTTCTGCCATATTAAGCGTTTCCCGTGCCGCGGGCGACGGCGGCCACATAAACCGCCGCGGCCCCCGCCTGCCGCAGCATGCGTGCTGCCTCTTGGGCGGTCGCGCCGGTGGTCATCACGTCGTCCACGAGCAAAATCCGGGCACCCCGCAAATTGTATCGCCATGATGCGCGGAAGGCGTGGCGGACGTTTCTCCGCCGCTCGTCCGCGCGCAACGTCCCTTGCGTTTTCGTATAGCGGCAGCAGACGAGCGCGTCGCTGGCCAAGGGGAGGCGCAGTTCCTTGGCCACCCCTCGCGCCAAGCTTTCGGCGGGATTCGTTCCACGCCAGAGTCGCTTGAGCCAGAACATCGGCACCGGAATCACTAGTTCAGGCATTTGCGGCAACGCCAGGGCGGTCAGCCACGCCCCCAATTGCTGCCCCAGACCGGCCGCCAGAGGCTCGAACCGGAGGTGCTTCATTTTGAGCACCGCCTGCCGGAGCGCTCCGTGGTAGGGCCCCAACGCGCGGGCCGCGGCAAACTGAAACCTTTTGCCCCGGCAGTTCGGACAGGGGCCGTCGGCGGCATCGGCCGCGGGACAAGGCATGGCACAGCGCGGACAAACGGGACCGGCAGCGGGCGCCAGCGCCTGTTCGCATTCCAGGCACCACAGGGGACGGCCGGAAAGGGCCGCGCACTCCCGGTCGCAAACCGCGCAGCGCGGCGGAAACAGCAGGTCGATGGCGGCAGCCGACGCCTGCCCCGGCCGCTGCTTCCATCGCGAAATCATTGAACTTTCGAGCGTTCTGGGCATGATGCTAGCGGGCCTTGATGGCGTTCGTCTTGACCGAGCTTCGCCATCCGGCCTATCGTATCCGATCCCCGTACTTATTCGCCACCATGTTCTCTCCCCGCCGGCAGCCGGAAATGGAATTCCGATGACGATCATCGACCGCTATCTCGGGCTCTTGTTTGTCAAGGTGCTCTTGATCTGCTTCGTCAGTCTGGCGGGGCTGTACGTGCTGGCCGACGCGTTCAACAACCTGGACGAGTTCTTTTCGTACGCCAAGCAGCGCAAAGGGGGCCTGCCGGTGGTCCTGGCCGAATACTACCTGCCGCGGTTTTTGCAATTTTTCGACAAGACCGCCGGCATGCTGGCGATGATCGCGGTGACGTTTGCCATTACGGTGCTGCAGCGCACCAACGAGCTGACCGCTTTGATGGCGGCTGGCGTTTCGCGGGCCAGGGTCGTGCTGCCCCTCTTGATCGGAGCGGCAATCGTTTCCGGACTGGGGGTGGCAAACCGCGAGTTCGGCTTGCCTCTGGTTCGAGGCAGCTTGGCGCGGAACGCCCAGGACTGGCTCGGCGAACGTTCTCGCAAGTGTACGCCACGGTACGATTTGCAGACCGACATTTTGATCTCGGGAAAATCGACGCAGGCCAAAGAGCGGCAAATCCGCGACCCACAGTTTCGCCTGCCGCCGGAGCTGGCCGCCTGGGGCCGACAAATCTCGGCCGACAACGCCTTTCAGCAGCCCGCGACCGCCGAGCACCCCGCCGGATATCTGCTGCGCGGCGTGAAGCTGCCCGAGGATCTGCCGCAATTGCCGTCGCTGGCCTTGGATCAGCGGCCCGTGCTGCTCTCGCCTGTCGATCGCCCCTGGCTAAAGCCCGACGAGTGTTTTGTCGTCAGCATGGTGAGCTTCGAGCAACTGACCGTGGGTGGTGGGTGGCGGCAGTTCCTTTCGTCGTATGAATTAATCACCGGCTTGCACAACCGGACGATCGAGCCGGGAGCCGATGTGCGGGTGACGCTGCACGCCCGGCTGGTGCAGCCGCTGATGGATTTTTCGCTCGTTCTGCTGAGTCTTCCCTTGGTTTTGGCCCGCGGCAACCGTAATATCTTTTTGTCGGCCGGAATGTGCGGCGGGCTGATGGCGGTGCTGTACTTCGTGCTGCTGACCTGCCACGGCTTGGGGTCGAACTACCTGCTCGATCCGACGATCGCCGCCTGGCTGCCGCTGGTGGTTTTTGGGCCGGTAGCCTTTGCGTTGGCCCGGCCGCTGTGGGATTAGCGTAGGGGCGTGCGATGACTGGGCAGCATAAAACACCGTGGGTCGATGGCCTGACGATTGGCGAGGTGCTGGCGGCGACCGCCGGGCGGCACGCCGATCGCGAAGCGCTGGTCTTTCCGCAATTGGGTCGGCGCTGGACCTGGAGGCAGTTTGCCGCGGAAGTCGATGTCGCCGCGCGGGGACTGATCGCCTTGGGCATTGGGCGGGGCGAGCATGTCGCCCTGTGGGCCACCAACGTCCCCGAGTGGGTCCTGTTGCAATTCGCCACCGCCCGGATCGGCGCGGTGCTGGTCAACATCAACCCGGCTTATCGGCCGTTCGAACTGGAATATGTCTTGAACCAGAGCGATGCCGTGGCGTTGTTCCTGGTCGATGAGTTCAAATCGTCGAACTATTTTGAGATGCTGGCCGAAGTTTGTCCCGCAGCGGCCCAGGCGCAGGACGGCCTCGCAAGTAGCCCCAAGTTTCCCAAGCTGCGGACCATCGTGGCGATCAAGGGATCGTCGCCGCCGGAACTGCTGACGTGGCAGGCGATGTGCGACCAGGGAAACAGCATTCCCCAGGCCGAGGTGGAGAAGATCGCCGCCACGCTCGCGCCGGCCGACCCGATCAACATTCAATACACCTCGGGGACGACCGGCTTTCCCAAGGCGGCCATGCTGACCCACCGCAACCTGCTGCTCAACGCCTACCACGTCGGCCAGTGCCAGCGGTTTACGGCCGAGGACCGGCTGTGCATTCCGGTCCCCTTCTACCATTGCTTCGGCTGCGTGCTGGGAACGATGGCCTGCGTGGTGCATGGCTCGGCGATGATCGTTCCGGCCGAATACTTTCAGGCCCGCCCGACGCTCGACGCCCTGGAGCACGAAAGGGCCACCGCCGTGTACGGTGTGCCCACGATGTACATCGCGCAGTTGCAGGAAGAGTCGCTGGCCGGGCGAAAGTTCGCGCTGCGCACCGGCATCATGTCGGGCGCTCCCTGCCCAATCGAAGTGATGCGGCAAGTGATCGACAAGCTGGGGCCGAGCGAAATCACCATCGCCTACGGCCAGACCGAAGCCTCGCCCGTGATCACGCAAACCCGCACCGACGATCCGCTGGAACTGCGCGTCGAAACGGTCGGCAGGCCGTTGCCCGATGTCGAAGTGAAGATCGTCGATCCCGCCAGCGGACAAGAATTGCCTAACGGCGAGCAGGGAGAGCTGTGCGCCCGCGGGCACGTCGTCATGCTCGGCTACTACAAGAACG
>JBBDYF010000250.1:0-14378 GCA_040901775.1 Pirellulaceae bacterium | reverse complement strand
CCGACGACGGTCATGCTGACCGTGCCATCGGCCAGCATCACGTTGTCGCCGATCGACAATTCGCCGACCAGCGTGGGGTAGCTGCTGGTCAGTTCGTTCTCGGCCGTGCTCTTGTTTCCGCGAACGAAACGGAACTCTTCGCCCGCTTCGCAGACCGTCGGATCGGTATGCAACTCGCCCAGCCGCATTTTTGGCCCCGCCAGATCGACCAGCACGCCCACCGGCCGCCCCGCCAGGTCCGACGCTTCGCGAACTGCGGCCAGCATCTGCTGGCGTTCTTCCTGCGTGCCGTGAGCCGTGTTCAGGCGAAATACCGACACACCCGCATCAATGAGCCGGCCGAGCATCAGGGCCGAGTTGCAGGCGGGGCCGACGGTCGCCACGATTTTGGTGCGCGCCCGGTTGGCAAGCGCGGGAACCACAGGTGACGGCGAACTTGTCATGGTCGGTTAAGTTCTACTGGAGGGTGGGATCGCATCTTGCGGCCGCCCGACGGACCGATCCGCCTCGCGCAATCGACTATACTGCACCGTTGTACGTTCGCGGGAGGCGGTTGAGGAGGGGACGGGGGGGCAGAGGTCAGAGGTCAGAGGTCAGGGGCCAGAGGTCGGAGGTCGGAGGTCAGGGAACTAGGCAATGGAAAGTGGCGAGCCGGAGCGGGCGTTTGCGGATCGTGGAGCGCGCCGCGTGGTCCTTTGGACGCTGGCCGGTTTGGCGCTCGGCGCCTGCCTGACGATCGTCGTGCTGCGGGTGCTGCATCGCGATTCCGTGCCGACGCTGACTCCCGACTTGTTCCATGCCGCCCGCCAGCGCTGGAAAGCCAACGAACCGGCCGATTACGACCTCGAGGTGCGGGTCACCGGCTCGCAGCCGGCCGTTTATCGGGTTGAGGTGCGGGGCGGGCAAGCACAAGCGGCCTGGCGCAATGGCCAACCGCTCAAGCAGCGGCGGACGTTTGGCACCTGGAGCGTCCCCGGCATGTTCGGCACGATCGGGCGCGACGTGGAAGCGATCGAGCGCCGCGCGGCGGGCCGTGCCGATCCGCGCGCGCCGGAACTGACCCTGCGGGCCGAGTTCGACCCGCGCTACGGCTATCCCCGGCGCTACCAGCGGATCGAGTGGAGCTCGCCGGTCGAGGTGTCGTGGGAGGTGGTGGAGTTTCGGCTTGTCCCGTGAATTCGCCCAGGGAAGTTTCCCCCAAGCCCAGCCGTTCAGTCTATCCGCTTTCGCCGCGGACGGGGCAGCACGCTAATCCGGCTGCAGTTCGAAGTCCGCGGAGTCCGTCCCCTGGTCAGGAACCTCAAACGACCTGCTGCCGCTGCGCCACGCCTGGGGAACGCGTTCGCCGGTGGGGCGCGCCGCATCGCCCCCCGCCGTGGTTGCCGTGGTAATGCTGACCGCATGCCGGCCGACGACCGCTCCCAGAGCGTCGGGGTGAACCAACCGCAGGGTGAACCGCCCGTCGGCGTCGGTTCGGCCGACCGAGCCGCTCGCCCGATGCCCCTCGCTTTCCCCGGGTTGCAGCGGTTGAAAGGTGACGATCGCTCCGGCCAGCGGCTTGCCGGCGAGCGTGACGCGCCCCGCAACGGGCACCACCCCGGCCGGAACGCGCGAGCAGCCGGCCAGGGCGATCGCAGTCACAATCAGCAGGGGCCAGGCGTGCAAGCCGATACGCGAGACGGTGGGCATAGGCGAGCGGAGGGGATGGCAAGCGGCGAATCGGTCGCGGCTCGCTAGGGGACTCGCCCCGTTTCGTTGCCGGCGATGGTCGCGCATTCGGCCAGTAGGAACATATCGACGCTTTGGCTGACCGGATGAACGGACGCATCGCACATTAAAAACTGCACGACCCCTGGGTGTTGACTGCCCCAAGCGCGAGTGCAGGTCTGCACGCCCCCTGGCCCTCCCAGGGCCGAACAGCGGTCGAAGTCGCCCAGGAGCGTGCGCGATTGGGGAACCACGTCGGACTTGTTGTACGACGCGTAAGAATATGCCCAAAAAGTCCGTCGGCGAAGGCGACTTTTGGTACTGTACTCGCCTACCAGCAGCGTGTGCGAGGTGCCGTCCTTGATGTCGGTAAAGCTCTCGGTGGTAAGCTGCCGCCCATCGACCACGTGCAGTACGCCCGCCCAGTCTGGAGGCAGGGATTTGTATTGCGGATAGTTATCCCACCAGCCGCTGCCGTCGCTGCGACCCCCCACGCCGCGGTACGATCCGGGCATGTAGTTCAGTCGCAAGTCGTTGGCCGGCCCCGATTCGGGCAGGTCGAGTTGCCGGGCCTGGGGATCGGACGGGCAGGCGTACACGGGGACGAACTGCTCGCGAACGAATTCGTTGCTCGGCGACTCGTTGGTTTCGTTGGGGTTGTATTGATCGTGCAGGTTCCCCAGTTCCAGAAAGGGAAGCAGTGCGATGGTCCACGAGGTGTAACTTTCGTCCGAACAGCACGAGCCGAAGAAGATGCTGCCCGGTGGAAAGCTGCGATGTTGCTCGTGATAGTGGTGCATCGCGATGCCCATCTGCTTGAGATGGCTTGCGCATTGGGTGCGGCGGGCTGCCTCGCGAGCCGCCTGCACCGCGGGAAGCAACAGCGCCACCAGCGCGCCGACGATCGCAATCACGACCAACAGCTCGACGAGCGTGAAGCCGCTAGCAGTTGGCGAGAACCTCCGCGACATGTTGCGCTCCCCTAGTAAACCCCGCGGCAAACTAGGGATCGAACCCAAATTGCCCCGCGCGGCGGTCCCTTTACGATACCGCCCTCCATGGGGGCAGGCAAGCGCTGCGGGTAACCGCGGCGTGGGGGGGTAAACCGATTTTGTCGCGGCTGCGGGCGCACAAAACTACGACGATTGCCCCCCTCCTGACGATTTGCTTGATTTTTCTCAAACGGTGGATTCAACTGCATGGACATCGAATTCAGCGCATTTCCGGGGCAGCGCCGTACTCTAGGAGTGAGGATTTCGCTCGTCCGTCGATTCAGAACAGCCTCCTACAAAGCCGCGTATTCCCCGGCTTTGCAGCAGACGGCCGAGCGTTGAGTTTGGGCTTTTATGGGCGGGTTCATGGATTACAGTCTGGTCTCGCGGCGTCGTCTGCGGCCGTCGGCGGCCGGCTTTACGTTGGTCGAACTGCTGGTCGTCATTGCCATCATTGGCATCCTCGTCTCGCTGCTGTTGCCTGCGGTGCAGGCGGCTCGCGAGGCAGCCCGGCGGATCAAGTGCCAGGCCAATCTGAAGCAGCTTGGCCTGGCGGTGCAGAACTACGCCGACACGCTGGGGCATTTTCCGGCGTCGGGCATCGTTGATACCATGCAGCCCAACTACGAATCGAAAACCGGCCCGATGTTCAGTTGGCTCGTGCTGACGCTCCCCTTCCTCGAGCAGCAGCCGCTGCACAACCAGTTCGATTTCAACCTCAGCGTGCTCGCCCAGCCGAATAATCCCCAAGAGGCGCGGCCCGATGTTTTCGTCTGTCCCAGCGACAGCGCCCAGGGGCGGTTTTTCGTGCATCCGACGCTGACCGGCGGCCGGCGGCTGGCGAAGGCCAACTATGCCGCCTGGGTCAGCCCCTATCACGTTGAGTTCCAGCCGCGGTATCCCGGCGCGCTCAATTCGCATCGGAGCCACGGGTTTTCCGACTTTCGCGACGGAACGAGCAGCACGCTGCTGCTTTCCGAGGTGCTCACCCGCGATCTGGAAAGCGACCAACGCGGCGCCTGGGCGATCGGCTGGAACGGTTCTTCGCTGCTGGCCTTCGACATCCATCACGACACAACCAACGGTGGTGGGTTTGTCTGCGATCCGGCGACGGTCATTGCCTCGCAGCGCCCCAATAATCAGGGCCCCAATCTCGACATGCTGTACGACTGTGAAAACCCGGCCGACGCCCAGGCGAGGCGCATGCCGTGCGCCAACTGGGTCGAAGGTTCCGGGGCCGAGTATCTTTCCGCCGCCCCGCGCAGCCACCACCCCGGCGGCGTTCAGGCGGTCTATGTCGATGGCCACGTTTCGTTCGTTCCCAACGAAATCGATGCCGTGACGATGGCCTACCTGGTGAGCATCGAGGACGGCCACCCGGTGCAAGCCCCATAAAGCAAGTCCCGTGAAGCAAGCCCCGGTTTGGACCAGCGTGGCGATCGTACTGGGCCTGGCGACGATGCTCGCCGGGCCGCCGCTCGTAGCGCAGTTGCTGCCCACCAGCGCGGTCTGGACCGACGCCGACGCCGAGGCCTACACGCGGGCGGCTACCGATTTGCACGGAGCGGCGGCGGGGCACTCGCACGCGCATGGCGCCGGCGAGAATCATCGGCACGCGCCGGTCTCGCCCGACGATCCCGGTCTGATAGCGGCCGAAGAGGCATTTCGCACGCAGCAAGCGCGGCGGGACGGCGCTAGCGCGCGTCGCGGCTGGCTCGCCTGGGGAGTACGAATGCTGGGCGTGTTGGTAGCCGGCGCGGGTGTGGCGGGGTATCTGGCAGCGAAGCGCTGAGGGAGGTAGACACGCCGGTCTATTCCCGCGTGCTCACTTCGGTCGTCGAGGCTTTCGCAGCCGGCTTGTCCAGGTCGTAGTCGTCCGTCAGAAACGGCAGCAAGTGGCTCGTGTCGGAGCCGCTCAGTTGGGCCTCTTCCCAAAACGACTTGGCCTTCTTCATCGCCTCCGGGTCTTTCTTTTTCTCCACCGCCAGATAGGCCCCTTTAATGATGCGGCTTTGCGGGTCGCCCGCATCGAGCTGAAAATCGGCAATCGCCACCGCCAGGCCAGCGGGCAACACGCCGAAGGGAAAATCGCGGGTGCTGCCCGCGATCCGCAGCTTGAGCCGGTCGGGCAGCGTTTCGACCACCGCCACCTGCGTGCTGGTCCCCACCTTGAACACTTCGCCCGCCTCAAAGCCCTGGGCCGCCGCCTCGACCGCGGCGCGGAACTGTTTGACGAGCTCGCCCACTTCTTGCAGCCGGGCCGCCAACGCCTGATGCTCGGGCGACTTGGCCAGCGAGACGGCCGTGGCGATGTGCTCGTCCGCTGCCGCGAAATTCTGCTCGCCGAGGGCCAGCTTTCCCTTCGTGAGGGCTTTGCCCAGGGCGATCAGCTCTTGCCGGGTGGCCATGGGTGGAGGTTCGGGAGCAGGAATAGGGCTAGGGCTAGGAGCCGGGGTGGGGGTGGGAAGAGGAGTAGGAGTAGGAGTAGGAGGAGGAGGCTCGGGCATGGGGTCGGGTGCCGGCGCTGGCGTGGGATCCGCCATCGGCGCTGGCATCGGCGAGGGAACGGGAACCGGCGCAACGACCGGCGGGTTGTCCGGTACTGCGGTCGGTATCGCTTGCGGCGCGACGGCCACGTCGTCGGGCGCGGGCTGGCGATTGCTGACGAATGCCAGGTACGCAATTCCCGCGGCCAGCAGCAGAACTCCCCCTCCCACGCCGGCAATCAGCAGCCCTCGCTGCGACGGGGCCGGCTGACTCGCACTCTTGATGCTGACCGGCTGGGCAGATTCCGACATTTGCGGCTGAGACGGCGCGGGCATCGCCGCACTGGCCGCCAGTTGCTGCAAACTGGATTGAAACACGGGAGCTGCTGGGCCGAAGGCTTGCGGTGCCGCGGCGGGAATGGCAACGGGTGCCATCGGATCGAGTGGCATTCCCACCGCGGCCGGGGCGTAGGGTGCCATTGCTTGTCCCGCTGGATGCTGTCCCGCTGGATATGAGGCCAGCGGCACCGCCGTGGGAACGCCGTAGCCCGGCTGCTGCCAAGCCGGATAGGCAACCGGCGCGGCGGGAGTCGGCTGTGAGAGGGCCGTTTTTTTAGCGCCCGGCGGCGCCATGCCGGGTGGATAATAATCGGCGTCGCCGACCGGCTTTTTGGCCGCGCCCCCTTCGCCCGCTCGCCGCTCGGGCCGCCGCGGAGCCTGACTGCCCGCCATCAAGCGGCGGTCGTAAGCGGCCTTGATCTCCGGGTCGAGCAGGCAGGTTTTGGCGGCAAAAATCTCGTCGATCAGGTCCGACCACGCTTTCGCGTGCTTGCCGGGACGAAAGCTGCGCACCTTGGTCGTTGCCCGATCCCCGCCGAGGGCGATCTTTTGCGGGTCCGACTCAAACTCCGCCAGACCCAGCAGTTGATAATAAGTCGGCTGCGAAACGTCGTCCGGCAGTCCGAGCCATTCGCGATAGGGTTGGAACGATTCAGCCATCTCAGCCTCACAGGCGCGCCGTCTGGGTGTACGTATTCGGACCAGAATAGGCGGTCGGCGGTGATCCCACAATGATTTGTGTCACAGTGTATGGCCATTTTTTAGGGCCACGAATTTAGTGGTGCATCGCTCGCCAGGCCAACCATTTTTATTCAACGCAAAGCCACCAAGTTCGCAATGGCCGCCAAGGCATACTTGCCGGACTTCCATTGCCCCTTCGCCTGCTTTGCTCCTTGCGTTTGATAAGGGGGCGTATGACCTTAAACTGGATCTTGGGGTGAGCGCTTTCGGTTTCGATGGGCACGCGCCGGGGAATATGGCCAAACACGCCGCCACTCGCCCTGCAAATCCTCGATCAGTGATCGACAGTTTTTTTTCGCAAGTCGCAGGCTGATCAACTTTTGCAACTACTGCCTCCGCGATGACTTACGTCGGTTCGATGAAGCGAAAATAAAACTGATCGCTGGAGGAAGTTTAGGGATTTCTCCTCTGCCGGCTGGCGTAGTTTTTTCACCTCGCGATGCCACCCTTGTCGGCCGCTTCGCGCGCACTTCTAGCACGCGCCTAATTTACACATATGTCCACCAATTCGGCAACCCCCCTGCTGGCAAAAATCGCTGGGGCATTTGGCCATTCAACGCAATGCCATAAATCGTTGGTCTCGAATGACTTCCGCCAGGTTTACCCCGGCCGAGAAATTCGCCCAATTCCTTCTCCCCCGCTGAAAAAACGTCTCCCGCGCGCCATACTTGCGGGAACGAGGACTTCCCGCGACTCGTCTTATTCGGGTAGGCCCTCGCCCCGCGATCGCGGCCGCCACAACGGATTCCGCTTTTTCAGGTAGTCTTGCCCATGTCACGCCCGACAATCGTCCGCCCCGCGTGGTTTGCCCTGCTCGCGTTGGGGGTGGTCGCCGCCGGTCTCTTTTCACAAGCCCCGTCGCCGACCGAATTGCGAGCTCGTTCGCAAAAACTGATGAACGACGGCAATTTCAAAGAGGCATACGACGGGTTCCGCGCGCTGGCCCTCGATCCCAAGACCGAGCCGCGGCAGGTCGGTTCCGACTTGAAGAATGCCGTGCAGTGCCTCGCCAACCTGGGCCGGATCGACGAATTCGACGCCCTGGTCGAAAGCAGCGTCGCCGCCCACAAGAACAACTGGCGGCTGCTCTGGACCGCCGCCCAGCAGTATATCCAGGCCCCGCATCAAGGGTTCATGATCGCAGGTCAGTTTGTGCGCGGCGGCCATCGCGGTGGGGGCGAGATGAAGAACTCGGTCGAGCGCGACCGGTTGCGGGCCTTGCAATTGATGCAGCAGGCGCTGCCGCTGGCCCAGCAAGACGACGACAAGCCGGAAGTCTCGCGGTTCTTTCTCAGCCTGGGCGAGCTGTTGCTCAATCAGCGAGGATATTACGAAGCGTGGCGGCTGCAATACCTGTCCGACTTGGCGATGCTCCCCGACTACGACGAAGGGCACTACTACTACCGCGAGTACAACGGCGCGCCGGTCGATGCCGAGGGGAAGCCGGTCTATCACTCGGTGCCCAAATCGTGGGAAGACGCCCAGACCGACGGCGAGCGGTGGCGGTGGGCCCTGGCGCAGGCGATTGAAAACTCGCCCGATCAACTCAATGCGGTGCGAATGCACCTGGCCCAGTTCTTTCAGCAACAGTTTGGTGTGCAGTCGATGGCGCAAGGGGGACGTTGGGGACGCGGCTTTGGTTTCGGTCCGATCGACGACGACGATACCGAAAAGAACGAAAGCGGCACCTACGAACTGCACACGCTGAAAGAAAACGAAACCATCGCCAAACTGGCCAGCGGCATCAAGCGGTTCGAACTGCCCGACGAATTCAACTACATCAAAATCTACCGCCAGATCATTGCCGAACCGAAAACGGGACAAGCCGAACAGGCGTATCAGCAGTTGGCCCAGGTGTTTGCCAACCGGCGGCAGTATCCCACCGCGGCCAAACTGTGGCGCGAAAATATCGACAAGTTCGGCCCCGGCCAGAACAACTGGAAGCCGCAGCAGCTCGACCAGATTATCGGCAATTGGGGCCAGTTCGAAAGCACGACCTCGCAGCCGGCGGGGCAAGGAGCAACGGTCGATTTCCGCTTTCGCAACGCGAAGCGGGTCGCTTTCGACGCCAAACAGATCAAGGTCGCCGAGCTGCTCAACGACGTGAAGGCCTATCTCAAGTCCGATCCGGCCAATCGGATCGACTGGAACAAGGTGAACCTGGGAAACATCGGCTATCGGCTGGTCCACGAAAACGAAACCAAATATGTCGGCGCGGAAGTCGCCAAGTGGGAGCTGGATCTCGAACCGCGCGACAACCATTTCGATCGCCGCATCACCGTCAGCACGCCGCTGCAAAAGGCGGGGGCCTATCTGGTGACCGCGACCCTCGCCGACGGCAACGTCAGCAAGATCGTACTCTGGGTCGCCGACACGGCGATCGTGCAAAAGAATCTGAGCGGTCAATCGCTCTACTTCGTGGCCGACGCCGCCACCGGCGCTCCCATTCCCGAAATCAACCTGGAGTTCTTCGGCTGGCAGCAGCGGCACTTGGGGAACAACCGCTACCAGGTGCTAACCACCAACTTCGCCGAGACGACCGGTCCCGACGGCCTGCTCACCCCCGACGCCCGCGACCTGAAGAACGACTATCAGTGGCTGATTACGGCCCGCGGCAGGCAGAGCCGACTGGCGTTTTTGGGTTTCACCGGCGTCTGGACCGGCCGCGCGCACGATGAAGAATACAACCAGGTCAAAATCTTCAACATGACCGACCGGCCCGTCTATCGGCCGGGGCAGACGGTCGAGTTCAAAATGTGGGTCGCCCGCGCCCAGTACGACAACGAGAACCAAAACTCCGAATTCGCCGGCCTGACCCTCCCCATCGCCATCCACAATCCCAAGGGGGAGAAGGTCTATACCCAAACGCTCACCGCCGACGATTTTGGCGGGCTGGTGGGCGAGCTGAAGTTGCCCGACGACGCAACCTTGGGCCAGTACGTGATCGGCCTCGATGAAGGGCACAACTTGCCCCTCAACCAGATCGGCGGCAACACGTTCCGCGTCGAAGAGTACAAAAAGCCCGAATTCGAGGTGACCATCGCCGCTCCGACCGAGCCGGTCATGTTGGGCGAAACAATCGCCGCCACGATCAACGCCAAGTACTATTTCGGCTCGCCGGTGACCAAGGGGACCATCAAGTACAAGGTGCTGCGCAAAAGCTACGCCAACGATTGGTTCCCGGTCGCCCCCTGGGACTGGTGCTACGGCCCCGGCTATTGGTGGTACGCCTACGATTACCCCTGGTATCGCGGCTGGAGCGACTGGGTCGGCTGCGTGCGCCCATTGCCAAGCTGGTGGCCGCGGCACGACCACACTCCGCCCGAAGTGGTGGCCGAGGTCGAGCGCGAAATCGGTCCCGAAGGGATCGTCGAGGTCGAGATCGATACCCTCGTTGCCAAAGAGATGCACGGCGATACCGACCACGAATACACGATCCAGGCCGAAGTGCGCGACGAATCGCGGCGCACCATCGTCGGCACGGGCCGCGTGCTGGTCGCCCGCCAGCCGTTTAAGGTTTTCACCTGGCTCGACCGGGGCTATTACCGCGTCGGCGACGTGGTGCAGGCCAACTTCAAGGCCCAAACGCTCGACAAAAAGCCGGTGCAGGGGCGCGGCGAACTGACGCTTTTGAAAATCAGCTACGACAAGGAGGATGCCGACAAAATCAAGCCGATCGAAACGCCGGTCGGGCGCTGGGAGCTCGACACCAACGAGGAAGGGGTCGCCCGCCAGCAGATCAAAGCGTCGGACGCCGGGCAATATCGCCTGTCGTATGCGGTCGTCGGCCCCAAAGACCACAAAATCGAAGGGGGCTACCTCTTCACGATCGTCGGCCAAGGCTTCGACGGGGCCGATTTCCGCTTCAACAGCGTCGAGCTGATCCCCGACAAGGCTGAATACGCGCCGGGCGAAACGGTCAAGATGCAGCTCAACACCGACCGGGCCGATAGCACCGTGCTGTTGTTCGTCCGCCCGACCAACGGCATTTACCTGCCGCCCAAAGTGCTGCGTATGAAGGGGAAGAGCACGCTGCAAGACATCCTGGTGGTGAAAAGGGACATGCCGAACTTTTTTGTCGAGGCGGTCACGATTTCCGGCGGCAATGTTTATAGCGAAACTAAGGAAGTCATCGTTCCGCCGGAAAAGCGGGTGCTCAATGTCTCGGTCCTCCCGTCGAAAGAAGCTTACAAGCCGGGCGAGAAGGGAAAGGTGAAGGTCCACGTGACCGACGCCAGCGGCGAGAACTTCGTCGGGCAGACCGTGCTCACCATGTACGACAAGTCGGTCGAGTACATCTCAGGGGGCTCGAACGTCCCCGACATCAAAGAGTTCTTTTGGAAGTGGCGGCGGCATCACAACCCGGCCCATCAGGATAGCCTCTCGCAGACTTCGCAAAACCTGACGCTCCCCGGCAAGCCGGGAATGACTTTTCTGGGAATCTTCGGGCATTCGGTCGCGGAAGAGTTGGACGCGTTTGGCAATGACGACTTGGCCCTGCCGGCCGACAGCGGCCCGGTCGAAGGCTATGCCAGCGGCATGAGACGCTCCCGCGGCGGCCAGCGAACGAAATCGCTCGCCCTGGACATGGCGGAAGGGGCGATGGCCCCCTCGTCCGTTCGGGCCGACAAATCCGCCAACTTCTTTGCCGCCGGCGGGGAACTCTACAAGTCGGGCGAGGCCGAAGGAGACCCCCAGCAAGGCGCGCCGCTGGTCGAGCCGACGGTTCGCACCCAGTTCGCCGATACGGCCAAGTGGGTCGCCGCCCTGACCACCGACAAAACGGGCATTGCCGAGGTCGAAATCGACCTGCCGGAAAACCTGACCGGCTGGAAGATCAAGGTCTGGGGGATCGGCCAAGGAACCCGCGTCGGCAGCGGCGAAGCCGAGGTCGTCACCCGCAAAGACCTGATCGTCCGCCTGCAAGCGCCGCGGTTCTTCGTGCAAAAAGACGAGGTGGTACTGTCGGCCAACGTCCACAACTACCTGGCAACCGACAAGGAAGTGACCGTCGTCCTGGAAGTTCCCGGCGATGTGTTGCAGCCGATGGAAGGGGTCGAAACGACCGTGAAGGTGAAAGTGCCCGCGGGTGGGGAGCAGCGGGTCGATTGGCGCTGCAAAGTGGTCAGCGAAGGGGAAGCGACCGTTTGCATGAAGGCCCTGACCGACGAAGAGTCGGACGCCGTCGAAATGAAATTGCCCAGCTACATCCACGGCATGTTGAAAACGGAAAGTTGGGCCGGCACAATACGCCCCGATAAAGAGAGTGCGCAGGTCACGATCAACGTCCCCGCCGAGCGGCGCGTCGATCAATCGCGGCTCGAAATTCGCTATTCGCCTTCGCTGGCGCTGGCGATGGTCGATAGCCTCCCCTACCTGGCCGAATATCCCTACGGCTGCACCGAGCAGACGCTCAACCGCTTTTTGCCGAGCGTCATCACCCAGAAGACCTTGCAGCGAATGAACCTCGATCTGGCCGCGATCGGCGAGAAACGGACCAATCTGAACGCGCAAGAGATCGGCGACGATCGCGAGCGAGCCAAGGGCTGGAAACGGTTCGACCGCAACCCCGTCTTCGATCCGGCCGAGCTCGACCGGATGGTCAAGGAGGGGGTCAAAGCCCTCACCGAGCAGCAGCTCAGCGACGGCGGCTGGGGGTGGTTCAGCGGCGTCGGCGAGCGGAGCTATCCGCACACCACGGCGATCGTCGTCCACGGCCTGCAACTCGCCCAGGCCAACGACGTGGCCCTGGTCCCCGGCGTGCTGGAGAACGGTCTCGAGTGGCTCAAACGCTATCAGGCCGAGCAACTGCAGTGGCTGAAAAACTGGGAACAAAAGCGAGAGAACGTCCAGAAAAAACAGCATGCCGACGCGATCGACGCCTTCGTGTATATGGTGCTGGTCGATGCCGAGGCCGACAACCGCGAAATGCGCGACCGGCTGTATCGCGACCGGATCGAGCTGCCCGTCTATGCCAAGGCGATGTTCGGGGTCGCTCTCGACAAAGTGGGAGACAACGAGAAGCTGACGATGATCGTTCGCAACATCGACCAGTTCCTCGTGCAGGACAGCGAAAACGAAACGGCCTACCTCAAGCTGCCGGAAAACAACTCCTGGTGGTATTGGTACGGCAGCGAGGTCGAGGCGAACGCCTACTACCTGAAGCTACTGGCCAAGACCGATCCGAAGGGCGAGAAAGCCCCGCGGCTGGTCAAATACCTGCTCAATAACCGGAAGCACGGCACGTTCTGGAACAGCACCCGCGACACGGCGATCTGTGTCGAGGCGTTTGCCGACTACCTGCAAGCGACCGGCGAAACCGAGCCGGAGATGTTCGTCGAAGTCTGGCTGGACGGCGAAAAGGTCAAGGAAGTCGAGATCAACAAGGAGAACTTGTTCACGTACGACAACAAGTTCGTCCTGGCGGGCGAAGCGGTGAAAAGCGGCTCGCATGTGGTCGAGCTCCGCCGCCGCGGTAAGGGGCCGCTCTACTTCAATGCCTACCTGACCAACTTCACGCTCGAAGACCACATCGAGAAGGCGGGGCTCGAAATCAAGGTCGAGCGGCAATACTACAAGCTCACGCCAATCGAAAAAACCATCAAGGCGGAAGGGGCGCGCGGCCAGGCGCTCGATCAAAAGGTCGAGAAGTTTCAGCGCCAGCCGCTGGCCGAGGGGGACACGCTGCAAAGCGGCGACCTGGTCGAGATCGAACTGGTGATCGAGAGCAAAAACGACTACGAGTACCTGTTGTTCGAGGATATGAAAGCGGCCGGTTTCGAGCCGGTGGTGCAGCAAAGCGGCTACGGCGCGGGGAGCCGGGGCTTGCCGGCCTACGTCGAATACCGGGACAACCGGGTCGCCTTCTTTGTCCGCTGGCTGGCCCGCGGCCGGCATTCGGTCGCCTACCGAATGCGGGCCGAGATCCCCGGCAAGTTCTCGGCCTTGCCGACCCGCGCCAGCGCGATGTACGCGCCAGAGCTAAGAGGCAACTCCGACGAGATCAAGCTGAACATCGTCGATTAGCAGGTGGGGCAGGCGTCCCGCCTGCCATAGTATTCTCGGAAGCTGGTTCGTCAATTCCGTCGATGCAGAAGGCAATCCTCAACATCGCGATCTAGAATGTCCTGCCACACGACAACAACTCCCTCCCTGGAAGCATCCGATCACCGATGTTTGACCTCCGCCGCTGCCTCCTGGCGTTGACGATCGCCGGCCCGCTATTCACAAGTCACCTGTCGGCCGACGACGCTCCCCCGTTCTACGAGCCGGTCGAGCGGCAGGTTGAAGGTTGGAAGGTCGCGGTCGATCCGCGGCTGCTCTCGGCCGAGCAGCAAGAATTCGGCGGCAAAGCGCTCGAGGCCCTGGCGAACCACCTGCAGCGGGTCAAGTACATCCTCTCCGAAGAGCGCGTGGTGGAGTTGCAGCGGTTGCGCATCTGGATCGAGCTCGATAATGCCAAGCTGGCCAACATGCAGTATCACCCCGACCGCGGGTGGCTGCTCGCCCACGACCACGATCCGCGGCTGGTCAAACATGTCCACATTCCGCGGGCGGCCGACCTGCTGGACCGGCACACCTGGGCCAAGCACCCGTATGTCGTGCTGCACGAATTGGCCCACGCCTACCACGACCAGGTGCTGGGCTTCGATGAGCCGCGAATTCGAGCGGCATTCGAATCGGCCAAGGAGCGGAAAATCTACGACGAAGTCCTCCTGATCACCGGGGCCAAGGTCCGGCACTACGCCTTGACCAACCACAAGGAGTACTTTGCGGAATCGACCGAGGCCTATCTTGGCGTCAACGACTTTTATCCCTTCGTGCGGGCCGAACTGAAAGGACACGATCCCGAGATGTTCTTACTGCTGGAGAGCATTTGGGGCGTCGTGAAGTGACAGAAGTCTGAAGCTGCCCAGGAGGTAGCGGCCCGGCTACTCGCCAGTCCAAAGTCTCACGTACCAAACTAAGACGTGTCCCGCGAACCCCCTCCGCTTGGCGACAGCAATGCAAAGGAGAAAGACACTGCGGCGATCTTTGCGTCCTTTGCGAACTTGGCGTTCTTTGGTGCGTCAGGCAAGTTTGATGGCTCTTTTCAGTTGAAAGGAACTGAACA
>JBBDYF010000249.1:3235-14419 GCA_040901775.1 Pirellulaceae bacterium | reverse complement strand
CGGCTCGTTACGCTGCAAACCGAATCCGGCGGGCAGCTAATCGAAGCGGCGGGCCCCTTGCGGATGGCGTTCGAGCTGGTAGCCGAGGACGGCGGCATCCGCTTCCTGCCGCGGCGCACCTGGCTGGTGGGAATTCCCTTGCCGCGCTGGCTGTCGCCGGTCGCCACGGCCCGCGTGGCGCCGCGGGGCGAGCGCTGGCAGGTGGACGCCCAGGTCCGCTTGCCGACCGGCGGACTAATCATCCGGTATCACGGGGTAATGGTCCCGCGGTGATGATCCCAGGAAATCAATCCGCTAGGGCTTCAATAAATTGCAGAAGCTGCGGCAAGTTTGCCGATAAACGGGACGCTGCGGATTGTTCCCCCTGCGCACGTTTCGTCTGAGGTTTCGTCAGAACGCCATGCTAGCTGGTCCGTGCCATCGCCGATTTGCATTGCTCGCCTTGCTGGCAAGTGCGGCGCTGTGGCTTTCCGGCTGCGCGGTGTTTCCCGACCGGCGAGTCGAGCCGCAATATCACAACCCGTTTCCGCAACTGCACCGCGTTGCCGTGCTGCCGTTCTATAACCAGAGCGCCGAGCCGACGGTCGATGGCGAGGCGATCGCCCTGACGTATTACAACGCACTGCAAGACATCCCTGGCTTTGAGGTGATGCCGGTGGGCGTCGCCAAGCAATTGATGGTGGCCAGCGGGATCGAGCCGCGAATGGGTTCCGACTTTCAAAAGCTGGCGCGGATGATGGGAGTCGATGCGGTGCTGGTCGGCTCGGTCACCGAGTTCTCGCCGTATTATCCCCCGCGGATCGGCCTGGCAGTCGATTGGTACGCGGCCAACCCGAGCTTCCATCCGATTCCCGCCGGCTACGGACTGCCATGGGGCCGGGCCGAGGAAGAGTTCATTCCCGGCACACTGGTGCAGCAAGCCGAGTTCGAACTGGCCCGCAAACAACTCGCCACGCAAACGCCGGAGTTGCCTATCGAGCAGCCCGACGAACCGCTAGCCAGTCCGGTTTCGCAGGCCGCGACCACAGCGGCTAACGGCCCAGCGCTCGCTGGCAGCGGCAGCCAGCACGGACTTTCTGTCGCTGGCGAAGCGCCGCAGTTGCCGGCCGATTGGCCCGATCCGCGCGGCTTTGTGCCGCCGCCCCCCAGCCCCGTTCGTCCCGCGCCGCGCGAGCAGCACGACCCGATCATCACGCACACGCGGATCTATCACGGCCAGGACGCACAGGTTACCGAGCTGTTGGAAAACTATTACTTCTTTCGCGACGACGCCCGCTTTGGCGGGTGGCTCGGCTACCTGCAACGGCCCGACGACTACATCCGCTTTTGTTGCCATCTGCATGTGAGTGAGACGTTGGCGGCGAGAGGAGGGGCTGGCGAAGGGCGAGTAGTGTGGCGGTGGCCCATCGGCCGATATGACCCGTAAGCGAACGGCTCGGCCCAGCCCGCGGGCCACTCGCACGCGCCCGACACCATTGCTCCCCTCGGCCCAGGAGACGCTCCCCCGTGACGCAAGACATCAATGTACTGGCCCTGGTCAAAGGGGAAGAACGCTACATCTTTCTGTTCGACGACCAGCGCCGCTCGGAAGCGCTGCGGACGCTCGGCCGCTTTGCCAGCAATCCCGAGCTGTCGTTCAGTTGGTACGACGCCGCGGTGCTTAGCCAGCGGATTCGCCAGACGGCTCAGGAAGTTCAGGAAGCTTCCGAGCGGAGCGAGCTGGCCCCGGCCCCGCGGTTCAAGCTGCCGCTGGCGGCGGATCGTGAGACGAATGACTAAGTCCTAAGGTCGAATGACTAAATCCAAAGGACTAATGACAAATGAATTGTGATCGTTTGCCAATTAGTCATTAGTGCTTAGTCCTTAGAGCTTCGCGCATGCGCCCCGCCATCACGCAGTTCCTCCGCTTCCTCTCGGTCGAGCGCAACGCCGCGGACCTGACGATCAAATCGTACCGCGAAGACCTGACGTCGCTGGCCGGCTACCTGGACGAAGCTTACGGCCGCTCCCCCGCCCCGGCCGAGATCACGCCGCTCGACTTGCGGGGCTACGTCTCGGCATTGCACGAGGCCGGTTATGCCAAGACCTCAATCGCGCGTCGGCTCGCTTCGCTGCGCACTTTCTACAAGTTTGCCCAGCGCGAAGGCCTGGCCGATAGCAACCCGGCCAAGCCGCTGCGCAACCCCCGCCGCGATCGCAAGCTGCCGCACTTTTTGTCGAGCGACGAGTTGGGCAAGCTGCTCGATGCCCCGCCAGCGGGCGTGCCGATGGGCCTCCGCGATCGGGCGATTCTCGAGTTGATGTATTCCGCCGGCTTGCGCGTCAGCGAGGCGGTCGGCGCCAACGACGAAGATCTCGATCTGGCCGAGGGGCTGGTCCGCGTCCGCGGCAAGGGGCGGCGCGAACGGCTTGCCCCGATCGGCAGCTTTGCGGCCAAGGCGATCGGTCGCTGGCTGAAGGCCCGCCAGATCCAGGCGAGCGGGGTGCGTAAGCACCCCGATGGCACTGCGTCACCGAAAACGGCGAACCATCGGGAGGCTAACGCCTCCCGCTCGCCCCCCACCCCCGTCTTCACCAATCGCTTCGGCCGCCGGCTGACGACGCGCAGCGTGGCCCGGCTGCTCGAAAAGTATCTTAAGCTGACGGGCCTCGACCTGAGAACCACGCCGCACACGTTGCGGCACAGTTTTGCGACCCACCTGCTCGACCGCGGCGCCGACATCCGCAGCGTGCAGGAACTGTTGGGACACAAGAGCCTGGTGACCACGCAGATCTACACGCACGTCAGCACGGCCGGCCTGAGGGCCGCTTACGAGCGGGCCCACCCGCGCGCCAAGTAGTTGCACGGCTGTCGCGTCGGGGCGTTACAATTGGCGGGTGATGAAACGCCCCCAGCGCAAACGCCGCGATCCACAGCGCCGCCTCCGCGAGCAGGCAGCCTATTCGTGCGACGCCTGCCACGAGCAGATCGTCGTGCCGCTCGAACTGTCGGCCGGGGCCAGCCAGGAATACGTCGAGGATTGCCCCGTCTGCTGCCGGCCGAACCTGATCCACGTCGAGATTGACGAAGACGGCCACGCGCGGGTCTGGGCCGAGCGGGAATGATTTTTGATTTGGGATGCGCGATTGGGTGTTGCGGCCGCGCTCAAGCCAGCTTCGCCAGCAGGCGGACCATTTCGAGTGCCGCCTCGGCACACTCTTGCCCCTTGTTCCCCATGTTGCCGCCGGCCCGGTGAATGGCCTGTTCGACCGTGTTGCAGGTCAACACGCCAAACAGCACCGGCAGGCCCGATTCCAGGGCCAGCGATCCCAGGCTCAGGCTCACCTGGCGGTTGATGTGCTCGTCGTGGCTGGTATCTCCTTTGATCACCGCCCCCAGGCAAAGCACGGCCACGTAGCGGCGCGAACGGGCCATCCGCTGCGCGACGAGCGGGATTTCCCACGCGCCGGGAACCCAGGCGACGTCGATCGCCTCGTCCTCAACACCGGCGGCACGCAACGACTCGACCGCGCCGCTGAGCAGCTAGCCCGTGATGTGCTCGTTATAGCGCGCGACGACGATCGCAAACCGGCCGCCGACCGCGCCGCTCTTTCCATCGAAAAATGTTGGCATCCCAAAACTCCTTCGAACCACCGTACGGACTCGCCTCGATGGCTGTCAATCGGCAGAGGGGGGAAGCGAGCGGCGCGTTGTCGCCGCCCAGCAAGACCCGCTTAGCGCAGCGCGGCCGACCGGCGAAAGCCGGGCTCGTTGTGGTCGCCATCTTCCGGCTGCGGGAACCGCGAGGCCAGAAAAATGTTCTCCCACCATCGGGCAGGCCGCAGCCGGGGATCGCTCGCCGGAACCACGCGCTGCTTGCCGCGGCGGGTGACGACGGTCAGGGTGCCATCGGGCTTGGCTTCGAGCACGAGCCAGTACTTTTTGACGTCGTACGAGTAGCCTTCGCCGTGAGGCTCAGGCGTCAACGCTTCGGCCCGGGGGCCGGGACGCAGGCTGTGCTTGCTGGCCACATAAACGACGCGATCGCCAGTTTTGTACATGCCTCCGATTCCTACCTCGCAATTCGCCGGGATCAAGCCGGCGACTACTGCGCGATCCGGCGATCCCGTCGCGACATTCTGGCCGCGACACGGCCGGCTGCTCTGATTGTAATGTTATTCGTCTTTGTCGGTTGGTTCAATCGCAAATCCTGCTTGGGTCGGACCTTAGGCCAATCTAGCAAGTCCTACCCGCCCGGAGCCTGTCAGTAGGGGCAATTCTGGGGCCAAACGGACGGGACAGTCGTGGCCAGGCTTTTGACGCCGAGATGGGCGGACGGGGAAGTAGGAGTTTCAGTGCATGTCCCTAACGATTCCGTCGGATGTGGCGCCGCTTTAATGCGCGTGGCCGTCGGGCGTGATCGGCGCTGCGAACTGCTTGCCGTTGATGTCGAGTTTGAGCGTCGCGGTGACCCCTTTGCTCAGTGATTCGAGCACGCCCAGCAGCCCCTTATCGACCACCTCGAACTTCGAGGCGGTGGGCATCTCTCCCTCGGTTCGATCGACCGCGACCAGTTGGAAGGTGTTCGTCGTTTCGCCGATTTTCGTCTCGATCGCGATCTCCTCGGCAGCTATGGGGACTTCCTTTTTCATGGCCGCATCGAGAATATAGACGGTCACTTTCCCCTCCTCGTCGTGCATCCACTCGGCGTGATATTCTTCCTCGCCAATCTCGATAATGTGGCCATTGTGTGGGCCGTGGGCCGCGTGATCGTGGCCGGCATGTTCGTCGTGCCCTGCTTCGCCTGGGGCGTGGTCGTCGTGCTCGCCCTCCTTCTGAGCTGCGCTGTCCGGGGCCACGGTCGTGGGAGTGGACGTATTGCAGCCAATGCCCCAAATTGTCAAAGCGACCAGCAAGGCAGAGGATGCGGCAAACTTCAAGTAAGACATTTTGTGACTCCGACAATCGGAAAGTGGATGGCAAAAAGAAGGCTATCGGCCGAATGGTATTCGCTGAGGTCAACCTATTGCAAGCTGAGAGCTGTGGGAAGTACGCTGGCTGCGATCGGTCGGTTCCCTGGCTATTTGCCGGCAGTAATCTCCACCAGCAATTTGGCTGCCTCCCCCGTGGGCGACTGTTTGGCGTGCGGCTGGAGCAGCCGCACCGCTTGCGGCAGGAGCGACCGGTCGAGCTTGCCGGAGGTAACGAGGCGGGCGATCGCCACGGCGGTTGCGGGTTTGTCGGTGCCAACGGCCGCCAAAGTTTGCATCGCTGCCTGTTGAACTTCGAGCGGCGCGGTCGCGTGCCGGATCAACCACTCGGCCGCGGCGTCGGCCCGGATCGGCGGATCGACAACGATTTGTTGATAAGCCGACAGCAGGCGCGCCTGCAGCGGCGGCTCCAATTGCGTCAAGAAATCGCGCGGATCCTCGATTAATTTGTCGAGGAAGTTGGCCAGTTCGCGGGTTCGCATTGCCTCGGCCGTCGCGGTGACAAACGCCTTGAGCCGCTCGCGCTCGGGCGGGTCGGGATTGGGATCGATCAGCGCGACCTCCAAATTTCCCAGGAGCAGCTCGGTCGCCGCACCCTGGCGCATCTCTGCCGCGCGAACGTGGCCGTCGAACACCTGGCGGTTCGCCTGCGCCGCGGGGGTGACCGAAGTCGCCTCGAAAATCCACTCCGGCACGGTTTCGAGCCTGGTGCCGAGCTTGCCAAGCGCCAGGTACAAGGGTCGCTGAGCCGGCAGCGCCGCGCCGAGCAAGACCTGCTGCATCTCCTCGGCCAATCGCTGCTGCGCTTCGCGTTCCGCCGGCAGGCGCTCGCCGATTGCTTCGGCCGCCAGACGCACGAGGTCGGGATCTTGCTGGCCGATCGCGACCAGGCAGGCGTCCAGAACCGAAGCATCCCAAACTTTGCGTGCCGCGGCCAGCGCGGCCGCACGCTCGGTCGCCGGCTGCAGTTCGTCCAGCAGAATGGCAATCAATCGCCCGCGGCCCGGGGGCGTTTGCGCGGCAGCCGTCAGCGCTTGGATATTTAGCGGGTCCAGTGGAATGGCCGAAGCCTCTTCGTTCCCGCTCCAAGAAAGGCGATAGATGCGGCCCTGCTGGCCATTGGCCGCGAGAGGCGCGGCCCCGTCGCCGGCTTGGCGGCTGTCGACAAGGTAGATCGCGCCGTCTGGTCCTTGAATGGCCTGCGAAGGACGAAACTGCGGATCCTCGCTCTGGAGCAGATGGAACTCCGACTTCAGGCGAAACGTGGCCCCCGCGCGCTCGATCTCGCCCATGCGGACGACTTGCAGCCGAGGGTCTGGCGCGATCAGCCAACCTTGCAGGAACGTGGGAAATTGCCGGCCCGTATAGCACAGCATCCCCGCCGACGAGCCCGTCTCGGCCCGATGCAGCGCGGGGAGCGTCCCCGGGCGAGTCATCGCCGCCGGCGGCAGGTCGCTCCGCCAGCCGTAGTCGGCCAGTTCCAGCAGGTGGACGAGTCGCCAGCCACCCGGGCCGGCATCCGTCTGGAATAAATTGCCCACGGCGTCGCAAGCGATGTTCCCTTGCGGCGCAGCCAGGCCGCAGCTGAACTCCTGCACCTGCGAACCGTCGGGCCGCAGGCGAAAGATCGCGCCGCTCCGCAGTATGCTCGCCTGCGAGCCGTCCCAACTTTTAAGCCGGTTATCGATTCCTGGGGCGGTGACATACAGCCAACCATCGTGGCCGAGCGTCAAGCCGCTCGGTCGCTCCGATTCTTGCTCGGCGAGGCCGATAGCGAGCTGCTGCTCGATCCATTGCTCGTCGGCGGAAAGCGTGGTGGGCGGCCCCTGCTTGTCGGCGGCTGGGGCGGTCAGTTCGTCAAACATCTTCGCGTCGTGCGGCCGGCGGCGCAGGATGCGGCCGCCGCTGGTGAAGTAGATCCAACCTTCGTGCCACAGCAAACCCTGCGGCTGCTCGAGGTCGTTCATCACGGTTTCGGTCTTGTCGAACGAGCCGTCGCCGTCGGTATCGCGCAGTGCCAGGAGGACGTCGGAACTTGCTTTCGACTGCAAAACGTACAGCGTGCCATCGCTTGCGAAGGTCATGGCAAGCGGGCTGGCAACTTGCGGCGCTGCGGCCACGATTTCGACCCGGACGCCCCGCGGCGTCATCAAGCCCTTGAGCTGGGGGTTCGTTTCCCCCTGGTCGAACATTTGCACCCAGGCGGGAACGGTCGGTTGCGTCTGGCCGCTCGCCACGGATGCCAGAACCAGCAGGGCGAGCACGGAACCAGGAATAGGATGCAGCATGGTCATCGAGAGAGTCAAATGAGACCGCGAGGGACGCGGCGTGCGTTTGGAAGACAGATCCATTGTCGCTCATCGACCGGCTCGGCGAAATCGGCAATTCCTGTTTTGGCCCGCGAAAGAGCGTATAATTCAAAACGGTTCGGACGCGGATGTTTCTCGTATTCGGATGGATGTCATGGCCACGGTCATCGAAGCACTTACCAAACTGCTTACCGCCGAAGAGTTTTTGCGCCTGCCAGAGAACGGGCAGCGACGGCAACTCGTCCAAGGGGTGGTCCTCGTTATGAACATGCCCGGATTTCGTCACGGCGAGGTTTGCAGCCGAATTGATCGCAAAGTCGGCAACTTTGTGGAAGAACGCGACCTCGGCCGCACGGTTTCCAACGACAGCGGCATCATCACGGGCCGTAATCCCGATACGGTTCGCGGCGCGGATGTCGCGTACTACAGTTATCGGCGGGTGGCGAAGGGGGACAGTCCGGTTGGCTACGCAGGCGTCGCGCCGGAGATCGTGTTCGAGGTGGTTTCGCCCTACAACGATAGGACCGAGATTGCCCTTAAAACGGGCGAATATCTGCGGGCAGGGGTAAATGTGGTATGTGTCATCGATCCGCAGTTCCAGACCGTTAACCTGCACTATCCCGATCGGCCCAGCGCGACCCTCCGCGGCGAGGATTCGCTCACTTTTGCCGAATTGCCGGGGTTCCAGGTCGCAGCCAGCAAGCTGTTCGTCTGATGGTCGCCTGGCCCGCAACCGGCTTCGCGGCTTAAACGATCTCTGCCGGAAGGCTACAATTTTGGCATGTCGCAGCCCGCTGCAGAAATCCGCGAGAAGTCGCCGGCCGAATTGCTGGCCACGCCCGCCCAATTCTTGAAAGGAGTCGGTTCGCCACGCGCCGAGATCCTCGCCAAGCTCGAACTCTTTTACGCCCGCGACTTCCTATTCTTCTTTCCGCGAGCTTATCAGGACCTGTCCGAGCTGCGCGAAATTGGCCAACTCGAAGAGGGCCGACCGGCGAGCGTCGTCGGCGTGATCGAAGAGATCGACTTGCGGAACACCACGCCGGGCAAGTCGCTGCTCGGCATGTTGCTGCGCCAGGGAACGAAATACCTGCGCTGCCTCTGGTTCAACCAGCCCTGGATGCGGGAAAAGCTGGTCGAAGGCCGCCGGCTGATGGTTTCGGGCGAGCCCAAGCTCGAAGGGATGCGCTGGGAAATGGTTCACCCGCGGGTCGAGTTCCTGGGAGACGACGACGACGCCCCCGGCGGTCGCATCTTGCCGGTCTATCCTTTAACGGAAGGAATCAATCAATCGCAGATGCGGCGGATCGTGCAAGGCGTGGTCGAAACGCACGCCAGCCTGGTTGAAGATGTCTTTCCTGAGGAATTCCTCGCGCCGCACCAGTTGCTGGGCATTCGTGAAGCCCTGCCGCAAATCCACAATCCGGCCGATCACCCCAGTTTGGAGCGGGCCCGGCGGAGATTCATCTATCAAGAGCTGTTAGTGCTGCAACTGGCCCTGGCGATTCGCAAGTGGCGGCTCGAGCACAGCCGGGCCTCCCCGCCGCTGGCCGCCAGCGCCAAGATCGACGCCCGGATCACGCGGCTGTTTCCCTTCGAGCTGACGGCCGGGCAGCGGCAGACGATCGACGAAATTTGCCGCGACATGGCCCGCCCGCATCCGATGAATCGTCTGCTGCAAGGCGACGTCGGCAGCGGCAAAACGGTCGTCGCCATGTACGCCATGCTGCTGGCGGTCGCCCACGGCTATCAGGCGGCCCTCATGGCACCGACCGAAATCCTCGCCCGCCAGCACCTGCTGACGCTGACCAAGGCGCTGGCCGCCAGCAAGGTGCGACTGGGACTGCTCACCGGGTCGCTCGGCGCCGTCGAACGAATCGAATTGCTGGCCAAGATCGCCGCCGGCGAAATCGACATTCTGATCGGCACGCACGCAGTGACGCACGCGGTGGCCAAGTCGGGCGTCGAGTTTGCAAAGCTGGGGCTGGTAGTGATCGACGAGCAGCACAAGTTTGGCGTCCGCCAGCGGGCCGCTTTGAAAAAGGCGGGAGTCGATCCCCACTACTTGGTGATGACCGCCACGCCGATCCCGCGAACGGTTGGCATGACCCTGTTCGGCGATCTCGATGTTTCGACCCTCCGCGAACCACCGCCGGGAAGACAAAAGGTGCATACCTACTGGGCCAGCGATGCCCAGCGCGGCCGCTGGTGGCAGTTCTTTCGTAAAAACCTTGACGAAGGCCGCCAGGGATACGTCATCGCCCCGCTGGTCGAGGACAGCGAAACGGTCGATGCCGCCAACGTGCAGCAAACGCTGGAGGTGCTGTCGCGCGGCGAACTATCCAGCTACAAGCTCGGCCTGCTGCATGGGCGAATGACGCCGGCCGACAAGGATTCGGCCATGCAGGCGTTTCATGCCGGGCGGACGCAGGTGCTGGTGGCGACGAGCGTAGTGGAAGTCGGAATCGATATCGCCAATGCCACGCTGATGACGATCGAAGGGGGCGAGCGATTTGGTCTGGCCCAGTTGCATCAACTGCGCGGCCGGATCACCCGCGGCAACTATCCGGGTTATTTGTGCGTCTTCGCCAATCCGCAGTCGGACGAATCGCAAGAGCGGCTGAACGCCCTAACCCGCACCAGCGACGGTTTTGAACTCGCCGAGATCGACTTCAGGCTCCGCGGGCCGGGCGATTTGTTCGGCACCAAGCAGCACGGCCTGCCGCCACTTCGAATTGCCGATCTGACGCGCGACGTGGCGGTGGTCGAAGAAGCCCGCCGCGACGCCCAGGCCCTGGTTGTGGCCGATCCAGACCTGCAAAACGAGGCATTTGCCCGCCTGCGGAGGATGGTGCTCCACCGTTACGGGGATGCGCTCGAACTGGGGGATGTCGGCTGACTTTGCAGGCTGCGGCCCGAGTCAGGCAGCGGCACGGGCTGCATTGTCGCCTTCGCCGCGCCACGTCAGGCACTCGTGGAGGACTTGCTGGATCCGGCGATCGAGCTCGTCCAGTTGGTCTAACAACTCGTTTTGGCGGGCATCGAGCTCGTCGAGCAAGGAGAGCCGGGGAGCGTCGTTCGTCATGGGCGCAATCAGTCTGAGCACGGAGGGCAGAGATTCGTGCCGCACCTTGGCATCGTCCTGGGCCGATACCCACGATGACCGACCAGCCGTAAGGTTCGGTCAGGCAAGCGAGGCAAACTATGACTTCCGCCCCCTGACTCCCGCCCCTGGCTCACTGGCCCTCCCCGCCGAATCCTGCTTAACGAATTGCAACCCCCGTGGTTGCGCGGTAGTGTAAAGTCATTCGTGGTGAGCGCCGACGCCGTACGGGCGTCCTCGTTTCAGTTTATTGACTACAACCTGGAGATATAGCGATGCAGCGACCGACCGACCCCTCCCCGGCCAAAGGGACTTCGCGGCGCGCCTTCTTGCGCAATAGTTCGATGTTGGTTGCCGGCGGTGCGATTGCCGCCAGCCAAGTGCAAATTGCTAGAGCCGCTCACAGCTTCGGCAGCGATACGATCAAGGTGGGTCTGGTCGGGTGCGGCGGTCGCGGCACCGGAGCCGTGCAGCAGGCGATGAAGACCAGTGGCGGAGAAGTCAAACTGATCGCCATGGCCGATGCCTTTGGCGATCGTCTGCAGGCTTCGCTGCGTGGGATTACGAGCCAGAATCCGGACAAGGTGGCAGTTCCCAAAGAGCAGCAGTTCGTCGGTATGAATGCCTATCAAGAGATCATGCAGACCGACTGCGACATGATCTTTCTGGCGACGCCCCCCGGGTTTCGTCCGTTGCACTTTGCCGCCGCCATTGCGGCGGGCAAGCATGTGTTTGCCGAAAAGCCGGTCGCCGTCGATGCGGCGGGGATCCGAAAGTTTTTGGAGGCGAACGAAGAAGCCA
>JBBDYF010000249.1:0-3225 GCA_040901775.1 Pirellulaceae bacterium | reverse complement strand
AGAAGCCAAGAAAAAGAACCTGGCGGTCGCGGTCGGCCTGCAACGCCGCCACGAGCGCAAGTACATGGCGACGGTCAAGGCGATTCAGGACGGCGACATTGGCGAACTGACCCTGGCTCGCGTCTATTGGAACGGCACCAAGCCGTGGTCGAGGGTCCGCCAGGACGACCAGTCTGAAATGGAGTACCAGATGCGCAACTGGTACAACTTCAACTGGCTCAGCGGCGATCATATCGTCGAGCAGCACATTCATAATATGGACGTGATCAACTGGATCAAGAACGACTTCCCCGTCTCGGCTCAGGGCCAAGGGGGCGCGGTCCTCCGGCAGAAGGAGTTCGGCGAGATTTACGATCACCACTTCGTCGAATTCACCTATGGCGACGGCACCGTGATGATGAGCCAGTGCCGGCATCAGCCCGACACTTGGTCGAGCGTGGCCGAGCATTGCCACGGCACCAAGGGATATGCCGACGTCAGCGGCTCGAAAATTTACGACGCCGACGGCAAGCGGATCCACAACTTTGGCGAGCTGGGGGGCGACGGCCATCAGCAGGAGCATCACGACCTGTTTGCCGACATTCGCGCCGGCCGCATCGCCGAAGAAGGCGAATGGGGTGCCAAGAGCACCATGACCGCCATCCTGGGCCGCATGGCGACCTACTCGGGCAACATCATCAAGTGGGCCGACGCGGTCAAGTCGGAAGTGGTGGTCTCGCCCGTCGAAAAGTACACCAGCTTCAACGACGAACCTCCGGTCAAGCCGGACAAGGACGGCTGGTACGCCCTGCCGATTCCGGGCCAGACCAAGGTTGTCTAGCTGTCTGTGCGCAAGCGACGGTTGCCCCTGACTTGCAGCGCAAGTCGGTTCGGCTACATTAATCAAAAGGTGCGGTGCGGGTTGTGACGACTGGCGGGCTTCCGCTGTCCTGAACCCCGTACCGCAGCCGAGTGTCTTCGGATGAGCGGCACCGCGCGTGCCCCGTTGCGACGCACCCATAGCTCAATTGGATAGAGCACCTGACTACGAATCAGGAGGCTACAGGTTCGAGTCCTGTTGGGTGTACTACCTAAAGCCTTTCATAGCAACAAGTTATGAAAGGCTTTTTTCGTGGGCGTGCGAGTGGCGAGAGGACGGCGCTAGGCCGGCGCTAGGACGCCACGAAAAAACCCCGCCAGCCTTTCGGCGGACGGGGTTGGTGGTGACGGTGGCCCCGTCAAACCGCCACCCGCCCAAACGACGCGCATCGCGGCACCCCAGCCTCCGTCAACCCTTGGTAGCGGAACGTCACCCGGCTACCGACCGGGGGCGGGACGGCGCGGTGATCAGCAGCCAGGCCACCCACCGCGAACCGCAGCCCGCCGTACTCGACCAACAGCGAGCCGATGCCCACCTTGCCCGGCAGGTGGCCGACAACCACCGCCTCCGCATCGCGGTACGACTTCACCTTCAACACGTCCCCCGACCGACCAGCCACGTAGAGCGAGCCAGGGGCACGTAGGACCGCGCCTTCGCCCCCTTGGCTTTCGACCCCGGCCAGGAAGTCATCGACGTGCTGACGCCCACTGCAAAGCGAATGGCGGACAGCCAGGGCATCGCGGCAACCCTTGACCGCAGCGGGGATAGCCCGCATCCGAGCTTCCCACGGCGCTACCATCGCGGGCAGATCGAAGACGTGGAACCGGATGCCCCGCCACGCTTCGCCGCCAGCCTTCCGCCGCACGATTCCCACCGTGGATTGAAAGAGATCCCTGCCAGCCCATAGCTCGCCATCCAGGGGCGTTGTCGGCAGTCCCGCGGTAAACCATGCCGGCGAGTGTAGGGCGTTGCCGCCGCGGGTCGTCAACCGAGTCCCGTCCCAATAGCAGCGCACGCCGTCCAACTTCTCAGACAGCCACCAGCCGCGCGGGTCATGATAGTCCCGGTCGTATGTTTCGGCGAGCATCAGCGGGGAGGGCATTGGGCAGCCTCGATAATGAATGCGCGACGGGCGGCAAGAATCTGGTCGTGTTCCGCTTCCAAGCGAGCAACCATGCCAGGCAAGCGATGGCGTGCCCTGCTCGATAACCTTGGCAGCCCGTTGCACTGTGCTGCGACCTACACCGAATTGCTCAGCGGCGGCCTCTTGGGATGGTGCAAGTGCTATTGTCGAGGGTGCGCACTGCTGCGCACCCTCCTCCGTAAACTGGTTGCTGCCAAGGGTTAACGTCGCCAGGCGGGCAGCGAGCATGGCTCTTTGCGACTCGTTCAGGTTCCGGCGGCCGCACTGGTTTTTGATGATCCACGCCTTTGCGTGGTCGCGTGAATCAAAGCGCAGCGAGCGCGTCTTGAACTTGATGCCGTGCTTTGTGCAGAACTGGCCGCGTCGATCAGCTTGCCCGATACGTTGACGGCAGCGCCGGCGGCATCGCGGGACTTCGATTTAACTGGTGGCAAAGTTTCCACCGGTTTCTGTTCGCCGCTTTTTGGGCGTCCCTGCGTTTTCTCTTTTCGTTCCTTCGCCTGGTCGTCATAGATCGCCCGCACGCGAGCGCCGACGGCGGCCCGCTTGTCATCTGGTAGGTAGGCGACGGCTTGGTGGTGCGACCACGGCAAATTCCCCAACCGGTTAGGGAATTTGATGCGTGCCGCCACGGCTTTATAGGCAGCAAGTGTGTCGAGTGGCCGGTTGAAAATCGCTATCGCTTGCTCGTACTTGTCGCCCCACTCCGGCTTTGCCGACGGCATCGCGGGCATCGCTGTTCACTTCCGGTAAATTTGCCGGAAGTGTTTTCTGCTTACCGGGCGCGGTTCCCCCGTGAACCTTCTGCCTTTCTTTCGCCTGCTCGTCATAAATCGCTCTTGCTCAAATTCAGCTTCGGGGACGGCGGCGAGCTTCTGGGCGCGGTCGGCTAGGTGCTTGTCGATCCCGGCGGCGGCGAGCGTTGGGCGGTCATCTAGGACCGGGACGCCCTTGGACCCGGTCTTGCCGGGGACTGCCCCCTTATTCATCCCAGCCGTCGCCTTTTGCTCAGCAATCAACTCGCCCAGCCGCCGCTCCGCACGGATGCGAATTTCGGTGGCGTCAATTTCAAGCTGCTTGTTCTTGGCGATTCGGTTAGGTGGCGAAGGACTAGCGTTGCGTGGTCGATCAGCTTGCCCGATACGTTGACCGCAGCGCCAGCCGCGCCGCGGGTCAAGTCCGTTTCTTCCGCTTGGCCCGGCTGGCATACACGCGGCACTGG
>JBBDYF010000248.1:13676-14473 GCA_040901775.1 Pirellulaceae bacterium | reverse complement strand
CCGTCAACTCGCTGACGGGAGTGCCCGCCAAAGCATTGACAAAGGTGATCGAGAACGGGCCGCCGGGGTTGCCGTTGACGGTGACGTTGCCGGTTAGCGCGGGAATGGAGTTCAGGTGGTTGAGCACCTGGGCCGCCGTGGTGCTGCTCAGGTCCAGAAAGCGCGTGGCCGCGGTGCCGGCCGAGCCGTTGAACAACAGGGTAACCGGGCTGCCGCTGCCGGTGAGGGTCAGCGATTGCGCTTCGTTGAGCGTCGGGGTCAGCGTGACGCCCTGAATATTCGTCGAGACCAGCGGATTGGGATTCCCTGGCGATCCGACCCCTCGCAGTGAGCCGGCAGCCGGGAAATCGGGGATATTCACGCCGGCCAGGGCGTTGACGAACTTGATCAAAAACGGGCCGCCCGGATTGCCGGTGACCTCGACGTTTCCGTTCAGCGCGGGAATCGTATTCAGATGCAGGAGGATCTGAGCCGCCGTGGTGCTGCTGGAGTCGAAGAAGAGCGACTCGAATGTTCCCAGCACGCCGCTGAACTCCATCCGCGCCTGGCCGCCGCTGTTGTTCAGCGTCAACTGTTGCACTTCGCTGACCCGCACGTTGTTCGGCCCGCCCTGGGTGCCGGTGCCGATCGTGGGGACGGTGGGAGTGGGCGACAGCGTCGCCTGAAGCGGGCCGACGTCGATCCCCGCCAGGGCGTTGGTGAAGGTGATCGTAAACGTACCGTTCGGATTTTTCGCGACGCTCACATTCCGCGTGAGCGCCGGAATCGAGCGCAGGTGCGATTGCACCTGCGCGGCG
>JBBDYF010000248.1:0-13666 GCA_040901775.1 Pirellulaceae bacterium | reverse complement strand
CGTTGCCCCCGCCGCGGCGGTTGTCGTGTTCAGGTTCAAAAAGCTCGTCTGAGCCGAGCCCTGAATGCCGTTGAACGAAACCGTGACCCGGCCGCCGTTGCCGGTGAGCGTCAGCGTTTGAACCTCGGCATCGAGCCGATGCCCGCTGTCGGAATCGCTGCGGAAGACGATGCCGCCCCAGTCGCCACCCTGCGGGCCGGGCTGCGGGCCGTCGCTGTCGCCGCCGATCGTGTCGTCGTGGTACGAGGTGAACTGCACCTGCGAGAAGGGAGTGCCCAACACCTGGATGGCGCCGCCGCCGCGGGGCAAAATGCTTTGCGGCGTGGTGCCGGCGTTCAGATTCGCCTTGCGGAGCTTGAAGTTCGCCCCGGCGTCGATCATCACCGTCACGTTGTCCGGAACCAGAAAATCGGCGCCGTCGGCCAGCGGCTCGTCGAGGATCAGGTCAACATCCTTGAAGCCGACGAGATAAGCGCGATTGTCTTGCAGCGTGTTGACGTTGCCGTCGGTTCCGCCGTTGCCCACCACGCGAATAATCTTTGCCGGGCCCGCTTCGGCCGCATCGATGGCCGCCGCCAGGTTGTTCAGCGGGTCGGCCAGCGTCCCCAGGAAGGGACCGCTGGTGTTGGCTTTATCGACGTAGATCGTCGAGCCCGCGGCGCTGTTCGACTGGAACCAGAATTCGTATTTCCCGCCGGGGCGGCCGTCGGCATCGCCGTCCAGCTTGACGCCCGTCGTGTCGGTGATCGACGACCCGACTTCGGGCTTCATTTCGAGCTTCAGGTTGTAGGCCCCTTGCGTCCGGCCCCCAAAGCCGCTGTTTTCGACGACGGGATCGAACTCGGTATTGCCGGTGCTGGTGACGGCGATGTAATAATTGCCGGGCTCCAGACGCAGTTCGAGATACGAATCGTTGCCGTGGTAGTCGTCGTTGCGGGCGATGATTTGCCGGGGCTGGCCGGGCAGGCCGGGCTCGCGATAGAGCGTCAGCACGGTGTTCAGCAGGTTCGGCGTGGCCAGGTCGTTCATTCGCTCGGCGATCGTTTCGGCCCGGAACAGGCCCGCCGAAGCCACGGTGAACTGATACAGGTCGATGTCGCGGCTTTCGGGGCGGTGCAGCGCCTGGCCGTGAACGATGTCGTGGTCGCCGGGAAACACCGGCTCGCCGACGTTGGTGGCCAGCGTGGGAGTTTCCAGGCCCCCCATGATGGTCAGTCCGGGCAGGTCGAACGACGTTCCCAGGCCGAGGAAGCTGCCGATCTCGTGCATGGCGGTGCGGAAGTATTCGCCGCCGTATTCGCTGTTTCCCCAGTTCACCAGGGCGTTCATGATCGCCACGCGGGGCGTCACGTCGAGCATGGTCCAGACGCCGCCCGAGATGTAGTCGGCGCTCCCCTGCGAACCGTTGAGCTCAAACCGGTTGTCGTCGATCCGCTTGATCCGCCACACTCCGTTCGCCGCCGTGTTGCCCGTCACGCCGGTGATGCGGACGACCGCGCCGCTAATCAAGCCGTGATTGGCGCTGCTGATGGCGATCGGATTGGTGGTGGTCGCGCCGGTGATCGAACCGGTGGCCGAAGTGGCGATCGTGCCCAGGGCCGGATGCAGCGGAGCGCCGGGTGGGACGTTCGGAATCCCTTCGATCCCGCGCACTCCGGTCGCGGGCAGATTCGTCGAAATCGTCGGCGCGACGGCCCGCGGATCGCCGGTCGCAATGGTCAGGTCGGCGAAAGCCTGCGGATCGGTCGAGCTGATTTCGCGGAACTGGACGCCCAGATACCTGGCGTACAGTTCGAGCACCTCCCGCGCCCGCTGCTTCTGCGGCTCGTTGATGGCGTTGAAGAGCGGCTGCCCCTGAACGGTGAAGCCATAGATCGACTGAAAGTCGTAGGTGATCTCGCGAATGCCGTTGACCGAATCGGCCTCCAGGCCCGGAATGGTGACGATGTGCGCTTCGTAGGGAACATCGCGATGCCCCGGATCGTCGCCGATGCCGGGAAACTGAATGTTGTAGGGCTGCGGGCCGATGGCCGCAGTCAGCACCCGGCCGGTCAGGCCCAGCACTCCCAGCGAGGTCGCGCTGCCGAAGCTCGAATTCGCATCGCCAATCAGCGGCGAATCGTTGAAGGTGACCTGAAACGAGTAGGCCCCGGTCGAGTTGCCGTCGGCGATGCCCGTGCCGGTGACCGGGTTGTAGGCAGTATTGCCGGAGCTCGAGATGCCGACGTAGTAGATGCCCGCGGGGAGCACAGCCGTGGTTAGCGACTCGGCAGCGCCCGCGCCGCCGCTGTTGGCCACCGCGCCCACCGGATTACCAGCCGAATCGAAGATGCGAATCGCCCCATTCAACAACGCCGAAGGCGTGAGGTTGACCGTAATGGCAGCGCCGCTGCGCAGATCAATGCGGTACAAGTCGATATCGCGATTCTGCTGGGCCGTGGGCAACGTAATGTTGTCGCCCAAGAACGCATGCCGGGCCGTCGTCATGCTGTTGCCGATATGCACCGCCTGGGTGGTCCGGTCGTTCGACTCCTCCGACGTCCCCACTTCCAGCTTGAACGTGCCGACCGGAATGTCGGCTGCAAAGTTCAGCGTCGCTTTGCGCTGCGTCGCGTCGTACACGACGTTCTGCGGCAGCGCGATCGCGCCGGTCGTCGTGCTGACCAGCTTGTAATAGGCGGGGTTGCTGACGCTGGCTCCAAACTCGTTCTGATCGAAGTACACCTCGATCGCCCGCATGTTTTGCGTTAGCGCGCCGGTGGTCGCATTGCGGGCGATCGGCTGCGGCACCACCGCCATCACCTTGGCGCCCAAGTCGAGCGTGAAGTCGATGTTCTTGTTTTCGCCGCCGTTGAAGGGGAGCCCCGCGGTGTCTTTGAGCGGCGTCAGGCCCGCGCCGATCACTTCGATCCGGTACAAATCGTCGGGCAGGTTGCTGGCGAAGCGCATGATGACTTCGCGCGGCGTATCGGCCATCCCGATAAATCCGGGCACGACGACGACGTCGTTCGCCTCACCAAACGTGTTGTCGAGGCCGCTCCGCACGACCCGAAAACCGCCCGCCACCGTGGCCGGGTCGATCACCTGACCTTCGGCGAAGCGGAATCGCATCTCGCGCGGCGCGACATTCAGCGTGTCGTTCGCGTTCAAGAACAAGCCGCTATTGGGAATGGTGGCGGTCAGCGTCGGCCCGGTGGCCATCACGCGCCGCTCTTCCAGTCGTTCCAGATGCATCCGCCGCGATTCCTTGCGAGCCAGATCGCGAAACTTGCGGGTCTTCTTTAGCGCGGAGAGAGATTTGAGGCGCTCGGTAGCCATGAACCATTCCTCAGGTAGATCAGCGGTTAACAATTCCCCGAATAACGAAAATCAGCGAGCAGTCGGCTGGGGAATGCCTCGTGCCTTGTCCACAGGGTGCTTGTCCACAGGGTCTTGTCCACAGGGTGCTTGTCCCAGGGTGCTTGCCCACGGGGGTGGGCGGATCGCAACTTCCAGTCGTCAAGCCAAGCTGCGCAGTTGCTGCGCTCAACACGCCCGCGAAGCTGCCCGCGCGACGTGTTAAACTCGGATTATAATTGGGGGTACATCCCTTGCAACGAAAATGCGCGCTGGGCAAGTGGTGCGTCCCAAGCCTGTCGTTCCGCCGGCAACGGTCGTGCCGGTTGCAGCGTTGGACGCTATCTGCCAGCTAGGAGTTCCCCAACTTCCGCGCGGCAGGCTGCGAAGGGGCTAGCGCCGGCAGCGAATCGTTGCGGGAGAGATCCCCTCGATTGGGACTCAAACGATTCAGCCGTAAGTAGTTGCGCCCGTTCGATTCGACGAACGTACGCTGCCGATGAGCGCAGACCTGGGAGGGGCCCAGGTTCGACCTAGTGCAGAGTCAACATTGAAACGATGGATAGCAGGACTGACAAAGCACTGGCCCCATCCTGGGCTTTCATGACACCGCCGAGCACCTACGACTTTGATTTGCGCGGCTTGCTGACCGCGTTCGCGCAACGCTTGCAGCGGGTGACCTGATTGTTGAGCTTGCCGCCGCACTTCGGGCAGCGGCGGCTTTTGGTCAGATTGGTGAATTTCGTGCGGGGCCGGGTTTTCATGGCGATCTCGTAAGGCGGCAAGCAAATGGCAAGCCTTAGTCTAAGACCCCCCGTCGATCTCGGCAATCCGACAGCCGGCTTCAAAATGTGACGCGGCGCGCTGGGCGCTCTGACCGGTCGTGCCGGTTCTGCCAGCGCCCGACGCCGGCATGAATCCCGCGGCGGGCGAAGTCCGATGACCTGGGAAGCGAATGGTCCCGAAGGTTAACGAAATCCGGGCGTTTCCGCCGCCCGGCCCCCTCACGCGGGAGAATCCCCGATGCGATTTTGGCTCTTGGCTTGTTACGCGATCCTTGGCTTGGTGCTCTCCGCCAGCCCCGCCAAGGCCCAGTCCTGGGGCGAAAAATGGGATCATTTCTGGCACCGCGTCGAGGTGGACTGGCACCGCAATAACGCCTGGCCAGAACCCTTCCAATCGGCCGATCGAGCTGCCGTCCGAGAACCCTTCTGCATTCAGGCCGATAACGGCTGGAAGATGCAGAACACGGTCGGCACCTATCTGTTCGACGACAACCACGAACTGAATCGCGCCGGCGAGCTGCTGGTCAAGTGGATCGTCACCCAGGCGCCGCAGCACCGCCGCGCGGTGTTCGTGCTCAAGGGCGAGACCGCCGAGCAAACCCAGGCCCGCATTGCCTCGGTCAACGCGGCCGTCGCCAAGTATGCCGGACCGAGCGTCCCCCCGGTCCTCACCACCGACACCGAGCCCAGCGGCTGGTCGGCCGCCTATGTCGATACCATGACCCAGTCGTTCCAGGCCACCATTCCTGCGCCCCGGCTGCCCGCGGGGGGCGAAGGTGGCGGCGAAGGTGGCGGAGGCGAGTAACCGCTGTCGCCGCAACCACTTAGACACCTAATCCCAGGGCCCCGGCAAATCGCTTGCCGGGGCCTTTTTCGTTGCGTCCGGCGGACGCCCCTGTCACGGGGACGGCGGACCTCAAATTCGATTGGAGACAAACGCCGCGGGGCGTCGATGAAGACCAATGATGCGACGTGGAATTTTCCTTACACGTCGCACAACCGGCCGCAAGCGACCAGGGATTGGCCACTGGCGGCAGGGGGGGCTCCGGTTCGTGCTCAGGGAGGTGCTTGGTGAACGTCAAACGGCAACTGATGGTGGCCTTGCTCGCGGGCGCGACCGGCGGCTTGGGCGGATGCAAGTCGCCCATGGGGGGCCTCGCCTTCTGGAACAAAGACGACAGCAGCTTCGCCAGTTCTGCCCCCGATGTCGGCCGGCAAAAGTATGCCGGCCTGGCCCAGGAGTTCGGCGCCGCGCCCGATGGCTCCAGCCCCGGCCTGGGAGGAACCAAGGTCGCCGCCGACGAGGGCTTCTTCGCCTCGGGCTGGAACAAAACGACCGCCGCCGTCTCGTCCGCCTTCTCGCCCAAGCCGAACTACGAAACCAACGATCCGACCAGCCTGGCCAGCGAGGTCGAGGAGATCGGCCCCAACGTCTATATCAGCGCCGGCCGCCTGCTCGAAAACCAAAACAAGCTGCCCGAGGCCAAAGCCCGCTACGAAATGGCGCTCAAGGTAGCGCCCAACGATCTGACCGCCCTGGTTAGCCTGGCCCGGCTGCACGATCGCCAGGGACAAAGCGCCCAGGCGATCGAGCTGTATCAAAAGGCGATCAAAGCCCATCCCAAAACGGCCCTCGTGCATAACGATCTGGGGCTGTGCCTTGCCCGGCAAAAGCAGTGGCAGCCAGCGACCGCCTCGCTGAATAGCGCCATCGCCTTGCAGCCCAAGAATCCCAAGTACCGCAACAACCTGGCGACCGTGCTGGTCGAACTGGGCCGCCCGGACGAAGCCCTCAAGCAACTCACGGCCGTCAACGGCGAAGCGGTGGCCCACTATAACCTAGCCTACCTCTTGCAGCAAAAAGGCCAGTCCGATCAGGCGATTCGCCACCTGCAACAGGCCGTCGCGCAAGATGCCAGCCTGACCGCCGCTCACGAAATGCTGGCCCAGTTGCAAGGACAAACGGCTGGAGAGCCGGCCGCGGCATACACCGCCCGAGCGGGCGAGGGCGTTGCAACGGGCGTTCCTGCCCAGCCCGTATCGACTCCGGTCCCTCACCAGTCGGCGACAGCGGGCAGCGTCTATTCTGGCAGCGCCTATGGCAACTACCACATCGGCGACGAGTCCTCCAGCGGCGGCGCGGGTGGCCGGCCCGCCGGCACTAGCAACTGGGGAAGCGAAGCGAGCACCGCCCCAGCCGACGGCGAAGGGATCGAACTGCTGCCGCCTGTCGAGGGCTAGCGCTTGCTCGCTCTGGGTGGCACTGGCATCCTGCCAGTGTCGATCGGCTGGCTGGGTGGCACTGGCATCCTGCCAGTGTCGATCGGGCAGAAGGCTGGGTGGCACTGGCATCCTGCCAGTGTCGATCGGGCAGAAGGACGTTGTCGGCGTGGGCGCGTTCCAACAAGCCATTCTGCGTAGCTTCTGCGACTTTTGCTGAGTTGTTTCTCAGGACAGCCGTTAGACAAAGCCAATTGTGGCGACCCGCGAGGGGGGCGCAGCCATCGGGTTCAGACACTGGCGAGACGCCAGTGCCACCCAACGGACTCAAGCACTGGCAGGATGCCAGTGCCACCCATCGGGTCCAGACACTGGCAGGATGCCAGTGCCACCCAACGGACTCAATCGCTGGCGAGACGCCAGTGCCACCCAACGGACTCAAGCGCTGGCAGGATGCCAGTGCCACCCGGGCGAGTGACTGTTCGCTTGGCAATCGTTACGATGCGTCTTGCCATGAGGCCGCGCAAGTTCAAAACGATCAAGCACTATCACGAGCCGGGCGATCTGCACGAGCTCACGTTTTCGTGCTACCGGCAGATCAATCTGCTGACCAACGATATCTGGCGGGGGTATCTGGCGCGCACGATCGAAGAGGCAGGCCACCAGTTCCGATTCAACTTAGTCGCCTTCGTGTTCATGCCGGATCACGTCCACCTGCTCGTTTTCCCGTTGGACGAGAAACCTCGCCTGAGCCATTATCTCGCCGCCGTGAAACGCCCCGTGTCGGCCGCCGTGAAGCGAGATTTGGAACAGGTTGGGAGTCCGCTGCTCAAACGCCTCACCATCCGAGAGCGGCCCGGGAAGGACGCCTTTCGCTTTTGGCAGGAAGGGCCGGGTTACGATCGGAATCTGCAGCAGCCCCAGACGGTGATGAGCAGCATCGACTACCTGCATCGGAACCCGGTTCGCCGCCGACTCGTGACCGAGGCGCGGCTTTGGAAGTGGTCGAGTGCCCGCTTCTACGAATCGGATGGCGATCAGCAGGAAGCGGATCTGCCCCGTTTGGCGCCCATGACCGCGGAGTATTGGATGTAGAGATGGTGGCACTGGCGTGTCGCCAGTGTCGATCGGGCAGAAGGACGTTGCCTTGCCTAGGCGCCTTCCAACGGGCCATTCTGTGGCTGGGGTGGCACTGGCGTGTCGCCAGTGTCGATCGGGCAAAGTAGGCGGCCATGCCGGGGCGCGTTCCAACAAGCTTTTGCGAGCTGCTTGTCAGAATAACCTTTAGCCACAAGCCAATTGTGGCGGCCCGCGAGGGGGGCGCAGCCATCGGGTCCAGACACTGGCAGGATGCCAGTGCCACCCAACGGCCAGTGCCACCCAACGGACTCAGACACTGGCAGGATGCCAGTGCCACCCTTCAAGCCGCTCGTTCCGCCAAAACCGTCTGGTTCAGCTTGTTGTACAGCGTCTTCAGGCTGACCCCCAGTTCTTCGGCCGCGTTGGGCTTGTTGCCGCCGTGGCGTTCGAGGGCCTCGTAGATCGCTTGCATTTCGAGATCGCGGAGCGTGATCGGCCCCGTGATTCGGACTTTCGACGTCGCCGCCCGCCGCGAGTCGAACCGCTGCGGCAGGTGCTCGGGAGTGATCGGCGGGTGGTCGCAGAGGATCGTCGCGTGTTCGATTACGTTGGCCAGCTCGCGCACATTGCCGGGCCAGGTGTGCTTTTGCAACAGTTCGACCGCCTCGGGCGTGAAGAGCACATCGTTCGCCTTCAAGCCCGGGCGGAAGCGGCGGAACAGGTGCTCGGCCAGCGATTGCAGGTCGGGGGTTCGCTCGCGCAACGAAGGCAGGTGGATCTCGAAGGTGTTGATGCGGTACATCAGGTCTTCGCGGAACTCGCCGCTTTCGACCGCGTCGGGCAGGTTGCGATGCGTGGCGCAGACCACCCGCACATCGACCTCGAAGGCGTTGTTGTCGCCGACGCGGCGAATCTCTCCGCTTTCGAGCACCCGCAGCAGCTTGGCCTGCATCGACTTGGGAAGCTCGCCAATTTCGTCGAGAAAGATCGTCCCGCCGTGGGCCACCTCGAACAGGCCGACCCGATGATCGTCGGCCCCGGTGAACGATCCCTTGCGATGGCCGAACAGTTCGCTTTCGATCAGCGCTTCGGGCAGCGCGCCGCAGTTGACCGCCACAAAGGGCCGATCGGCCCGCAGGCTGTTCTGGTGAACGGCCCGGGCGACCAGCTCTTTGCCGGTTCCCGTTTCGCCCAGGATGAGCACCGTCGAGTTCGTCGGGGCCACCTTGTCGATCAGCCGTTTGACCTGCTCCATCGAGCGGCTCTGGCCGATGAGTTCGGTTTTGCCTTCGATCCGCTGGAGCTGGTGCTTGAGGGCCCGCACCTTGTTGACCCATTCGCGCTGGCGGGCGACGCGCAGCAGCAGCCCCTTCAGATCGACCAGCTTGCAGGGCTTGGTCAGATAGTCGAACGCGCCGTGGCGGAGCGCCGCGACGGCCGTTTCGAACGACGACTTGCCGGTCAGCACCACCGCGTCGGTATCGGGCGACAGCTCCTTGCAGCGGGCGATCACCTGAATGCCGCTCATTCCCGGCATGTCGAGATCGACGACGATGCAGTCGTAGGTGTTTTTTTCGAGGGCCGCGCAGGCCGTCGCCCCATCGGGACAAACGGTCACTTCGTGCCCCATCCGCGGCAGTTCCAGGCTCATCAGCTCTTGCAGGGCCGGCTCGTCGTCGGCAAACAGCATTTTCAAACGGGTGGGAGGCTTGGTGTCGCCTTTGAGGGTCTCTTTCATGTCGGCCTGCGATCCTTCGCACGAGGGAAACAGCGGTCAGGCGGCCAGCCGTCGCCGCACCGGCTTGGTGGCCGGCTGCGGTTTTTCGTTGGCCACCAAAGGGAGCAAGACGCGCATCCTCGATCCCTGGCCCGGCCCTTCGCTGGCCGGCTCGATGGCGCCGCCGTGATCGATAATGATTCGGTAGGTAATCGACAATCCCAACCCGGTGCCCGATCCATCGCGCCGCCGGGTGAAGAACGGTTCAAACAGGTGCCGCAGCACTTCTTCGCTCATGCCGCAGCCGTCGTCGCGGACGATCAGCTCGGCCCAGGGTCCGTTGCGTTTCAGGCTGATCCAAACGGTGCCGCCGGGATCGAGGCTATCGAGCGAATTGGTGAGCAGGTTCAGCATCACCTGCTTGAGTTCCTGCAGGTTGACCGGGGCCAGCACGTACTGGGGCGAATCGAATTCGATATGTTTGTGGCGGTATTTGCCCAGGTGCTTGACCATGTCGATCACCGCTTGCACCAGTTCGCCCAGGTTCGTCTCTTGCTTTTGCACGTCGCCCATCCGCGAGAAATCGAGCAGCCGCTCGGTAATTCCCTTGCAGCGGAAGGCTTCGTCCTGAATGCGGCGGAGATACTTGCGGAGGATTTCGACCTCGGCGAGTTGCTCGGCGGCGAGTTGGGCATCGTCGCCGTGCAGCGTTTCGTGCAGCCGGCTTTCGAGCGATTCGGCGCACCAGGCGATCGAGGCGAGCGGGTTGTTGATCTCGTGGGCCACGCCGGCCGCCAGAAAGCCGACGCTGGCGAGTTGCTCGCCGCGGACCACTTCCTGGGTTCGCTGCTGCACCTGTTCGTCCAGGTCGTTGCGAATCTCCTGAAAGCGGGCGGTCATTTCGTTCAGGGCGGCGGCCAGCTCGGCCATTTCGTCGTGCGACCGCAGGAAAATGCGATGGTCGAAATCGTCCTGCTGGGCGATCCGCCGCGAGCCGGCGATCAGCACCCGCAGCGGCGCGACGACCCAGATATAAAGCAGGCCCAAGAGCGCCACGAGCATGACGCCGGCCGACGCGGCCGCGATCCATTCCACCACGATCCAGGTGCGGTATTCGATCCTCACTTCCTTGGCGAAGTCGAGCATCCGCTGGTGCAGCTCGTTGGGCAGCGTGCCGGCCAGTTCGTACATGTCGTCCACCTGGTTCACTAGCGACGGCAGCAGGTCGGGGTTGAGCACCCACTCCTGGTCGTCGCGGGCCTGGTTCAGGCGGAACAGCGATTTTTCGAGCGTGTCGAGCGTCTGAAACTCGTGGCTCCGGTCGCCGAACCGCGGGTCCGACGGCAGCTCGGTCTCGAGCGTCTGCCGGTAGCGGGCCAGCGCCTGCTCGACCACTAGCAGCTTGCTGCGAAATTCGTTTCGGCTGAGGTCGGCCGCGATCGTGCCTTGGACGCTGGGCACCCGGCTGAGGGCGACGCGCAAGTCGCCCAGGCTGCGGGCCAGCTCGCCGGCCGATGGCAGCTCGTTGGCGCGCACGCTGATCGTCCGGGCGAGTTGCCGGTACGAATAGACTCCTCGAAAGCCGCTGACGGCCAGCGTGGCCACGATCAGGCAGAGCAGCCCGACGCACAGCAGCAGCTTATATTGAATGCTCCAGCGCGAAATAATGCGACCTCCTTGTCGCCAGCGGCAGGACCAGCCCTTTAGCGAAGCTCGCGGAGTGTAACAATTACAAGCCAAACCGGGAAAGGCCGGTATGTGCTAGCATCGACGGTCAGTTTCAGGTTCCATGTTTCAGGTTCCAAGTTGGAACTTGAAACTTGAAACTTGGAACTTTCAAACGGATTATGCCCGACTCCGACTTTGGCGTGCCGATCCCCGGCCGCATCCTGCCGCCGGACCAGTGGGCGCGCACCGCGATCAAGCGATTGCCGCCGGCCGGGCCGCTCGACTGGTCCGGCGTGTTCGGGCGGCAGGCCCCCGTCGTGCTCGACCTGGGCTGCGGCAACGGCCGGTTTGTCATTTCCAGCGCCCTGCGGCGGCCCGAGGTCGATCACCTGGGAGTCGATATTTTGCCGCTGGTGATTCGCTATGCCACCAAGCGGGCCAACCAGCGCGGGCTGGCCAACGTCCGCCTGGCGGTGATTGGCGGGTACGAACTGCTCGAGCAGTATATCGCCCCCGGTAGCGTGGCCGAGATTCACCTGTATCATCCGCAGCCGTACAAGGAGAGCCCGGCCGAGCATCGCCGCCTGATCACGCCGGAGTTTCTGTCGCTGGTGCATCGCAGCCTCTCGCCCGGCGGGCTGGTGGTGCTGCAAACCGACAACCGGGCCTATTGGCAATATATGCGGCGGGTCGCTCCGCTGCTGTTCGATTTTTCCGAGCGGGAGGGGCCCTGGCCGAATGAACCGCGCGGGCGGACCCGTCGCGAAATCTATGCCCGCCAGCACAAACTGAAAATCTACCGCGGCGAGGGGCGTTCCAAACCGGACATTTCCCCCGAGCGGATCGCCGAGATCGTCCGAACCCAGCCCGCCCCCGATTTCGACGCCCGCCGCTGACACGCCGCGGCCGATAGGGGAAAGATGGGAAATCTGTGATGCCTTGGCTCGACGAAGCACTCGACCAGATCGTGCGACAGCCGGTCTGCGGCTACGCGCCGGGCGACGCGCCTGCCACCGAACCGACCGCTCTGGCCGCCCTCGCTTTGGCCGCACACCAACAGGCCCCAGCGGCCGGCGCGGCGAGCGACTTTTTGAGCGACATTCAGGCCGCGGATGGCAGCGTCGGCGTGCGGGCGGGCGAAACCCCCGGCTGGCCGACCAGCCTGGCCGTGCTCGCCTGGAAAGCGACTGCGTGCAAAGAGGCCGCCACGACCGGCAAGTACGCCCCGAACATCCGCCGCGCCGTCCGCTGGATTCTCGACGCCCGAGGAGAGACCGTCGAGCAATCGGCCGACTTCGGCCACAACACCGAGTTAGTTGGTTGGTCGTACGCGGACGCCACCCACTCGTGGATCGAGCCGACGGCGCTGCACGTCGCGGCCCTCAAAGCGGCCGGCGAAACGCTGAGCCACCGCACGCGCGACGGCGTCCGCCTGTTGATCGACCGGCAACTTCCCGGCGGCGGCTGCAACTACGGCAACACGACCGTGCTCGGGCAACTGCTCCGCCCGCTCGTGCAGCCGACGGGAATCGCCCTGATTGCCTTGGCGGGCGAAGACGATCCGAGCGGCCGCACGGCCCGGTCGGTCGCCTGGCTGCAGCGGGCGATTGGCCCGGGCACGACGGCTGCCTCGTTGGCCTGGGCGCTCGTGGGCCTTGCGGCGCACGGTGTAAGCCTGCCACAGGCCGGCGATTGGCTGGGGATCGCTCACGCGCGGGTCATGCGGCACGACCGCTCGCCGCACAAGCTCGCCCTGCTCGCGTTGGCCGCGAAAGGATGGCCCCAATGAAGTTCAATCGTCGGACTTGGCTGGTCGGCGGCGGAGCGACCGCTGCCGCCCTGGTTGGCGCGGGAGTCGTCCGCCACTGGTTCCGCCAGCGGGCGAGTGTCTTCATCGCCCAGGGGCAGCGCTACGACGGCCCATTGGTGCGGACGATTCGCGACGGACTGCTGGCGTCGGGCCTGTCGCCCGATTCGGTCCGGGGCAAGCGCGTGCTGCTCAAGCCCAATCTCGTCGAGCCGACGCGCGATTGCCCGCACATGACCACGCACCCGGCGATGATCGTGGCGGCGGCCGAGGTGTTTCGCGGCTGGGGGGCCAGTGTGACCGTCGGCGAAGGGCCGGGGCACATCCGCGATACCGAGTTGGCCCTGGTCGAATCGGGCGTGGCCGACGCCCTCGACGCCACCGGCCTGGCGTTCGCCGACCTCAACTATCAGGAGGTCGCCTGGACGCCCAACCGGGGCCGGGCGAGCAAGCTGCCGGGACTTTTCTTTCCGCAAGCCGTCGCCCAGGCCGACCTGCTGGTCTCGCTGCCGAAAATGAAAACGCATCACTGGGTCGGCGTCACCGCGGCCATGAAAAACCTGTACGGCACCATCCCCGGCATCAAGTACGGCTGGCCGAAGAACGTGCTGCACCACAACGGCATTCCCGAAACGGTGTTCGACATCAATGCCTCGCTGCCCAAGAGCATCGCCATCGTCGATGCCATCCATTGCATGGAAGGGGACGGCCCGATCATGGGGACCATGAAGCCGATGGGGCTGGTCCTGATCGGCACCAATCCGGCCGCCGTCGATGCCACCGTCTGCCGCCTGATGCAGGTCGATCCGTGGGGGGTGCCCTACCTGCGGCTGGCGGCGGGACGCCTCGGCCCGCTCGACGACGGGCTAATCGAGCAGCGCGGCGAGCCGTGGCAGCCGCACTCCTCGCCCTTCCAGATTTTGGAGAAGCCGCATCTCGAGCGGTTGGTGCGGCATCGGGGCGTGCTGGTGTCTTAGCGCGTGGGAGGCTTCAGCGCATGGGCGAGCGGGAGGCGTGAGCCTCCCGATGGGGCCGCCCTCCGCCCTCTGCCAC
>JBBDYF010000247.1:0-14584 GCA_040901775.1 Pirellulaceae bacterium | reverse complement strand
ATAGCTTGTGGCTCGGCCTCCACGGCTCAAGAGCCAGCGGCAACGCCGGCCCAGCAAGCCGCTCGGGCCGAGCAGCGTCGCGAGCACGACCGAGCGATCGAGCTGCTGACCGAGATCATCGCGAAAAATCCCGCGCGGGCCGAAGCCTACTACCGCCGCGGCCGCGAGAATTTCTGCGCCGGCCAGATCGCACAGGCCGTGGCCGACCTGGACAAGTACGTCGAGCTAAATCCCGACGCCAAGTCGCGGCAGTGGGAACGAGGCATCGCGTACTACTATGCGGGCGAATTCGCGAAGGGGGCCGAACAGTTCAAACTGTATCGAACCTTTCACGATCAGGACGTGGAAAACAGCGTCTGGCGGTATCTGTGCGTCGCCCGGGCCGAGGGGGTCGAAAAGGCCCAGGCGAACATGCTGCCGATCGAAAACGATCCCCGCGTTCCCATGATGCAGATCTTCGGGCTTTATCGCGGCCAGCTCCAGCCGGAAGAAGTCGAAAAGGCGGCCCTCGCCGGCAATCCCACCAAGGACGAATTGAACACGCGACTTTTCTACACGCATCTGTACCTGGGATTGTGGCACGCGACGGCGGACCGGGCCGAGCAGGCGAAAGAGCACATTTTCCAAGCCGAGCAGCACAAGATCGGCCACTACATGTGGGATGTGGCCCACGTTCATGCCGAGCGCCTGCGAGCCGGCGAGAAAGCGAAGCAGTAGCATTCATGGTAAGACAGCCGCCAGAGCTTTCCCCAGGAGCAGTTTGGGTTAAGCTGGAAGTTTGCGCGCGAGCGTTTACTCGTTTACCTAGTGTCCGCCATGCCTGGCGATATCCCACGAAACGGCTCTTCCCCGCCGGCCCGCCCGCGCTCGTCGCGGCTCTTGATCTGGATTTTGCTCGCGGCGTTGATCGGGCCGTGCGCGTATCTCGACGCGCCCGTGGAAGTTTCGCGGTGGTATCTGGCGGCGGCCATCGAAGACCAGGACGCGGGGCATCCCGAATTGGCCGACCAACACTTCGAGCAGGCTTTTGCCTGGAATCCCAACGATCCGGAATTGCTGGTTCGGCGGGCATTTCGTCAGATGCAGGCGGGCAACTATGCCGTTGCACTGGCCGACTGCAACCGGGCGAACGAACTGGTTCCCGAAAGTGCCACGGTGCTGACGGCGCGTTCGCAAGTCTATCAGCATATGGGCGAACACGCCGCGGCCATTGCCGACCTGAAAGTGATCGATCGGCTCAGCCTCTCGTCGGGCAGGCCGCAGCGAACGCAGGCGCTCAATGGACTGGCTTATGCCCGGACGGTGGCCAACGTGGAACTGGACGAAGGGCTTCAGGAAATCAACGAGGCGCTGGCGATGGCACCCGCGAACCACGCCATGCTCGACACCCGCGGCTTTTTGCTCTATCGCCTGGAAAAATACGACGCGGCCTTCGCCGACATCGACTTGGCCCTCCGCGGTATGGAGCGCACCTACCGCGAACTGCAAAAGCCGATAGCGCCCCTCGAGCGCCGGCTTGAATATCCCGAGGGATGGCAAAATGAGATTGAGTTGGCAAAGCAAGGCGTTGCCGTCGTCCGCTATCATCGCGCCTTGGTGCTCGACAAACTGGGTCGAAACGCCGAGGCCAAGCTCGATCGGGCGCGGGTGAAGCTTTTGCTGGGGCGCGAGGCGGACGAAAGCTTGTTCTGAATTGCATAGCCGCGACCATTGGTCGCGCCCTGCATAGCCGCGACCATTGGTCGCGCCCTGCATAGCCGCGACGCGCCGCCAGTCCCGCCCGTCGGTCGGGACCTACAACGAGCCAATGAATATCGCATAAGTAATTATCAACCAACGACTTACGTTCTCAACCCAGATCACACACCAAACGGCCACTGGCCCGGTCGAGGGGGCCAAAATTTGAGAATATCGAGTCCCCAGGGGCGAATTCCGGGAATAGGCGATAGTCTAAGGGACTCAACTACTCCGGATGAGGATCGATCGATGGCGCAGCGATCCGCGTCGTCCCCAGGGGCGGCGGATACACCAGTGCAGCAAGCAGGAGGCGCGAGCGGCGCAGGCGACCTTGCCGCGCTCGTCGTCGCCCATCATGCGGCCCTGTACCGCTACGCCTTTCGGCTCTGCGGGTGCGCGGCCGAGGCGGACGACCTCACCCAGCAGGCCTTTCTGGTGGCGCAGCAAAAGCTGCACCAACTGCGCGAGGCCGAACGGGCGGGCGCCTGGCTGTATGCCGTGTTGCGAAGCTGCTTTCTCAAGAGCCTCCGCAAGCAGCGGCCGGTTAACGCGGCCACCGTCAACTTGGAAATGGAAGAGGTGGCCGAACCGACCGCCGCAGTCGAAGAGTTCGACCGCGAGCGGCTCGCCGCGGCCCTGAATGAACTGCCGGACGAATTTCGCCTGGTCGTGTTGATGTTTTACTTTGAGGAACTGTCGTATCACGAGATCGCCGCGCAACTGGAAATTCCGATCGGCACGGTGATGAGCCGTCTGTCGCGGGCCAAGGGGCACCTTCGCCAGCGCCTGACACCGCCCGCAGCGGTCGGCTCCGCCGTCCCACGCTCTGCTTTGATCGGCAATGTTTTGAACGGTACTGCATTGAACGGCAACTGTCACACCCCCGATCAGCCAACGACGGCTCGTTCGGCCAAATAGCCACGTATGAGCCTCACCCAGCAACTTCGCGAGCAGATCGACGCGTGCCGTCCTGGCGGCGAAGATCTGCACTTGCCCGAGCTGGCCGAACTGGCCCAAGCCGTCGAGCAAGACCGCGCGGTGGCCGCGGCGCTCGATCGAGCTCGGCATTTTGATCTGGCGCTGGCCAATGCTCTGCACGACCAACCCGTTCCGTCCGACCTGCTCGAGCGGCTGCTCGCCCAAACTCGCAACGCCGAGGCACCTGCTGCCGACGTCCCCACCGTGGAATTGCCTCCGCCGGCTGCAAGCTCCTTTCGCAAAACTTCGGGCAACACCTCGCGCCGTCGGATGCTCGTGCTCAGCTCCGCGGCGGCGGTCGCTGCGGCGCTGGCGGGCCTGGGCCTATTCCTGCCGCGTGCGGCCCGCGATGTGCCTCGGGACGAACTGGTGGCGGCCGTGCAGGAATGGATGAACGAAGTTCCCGCGGTCGAGGGCTGGCAGGCTTTGCCCGCCCAGGCCGCACCGGCCGGATATCCGCGCCCCTCATCGGCAATCTTGCGGGCCGTGCCGCACCGCTGGCGCTATCACGAGACGCCGTATGGACAGGCAGTCGTCTTCGACTACACGCCTTCCGGGCGACAGCGGGTGTTGCTGTTCGTCGTGCGATCGCCCGATCGGTTCCTGGGGATTCCGCCGGTGAACCACTGGTCCAAGACCCTCTCTGGCAACCGCGCCTTGGGTGCCTGGCAAAAGGGTCGGCTGTTGTACGTGCTGACGGTGGTCGAAGACAATCAGAGACTCGACGACTACCTGCTCGACGTGCCGGTGACGTAGAGCGTCTGAAAGGCGAGCGGGAGGCGCGGGGCCCCCGATAGGGTCGCGCCCTGCGTGGAACGATGCCCCTTCGAAAATGGATCGCCATCGGGGTGCATACGCACCGCTCGCCTTAAGCGGGTGCCGCGCCATCCCGCACAATTGCTACCGCTTCGCGCAGATCGCGCGGCGCGCCGGGCGCGGCTAATCTCTCGCCGCGCGAAGTGCCGAAGGAATGAACGGGGCTGTCTCACTAGCGCCCTCCCCGCCGTGCGCCCTCCCCGCCGCGCGCCCTCCCCGCCGCCCTTTCCCGTCAACCCTCACCCCTTGCCCCCGCTATTGCCATGCAGCGCACTCTGGTCTCGCTCGTGCTGGTTGCCGCCTCGGGCTCGTTGGCTGGCGCTCAAGAACCGCACGCCCCGATTCTCGGCCAGGAGATTACGCCCAGCGTAACTCCCGCGACCGTGACGCCCGAAATGTGGTTCTATTCGCAAGAGGTGCGGCGGCAGGACGATCCGAAGGTGGCCCTTCGCCGCCGGGCCGAATACGTCGCCCAGCAGCGGCAAATGCGCATCGCCGCGATGAAGTGGTACGGCCTGTCGAACTCGCGACCCAGCGTCTCGGCGAATCCGCACCTGGGCGTCTATTCGCCCGCCTGGGTCGGCAACGGCTACGACCGATACGACTGGGTCGGCGGTTACCCGCGGGCCGCGATTTACGTCGTCCCGCTCACGATCCAGCGGTAGCGGATGCGCTACGGCCCCGCGGGAGCGAGCGGCGTGCGGCCGTCGAGATAACGCCAGTTCTTCAGGAACGACAGCAGGTCGGCCATCTCTTGCTGGGGAATCTGGCGTTCGAACCCTTCGGGCATGAGCGATTGGCCGGTCGATTTCAGCTCGTCGATCTCGCCGCGGGCGATCACCAGTTGCTTGTCTCCCTGTTGGCGGAGCGTGAACGACGTGGCCGTTTCGGCCGCCAGAATGCCGCTGGTCACCGTGCCGTCGAGCAAGCGCACGCTGTAGCCGATGTAGTTGTTGTCGATCGCCCTGTTCGGCAGCAGGATGTCGCCCAGCAGTTGTTCCGCCGTCTTGGTGCGGGTGTCGCTGATGTCGGGGGCGACATTGACGCCGATTCCCGCGACCTTGTGACACGCCGCGCAGTTTTTCTCGAAGATCGCCTGCCCGCGCCGGGCATCGGCCGGCAAGGCGAGCGCCGCCTGATACTCGGCCAAGGCCAGCGCCCGTTCGGCGGGCGTTGCCGCGGCGATCAGCTTGTCGGCCCGCTGTTTGATCCGCGGATCGCGGCTGGTGGTCAACCGTTTGGCTTGCAAAGGGTCGAGTTCGGCCGGCTTGATGGTGCCCGCTTCGAGGGCGTCGAGCAGCAGGCTGGTGCGCTCGCCGCTGGCTAGCACGCCGTCGATGATCGCCCGCCGCGCGGCGGGCGTATCCGACGGAAAGCCGTCGAGCAGCGCGAGCCAAGGCTCGGTCCCTGGCTGCCGCGCGAGGGCGGCAATCGCGGCGAGGCGCAAATCCTGCTGGGCATCGCGGGCCACCAGGGGCAGCAAAACGTCGCTCGCCTCCGGCACATAGCCGAGCACGGCGACGGCCGATTGGCGCAGTTCCGGCTTGTCCCCTTCGTCGGCGACGAGCGACTGCAGTCCGGTGCGAAGCGTCTCGAGCGATGGGGGCGAAATCGCATCGGCCAGCGCGATGCGCCGGCGCGCCAGCCCGCGCATTGCTCCGTGCAAGGCGGCCAGTCCCAGGCTCGGATTCAGCTCAAGGACGCCCGCCGCGCTGAGCGCCCTTTCGCGGGCCGGCTGGCTATCGGAAGCGGCGCCTTGCTCGGCCAGTTCACCGGCAAATTGGGCCAGGGCCGGCGTGGCACCCAGCCGCAATTTTGGGTCGGTCACGATTTTGCCGACGAGCGATCCGCATCCTTCCGAACCGAGAAACAAGGTGATGGCCCGGCGCTGCCACTCGTCCTCGGCGTCGGCTTGTACCAGGGCGGGCAACTCTCGGTCGAAACTGTAACGACTAGTCAGGTCGGGCGTACTTGCCGCCAGCGACAGGCGGGCCTGGAACCGGACGCCGGCGTCTTGATCGTGCAGCGCCGCCATGAGCAACTGCCGCGGGGCATTGCCGCCAAGTGTGTCGATCAGCACGCACACGCACCGGCGAACGCGGGGGTCGGGGTCGTTGATGGCTTGGCCAGCCGCCGCTTCGTCGAACTGACCGAGCGCTTGCAGCACGGCCCAAGCGTGCAAACGCCCCTGGGGAAGCTTGCTGTCGTGGGCCATCTTCGTCAAAGCGTCAGCGGTGGGCCGCCAAGCACGCTCCAGCAGCAGCCGCTGGGCCGTTTCGCGCTGCCAGGCATTGGGATGTTCCAGTAGCGGAACCAGTTCGTCGCTCTTGGCGGTGGAAAATCCTAGCTTGGTCCCTCGCTCACGCGTCGGGTTACTGTCGGTCGTCCCTCGCTGACGCGTCGGGTTGGTGTCGGCGGGAACGATTCGCCAGATGCGGCCCCGGTCGTCTCCCAGCCGCTGGTCGGGCCGCTGTTTCAGTTCGTCGGGGACGAAATCGGGATGCTCGATCACGCAGCGGTACATATCGACCACGTACAGCGCGCCGTCGGGGCCCAGCTCCATGTTGACCGGGCGGAACCACTCGTCGGGCGAGGCCAAAAACTCTTTCCCTTCGTACGCTGGCTTACTTGTGAACGTCGGGCCTGCCGGCTGCATGATTTCGCGATGGATCAGGTTGCCCGTCGGATCGCAAGTGAAGACGTTCCCCCGGAACTCCGCCGGCAAGAGGTCGCCGCGATAGATGGTCACGCCGCAAGCCGCCGTGAACTGGCCGGCATGCAGATTCGAAGTGGTCCAAGCCCGGCTGATGGCGAAAATTCGGGAGGCTTCGCCGAACGCTGCCACGTCGTGCATGACCGCGGGCACGGTGACGCTGGGAGTGGCCCGCAGGTAGCGGTCTTCCAGCACGACGTGCCGGCACGGATTGCGGTTTGAGCAGTTGAAGCGATTCCCCCAGTCGTCGAAACAAAGCCCGAACTGACCGTTACCGCTGACCGCCTCGGCCCGGCCCGTCAGCGGATCGAAGCGAAAATCCATGCCACTGATGTCGATCGCCCCGCCGCCCGGCAGCTTGCGATTCACCACCTTGCCGCCGCGCAGGCCATTGGCGATGTAAATGTGGTTGTCGAGCGCGAGCCGGGGGTGGTTGGCCCGGAGCTGCGAGTTCTGCTCGGCAAAGCCGTCGAACCAGGTTTCGTCCAGGTCGGAGCGGCCGTCGCCATCGGTGTCCTTCATATAGACGACGCTGCCGGCCAGCGTGACAAAGACGCCCCCCTGCCATGGCTGGAGGCCGGTCACGAACGACAGCTTGTCGGCGAACGTGGTCGCCGTTTCATAGCGGCCATCTCCATCGCGATCTTCCAGCACGCGAATGCACGACAGCCCAGCGCCGCCGCCGGGCGGGCCGAGCGGGTAATCGCGCAGCTCGACGACCCACATTCGGCCATCCTCGTCGAAACGGATCGCCACCGGATCGACCACGTCGGGCTCTGCGGCGGCCAGCTCGATGCGCAGCGATGCGTCGGGCAGTTGGAACAGCCGCTGCGCCTCGGCCGGTTCGAGCGGGCTGGCGACTTCGGCGGCAGGCAGCGGCGACAGACCGAACAGGCAAGCGAGCAGGGAAAGCAGAGTGGCGAGCGATAAGCGGCGGCAAGCCATGCGGGAATCTCCTGAGGAGGAATTGCACCGCAGTATAACTGCCCGCCGGCGAATATTTCTCCCCCTGACTCCTGATCCCTGGCCCCTGATCCCTGGCTTCAAGCCGCGTCGCGGTCGGCTGGCACGTCGTGCTGCTCGCTGCCGGGGGCGACGATCTTGAGCGTCGCCTTGCGCGAGATGCGTCGTTCCTGCACGAAGCCGCGGCGGCCCGATTTCAGAAACTCGTGAAACTGGGCAGCCGGCCCGGTGGTGAAGTTGGCTTTGAGAATTTCGAGCACCTCGTTCCAGCGAAGTCCCTGGCGATAGATCACGCGGTAGGCCTCTTTCAGTTCCAGAATCTGGCTGGCCGTGTAGCCGTTCCGGCGCAGGCCCACCTTGTTGAGGCCGACGATCTCGGAGGTGCCGGCCCCCTCGACCATGACGAACGGAGGAACATCCTGCACGATTTTGGCCAGCCCGCCGACCATCGCCAGGCGGCCGATCCGGCAGAACTGATGCACGGCGACGCCGCCCGAGATGTACGCCCGATCCTCGGCCAGAACGTGGCCGCCGAGCAGGCAATTGTTGACCAGGATGCAGTGGTTGCCAATGCGGCAATCGTGGCCGATATGCGCCCCGACCATGATCATGCAGTGGTCGCCAATGGTCGTAGTGGCGTCGCTGGCCCAGCCGCGATGAATGGTGACGTTTTCGCGAATCCGGTTGTGGTCGCCCAGGACGAGGGTGCCGCCGGGATCTTGCACTTGCACATGCTGGGCACGGCCGCCGATCACCGCCCCTTCGCCAATCTCGTTGCCCAGGCCCAGCGTGGTCCGCGATTTGATCGTGGCCCGGGCCTCCAGCCGGCAGTCGTCGCCGATGCGGGCACCGGCCTCGACGACACACAAGGGTCCGATGACGACTCGGCTGCCGATTTCCGCCCGAGAATCCACAACGGCGGAGGGATGAATCTGGGCCACGGTTGTCCTTTCGTGCGGCGGGCATCCTGCTCGCCGGCGTTAGGGTGCTAGGTCGGTCCCTAAGGCCTCGGCTGGACAGTTGCGAGACTGTCACTCTTTTCGGGCACTCGCTTTTCGGGCACGGTTGGCTGGGCATCGTGCCTGTCCAACCGCGTGGCAAACGACAGCGGGCGACATGCACCCGATACCATTTGCCCTCCCTGCCAAGGTTTCCGCCGTGCGGCGGAATGGGCCGTCCACCATCTGAATCGGTTGGTTGGCCGTTTGCACTTTTGGGGAGGAACGGGATTATGCGGATTTTGCCAAGCTTGTCGAGTTCGGTTTTCTTCGCCGACTTCTCTACAGGCGCAAATCTACAGCCGCAAAATTTCGCCAAGCAGAACCCGGGAGTGCTAGCGGCGCGGATCGAAGAGCCGCCGTTCGTCGGTCAGAAAGACCTCGCCCGTGTCGAGATCGCGCAAGGCCCGCAGGCGTACCTGGTCGCAGGCGACGCGCTCCATCCGCCGGTGAGAAACCAAGAGTTGGCGGAAGGCCACCGCATCGACCATCTGGCCCCGCGCATCGGTCAGCATTAAATCGGATCCCGCGAAATCGATTCGTTCGAGAAGTGCATTTTGCATGGCAGCGACTCCGTCGCGACTCTGGCAATTCTTGACCCACGAGAATTGTAATTGGCCGGGCACCGCGAGGGGAACCCCCCAGCGACCGTGATCGAACGTAAGCCACGTAACAGTAAAGAGTTGCGCGAATGGCTGTGCTGCCGATCCGACGTGCAAAACAGGTCGCTAGCTGCCGCTTGCCGGCTTTGCTAGCAATTTGCTGCATCCATTCTTGGCCAGTTGTTTGCCTTGCTGGAACCTGACCGTGGAATCGTCGATCATTATGCCGCGACAACCGGGCCCGATACGACGAGGAGCACAATAAGTACCACGCGACGAGATTTTTTGACGGCGACGACTGGAAGGGTGCGCCGCGAGGGCTTGTCGCCGAGCACAGCTATTGCTGGGTTCGCGCAGGGGTCGAGCAGCCGATCCTGGCCGCCATCGGCCAGGCGCTGGGGGCCGAGTGACCGTTTGAGCAACCTCAGAAGAAACACAACCACATGACCAGTCCCAGCCCCCAATCCCCCTTCATGCACGAGGCGATCCGCCTGGCGATCGACGGCGTTCAGACGAATCGGGGCGGGCCGTTCGGCACGGTGATCGTCCGGGCGGGACAGATCGTCGGCCGCGGCGCCAACCAGGTTACCTCGACCAACGATCCCACGGCCCATGCCGAGGTGGTGGCGATTCGCGACGCCTGCACGCGGCTGGGCACGTTCCAGCTTTCGGGCTGCGAACTGTACACGAGCTGCGAGCCCTGCCCAATGTGCCTGGCGGCAATCTATTGGGCCCGGATCGACCGTTACTGCTTCGGCTGCCTGGCCACCGACGCCGAGGCGATCGGCTTTTCGGACGACTTCATTCGTCGTCAGCTCGCCCTGCCTCCGGCGGCCCGCAGCATCGTTGCCGTGCCAACGATGCGAGACGAATCGCTGGCGGCGTTTGCGGCCTGGAAGAACAAAGCGGATCGGATTGAATATTAAAGAGCCGATGACAAACAGAAGGTGCCGACCTGCTCAGCCGACCGAGCGTCCATCGAGCAACTGGCGCACCTTGCGGACCAAGGTTTCGGCTTTGAACGGCTTTTCGAGCAACTGGGCGCCGGCCGCCAACTCGCCCAAAAAGTCGAGCGCTCCGCCGCTATAGCCCGACATGAAGAGGACCGGGGTCCGCGGCCGCTCGGCCAGCAATTGCTGGGCGACGAGGTTGCCGTTGGTGTCGGGCAGCAACACGTCGGACAGCAACAGGTCGATCCGGCCGGAGTGCTGCCGCGAGCAGGTCAGCGCTTCGCTTCCCGAGCCCGCTTCGAGCACCTGGTATCCTTGAACGTCGAGCATCCGCACGATCACCCGGCGGACCAGTGCGTCATCCTCGACGACCAGAATGGTTTCGTTGCCAGGGGACGCTGACGCGACGTTCGCCGGCTGCGGCTGGTCCTCGATCGCGACTTGCGGCAGGAAGATGCGAAACGTCGTCCCCGTGCCGGGCTGGCTCTCTACTTCGAGGTGCCCGCCGCTTTGCTTGACGATGCCGTACACCGCGGCCAGCCCGAGCCCAGTTCCACGGCCCACCTCCTTGGTGGTGAAGAACGGCTCGAACAGATGGGCGACCACTTCCGGTGCGATCCCCACGCCGGTGTCGCTCACCGTCAGCTCGGCATAGTTGCCGGATAGCACATCCTCGGGCAGCGCCGCGGACGATCGGTCCAGGCAGCGGGCCGCCGTGGCGATCGTCAACTGGCCCCCAGTCGGCATGGCGTCGCGAGCGTTGACCGCCAGGTTCAGCAGGATTTGCTCAACCTGGGCCGGATCGGCCCGCACCTCGAGCGGCTCGGACGCCGCCGTGCAGGAGAGCGCGATCGCTTCGCCCAGCAGGCGGCCGAGTGAACGATCGAGCTGCCGAACCAGCGCGTTGACGTCGAACACGAGCGGCGCGATCACCTGCTTGCGGCCGAAGGCGAGCAATTGCCGCGTCAGGCCCGCGGCGCGCTCGCCGGCGGCCCGAATTTCGCTCAGAATTTCGAATGCCGGATCGGCCCCTTCCAGGTCGGCCAGCAAGACGTCGGAATAGCCGTTGATGATCGTCAGCAGATTGTTGAAGTCGTGGGCGACGCCGCCGGCGAGCCGTCCGATCGCTTCCAGCTTTTGCATCTGGCGGAGGCTCTCGGCCAGTCGCAGCCGCTCGGTAATATCGCGAAAGACGAGCACCACGCCCACCACTTCGCCGCCGTCGCCGTGAATCGGACAGGCGCTGTCGTCGATCAGCCGCCAGGTTCCGTCGCGAGCCAGCAGGGCGACCTGCTCCGGTAGGTTCAGCGGTTCGCCCGACGCCAACACGCCGGCCACGGGATTTTCGAGCGGGGTCCGCGTGCGCGTATCCAGCAGCACGAACACCTCGGCGGAGGGTCGTCCCACGGCCTGAGCCTGGGTCCACCCGGTCAGCATTTCAGCAATCCGATTGAGGAAGACGACGTTTCCCTGACGGTCGGTCGCCAGAACGGCATCTCCCATGCTGCCCAGCGTGGTCGCCAGCCATTGCTCGCTGGCGGCCAGACGCACGTCGAGCTGGTGCTTGTGCAGCGCCATTTCGATGGCGGCTTTGACGGCGCTTTCTTCAAACGGCTTGACCAGGTAGCCCAGCGGCTGGGTTTCGCGAGCCCGAACCAGCGTTTGCTCGTCGGCATGCGCGGTCAGGTAAATGACCGGGGTGCCCAACTGGCGGCGGAGCTGGCCCGCGGTGTCGATGCCGTCGAGCGGCCCCTTGATGCGGATATCCATCAGCACCAGATCGGGCCGCGCGGCGGCGGCTTTGGCGAGCGCCTCGGCGCCGGACGAAGCGGCGGCCACCACGTCGTACCCCAACTGCCGGAGGCAATCGACGAGGTCTTCGCGAACGATGTGCTCGTCCTCGACGACCATGATCTTGTGCGGGGGCATTGGTGATTGGCTCCTAGTGCTTTATCGCGACTAACAATTAGGGTGCCACGCCCACGCTGGCGTGGGACTTGAAGATATAGGAAGCTGGGGTGCCGGAAGGGATACATGGAGGATGTTCAACGTCCCCGTGTTCCCACGCCGGAGCCCCAGCCATGCCAGTAGAACATTTTATCGCCTTGGACACACATTGCGAGTTCTCAGAAATGGTCCTTCGAGGAAGGTCCGCTGGCCGACTGGATCGCCCGGAATCTGCGCTCGCACGTCGATCGGTTGATCGTCTGCGGCGGAATGCCTTGATCGCCAAGGAGAGCGACAACTTCGTCGGCACGGGGTGTTTGCCTCGATCGCAGCAGTGGTCGATTCCGACGAGCGTCAGCGGCAGCACCAGGTCCAGGTCCGCACGCAAGAGCTTCCGTGGCGGGAGCTGCGACGTTTTCAACGATCACCCACAAACGCGGATAGCGAACCCAACCCAGCCGTGGCACCCGGGACTTAGCAATACCTGCGTTGCTAAAACAACTCCTCGATGACGCTGCCGTGATCGATCGCCGGGATCGGCCGCCCCGTGTGGTCGAGAAAGTTGACGTGCGGATCGACCCCCAGCACTCGGAAGATCGTGTGGTGGATGTCGCCCGGCTGCACCGGACGATCCAGCGGAGATTCGCCCAGGCGGTTGGTCGAACCGACGATGCGTCCCCCCTGCACTCCGCCGCCCCCCAACAAACAAAACATAGCGCTACCCCAGTGGTCGCGGCCGGGAGTGCCCATGCTCATCGGCGCGCCGCCATTGCCGCCGTCGTTCATGCGGGGCGTGCGGCTGAACTCGCCGCAGAGGACGACCAGCACTTTCTCTGACAATCCTCGCTCGGCCAGATCGCTGAACAAGGCCGACACGAGTTGGTCGATTTTCGGCAGGTAGTTCTCCATCCCCTTTTGCAAATCCCAGTGATGGTCCCAGCCGCCGAAGTGGCAGGTGACGAAGGTCGCCCCTGCCTCGACCAGGCGGCGCGCGAGCAGGGTTCCTTGGCCCCAACTGTGGCGGCCGTAGCGGTCGCGGTTTTTGGCGTCTTCCTGCGACAGGTCGAAGGCGCTACGAGCCTTGTCGCCGGTGACCAAATCGAAGGCCTGGCGGTCGAACCGATCCATCGCGTCGAGCGTGCCGGAGCGGTCGGTCTCGCGCCGCAAATGATCGAAGTGGGCGATCAGGCTGCGACGGTTCTGCAAGCGATCGAGCGTGAGTTGGTCTGATAACTGCAAGTCGCGGACCTGGAATTTGTCGTTGTTCGGATCTCCTTCGGTCTCAAACGGATTCTCTTGCGGACCGAGATAGTTGCCGCCGAAATATCCGGGCCGCAGGCCGATGCTCATGGCATGGGGAATCGCCACGTTGGCGGGCAGACCCGCTTGCCGCGGGCCGGTCAGCTTGGTGGCGATTGAGCCAAAGAACGGAAACTTGCCCGGTGTCGAACCGCCGCCCACGCCCGCGTTGCGGCCCGTCAGCATCCAATGGCCGCCGGTAAAGTGATCGCCCGAGTCGTGGTGCAACGAGCGGACGATCGAAAACTTGTCGGCAATCTTGGCTTGCAGCGGAAACAGTTCGCTGATCTCGATGCCCGAAACGTTCGTCTTGATCGGCCGCCAGAGGCCGCGATATTCGGGCGGCGCTTCCGGCTTCAGGTCGTACAGATCCATGTGCCCCGGCCCGCCGTCGAGCCACAGAAGGATCACCGACGTATCCTTTTTGATGCCCGTGGCGGCAGCCGAGGCTTCCTTCAGAGACAACACCTGCGACAGGCCCGCGGCCCCCATTCCCGCCACGCCAATCTGCAAGAAGTTGCGGCGAGAAAGACCGTCGCAGTAGCGTTGCGTCGAGCCGAGCGGGATGCGGAACATGGCGGGGTTCCCCAGGATTGCGGAGGGCGGAACTCGGGTGGGCGGAACTCGGAGGGCAAAGTGGGCGGGCGGGTGGGCTGCATGGGTCAGCGCGGTGGGCAGCAGTCTATGATCGGTTGAACCTGCAAGGTTACGACCTATCCACAACTGTTGATCTGAATTTTATGCCGGACGGATTCCAGCCGTCAACAGAGTTTGAGCCCAGTTCGGGGCCATGGGTGCATGTCGCATGTTGCGCGCGGGGCAGTGTCGTGTTCGCAAAAGGGGGGTGAACTGGATGGGGCGTTTGGGGCAAGCGTTTATGCAGGCATCATGCACCTATTTTTTTCAGGATGAAAAACGTCGCAAACGATTGTCTCGCAAGACTTGCGACTAGTTTTTTGCCTCTGCGATGATGCAAGTTATGCAGTTTAAGCCTCGGCCCTCGGAGGCCCGGTGGCTCCTGGCGCAGGTTTACACCGATGTTCGTCAATCGCAGCGGCAAAACCATCCTAAACACTCGCCGAGTAATACCTTGCGTCGGCTTACACGGTTTCGCACTGCCTGTATCCCTGCGCTGGCGAAAAGGCCCATTTTCCCGTGAGAAAGGCCGCGAATGGTTTACAAAATCGACGAATTGGCCCTGTTCTGTAAACCCGCCGCGGGTCGCCCACCGCAAAGCCGCGACCAGAGGTGGCGCAGCGAGAAGCGGAGTCGATCGCAATTCTATACAGATTATCACATATGTCAGAAACGCTACTATATTTTGCATCGAAGCATCGCAGCCCCCGCCCTGCCCAACGCTGGGCACGCCGCACCTGGACTTCGGGCATGCGCTGATGGCGGAGGGAGGATGCCGAATATCGGCGGCAGGGGCTGCCATGTGTGAGCGTCTTCATCGTAGGTAGAAGCTACGGACATCTCGATCGCCAGGTAGCCACAGTGGACGTTTGACAGATCGCTCGCGGCTGAACGAGCGATTCAGCCGCGTAGCGGCGCAACTTGTCAGCCCACACCGTCAGGTGT
>JBBDYF010000246.1:0-14616 GCA_040901775.1 Pirellulaceae bacterium | reverse complement strand
AAAACAACCACCGTGCTAAACTCCAAATCCAGAACCTGGCGCTGTCCAACTAAGGACTAAGGACTAAGGACTAGCCAGGTTTTTGTTGTCGTTTCCGTCCACAGAAGATGGCTGCAAAAATCAAATGCAGCTCCTTGGCTTCACGCCACAAAACACGAGCCTGTTCCGCCAGTTCCGGTTCAGAAGTGGCAATCATGCGCAGCCAGTACTTCGTCTCACGAGCCTCTTTGCGACAGATGCCGATCTTGTGGCGAAAATCCGGCTTGGTCTCGGCATCATCCGCCTCGCAGTAGTTGGCGCCGACGCTCGTGGCGGAGCGAACAAACTGGTCGATCAACGGCTTGTTGACCGCGCTAAAGGGGATGCTCTTGGCAAATACGATCGCCCTTTGGCCGAACTTTGCGGTTCGCTCCTCTAAATCGTATCGAGGCTTGCCATTCTCACTCGACTCGCTCATTGCCGCCTCATCGGATATCAGGGCGCCAATCCCCATTAGTCATTAGTCATTAGTCCTTAGGTCTTAGTCATTCGCCGGTGCGCGGCGCTGCAGAGTTCATCGTCAGCCAGAGCACCGCCATCCGTACGGCCAAACCGTTGGTCACTTGTTCCAGAATCACGCTGTGCGGGCCGTCGGCGACGTCGGGCGTAATCTCGACCCCTCGGTTAATCGGCCCCGGCGCCATGATCAAAATGTCTTCCTTGGCCCGCGCCAGCCGTTCGCGGTTCATGGCATAGAGCAGGGCGTATTCGCGCACCGAGGGGAAAGGCCGCGTGTTTTGCCGTTCGAACTGGATCCGCAGCAGGTTCAGCACGTCGCAGCGGGGAAGGATTTCGTCGAGGTTGTAGGCGACTTCGACGCCGAAATCTTCCCAGTGCCGCGAAACGAGCGTCGCCGGGCCGCAGACGATCACGTGCGCTCCCAGCTTTTTCAGGCCCCAGATGTTCGAGCGGGCGGTGCGGCTATGGGCGATATCGCCGACCAGGGCCACCGTCAGCCCCGCGACACTGCCGCGGCGCTCGCAAATCGTCAGAATATCGAGCAGGCCCTGCGTCGGGTGCTCGTGCGGGCCGTCGCCGCCGTTGATGATCGCGCAATCGAGATTTTTGGCCAGCAGGTGGGGCGTGCCGGGGGTGCGGTGGCGAATGACGACCGCATCGACGTTCATCGCCTGGATCGTCTTGGCGGTGTCGATTACCGTTTCCCCCTTCGCCGTGCTGCTGCCCGACGAAGAAAACTCGATCGTGTCGGCCCCCAGGCGGCGGGCGGCAAGCGAAAAGCTGTTGCGGGTGCGGGTGCTATTCTCGAAAAACAAGTTGGCCAGCGTCCGTCCCTCCAGCACTTGAATCTTCCGGCTGCAGTTGCCCGTTGCCTGCTTAAAGGCGGCGGCGGCCTCGAGAATACACGTAAGCTCTTCGGCCGAAAGGCTTTCCAGGTCGAGCAAATGCCGGCGAGTCCAGACCTTTGGAATCACTTGAAACTGGACCGCGGGGGTAGTCATCGGCGGCCTGATGCAGGGGCGAAGTATTGTTGGCGCGTACAAAATTGGGGTGATTCTAGCAGAACTTCGAACGATGCATAGCCGCGACCAGTGGTCGCGCGGCAGGCGGGACGCCTACCCCACGCGGTTGACGCACGCGCGCGGCGGCGTGGCTATAATTTCCCTTGCCATGACCACGCCTGCTCAAATCTTGGTGGCTACGCTCGATTCCGAGCGGCTCCGCGAGTGGACGGCCGCTTTGGCCACTTCACGCTGCCAGGTGCGGACCTCAGCCGAGCTAAACGGCGCGGGCGACGTGGACGTGGTCGTCACCGACGAGCCGCTCTCCAGTTCGAACCTGCATCTCGACGAAGAACGGCTCGCCCGCGGCCAGATCGGCCTGGTCGCCGTGGGGACGGCGTCGCCGGCCGATGTCTCGCTGCCGCTGGATTGCTCCCCCCGCGAACTGCGGCTGGCCTGCCTGCTGCTCGCCGAAATCGTGCGCCTGCGGCGTCAGCGCGAAGATTCGCGGCGGAAAGAGAAAGTGCTGTCGCACCTGGCCATGAGCGACCCGCTGACCGGTCTGCCCAATCGGCGGGCCTGGGAACAACTGCTGCACGAACGGCTGACCGGCGAGGGAATGCCCCAGCCCTGCTGCCTGGCACTGCTCGACATCGACCGCTTCAAAGACTTGAACGAGCGAGCCGGCTTTCTGGCGGGAGACGAGTGCCTGAAGGATGTCGCCTCGCGGCTGACCAATGCGATTCGCCGGCGCAGCGCGGTCGTTCGCCTGGGGGGAGACGAATTCGCCCTGCTGCTCGAGGGGGTATCGCCCGAACAGGGACAGGCCTTCGTCAACCGCATCCGTCTGTTGGCCGGCGGCGGCGGAGACGATGGCGCCACCGGCGGGCCGCTCACCTTAAGTGCCGGCTGGGTGAGCCTTACCGCCCCCTGCGACAAGGCCGCGATTGCCCAGGCCATGCAACAGGCCGACCTCGCCCTGCGAGCGGCCAAACAGGGGGGCCGCAACTGCACGCGCGGGGCCACCAGTCTGAGCGGCGTTTCGTAGCAGCGTTCAGTGCTGCGTTTGTCGCATCCACCGGGCCACTTCGCGGCTCTGCTCATCCCCCTGGCGTTCCAAGGCGGCGATCACCTTTTGCCGCCGCTCGGCCGGATGATTCTGGCTGAATTTCGCCTTCCCTTCGAGTCGCTCGATCGGGATTCGGAAGGGAACGCCCAGCCAGTTGCTGGATAAAGTCGGGCGGTTGTTCGTCCAACTGCCAGGGGGCCGGCAGCGACGCTTCGTAGTGCCGCACGGTTCGCGCGAGTAGCGGCAAAGTTTCGGCATCGCCAGTGAGCTCCAGACGGCCGTAGGCATGCACGGCCAGGTAGTTCCAGGTGGGGACGACGCGCTCGGCTTCGTACCAGCGGGGCGAAATGTAGGCGTGCGGCCCCGAAAAGACGACCAGCACTGGTTGCCCGGCAACTTGCCGGGCTTGGGGGTTCGCGCGGGCGAAATGCCCCAGCAGCGTTCCGTGGGGGCCCGCCGCGCGGTCGATCAGCAGCGGCAAGTGGCTGGCAACCTGGTCTTCGCCCGCGCCGCTGACGACGACAGCGAAGCTGTAGCGTTCGATAGCGTCGTGCAACGCGGCGAGATCGGTCAGGGCAAACGCGGGTGGGACGTACATCGGATCGGCGGCTCCAGGATTGACGGCTGGCGGTGGATCAAGCAGGCTAAGCAGCGACTGAAAGCAATATCTCTTTTGCGCAGGAGCTTACCATGCGATTGAACGTTTCTCGGACGACCTGGCTGGCCCCGGGGTTCGCGGCCCTGGCGATTTTCACGGCGGCTTTTTCAGGAGTCTTCACGACGCCGGCCGTTGCCCAGGAAAAACCGCCCCAGGAGAAGCCTGCCCCAGCGCTGCGGCACATCGTGCTGCTCCAGTTCAAGGCCGACGTGACCAAGGCCCAGGTGCAGGAAGTGGTGGAGGCGTTCGCCGCCCTGCCCAAGAAGATCGAGCAGATCACCGATTTTGAATGGGGGACCAATGTCAGCCCGGAGATGAAGGCCGAGGGCTTTACCCACTGCTTCGTCGTCAGTTTTGCGAATGCCAAAGACCGCGATGCCTACCTGCCGCACCCCGCGCACGGCGAATTCGTAAAACTCGTCGGCCCGCGGATCGAGAAGGTGCTGGTGTTCGATTTTGAGAATGGGAGGTGAGGGAGAGCGCACTCCGCACTTCCTCTAGATCGCTTCCTTCCCACGCTCGCCAGTGCGGATGCGGACGCAGTCGTCCATCGGCAGGACGAAGATTTTGCCGTCGCCGATCTGGCCCCCCTCGCCGCTCCGCCCCCCTTTGACGATGGCGTCGATCGTGGGCTGCACGAAGTCGTCGTTCACGGCGATCTGCAGTTGCACCTTCCGCAGCAGGTTCACTTTGTACTCGTGCCCCCGATACAGCTCGGTCTGCCCCTTCTGGCGGCCGAAGCCTTGACAGTCGAGCACCGTCAGGCGGAACACCTCGACCTCGGACAGGGCGGCTTTCACTTCCTCCAGCTTGTTCGGCTGGATGATGGCGATGATCAGTTTCATGCGAGCGATGACAGGTTCAAGGATCGGCGCTGAAAAGTGGACGGTCCTACGATAGCAGTGTATCGACCGGCTGGGCGAACCGGAAGGTTCTCGCCGCGAGTGTCGAGGCGGGCCCTGTATTCTTGGGCAAGAAACAAACAACGCCGCTCGCAGGCCGGGAGGCTACGAGCGGCGTCGAGGGAGATGCTTTCTCTCGTCCTCAGGCGTTTACCAGAGGAAGATGAAGTCGATCGCGGCCAGCAGTTGCTCGTCGTCGCCGAGCAGGCTGTCGGTGTCGAACGGCTGGCGGCCGGTCAAGGTTTCGCCGTCGTACCAGTCGTAGCGCACTTCGGGGCGAACGATCAGGTTGGCGTGCGGGGTCCAGTTGGCGCCCACCGAGGTCTCGTAAAAATTGCCGGCGAAGCCGCCGACCGGCAGCGGGTTGTTGGCCCGGATGCCGCCGACGCGTGCGCCGTCGTCGTCGCGGAACCATTCAAACCGTCCGCCGAACTTCCAGCAGTCGTTCATCGTGTAGAACAGGTACTGGTTGATGCCGTAAAATTCGGCGCTGGTGGTGCCCGCGGTGAACGGGCTCCCTTCGCGCTGGTAACCCATGTCGTTCTGGAAGACGTACTGCCAGCAGTCGTTGATCTGGTACCCGATCACCAGGCTGTACATGTCGCGATTGGTGTCGAGCGTGGGAGCCAGCACCAGCGGGTTGCGGGGTTCGTTCGCGCTGGCGATACCGGTTAGGGCGATGCTCAGGGCGTCGCCGTCGTTCCAGGTAAAGCCGGCGATGACCGCGCCCGTGTCGTTCTCGCGGTCGAAGTGATCCCAGCCGTTGACGAAGCCGCCGATGATGTTCGTCCGCTCGTTCCAGCGGTAGGTGGCCAGAGCACCCGTGTGGGTGAAGGGCTCTCCATACTGCATCGTGTAGGAGTGGGTATAGAAGAAGTTGCCGGTGGCCGGCACCACTTCATATCCGATCGGGGTGTAAAAGTGGCCCAGCTTCACCGACAGGTCGTTGTAGCCGACTTCGCCGTAAATCTGCGGCATGGCCAACCCGTAGTAGGGTCCGCCATTCCAGTGCGGCGAGCCATCGTCGCGGGTTTCCAGGCCGGTCGCCTGCGTGAAGATGTAGTCGCTGCCGTACAGCAGATCGACCCGTCCCCCCACGTCCCAGCCGCAGCCGCCCGTATCGATGGTGTTTTCCACCGTCGCATACAGTTGGTTTAGCATCGCATCGCTGCGATCGGCAAAGGTGACCGGCCCGTTGAAGAACGAGGCGTCGTCGTTGGTGGCGGCGCCCACATTTGCAAAGCCGTAGATGTTCCAGCCGCAGTCTTTCTGGCAGAAGAGCCGCCACGGCTCGCAGCCGCCGGCATCGCAGGCTGCCGCATCCTGGCAAGCATAGCCGGCCGAGGGGGCCTGGACCATCTTATCGACCGGTGCCTGGTGGGGCTGGTCGCTGAGTGAAGCTTGCGCTTCGGGTTGAAAATAATAGTAATCGGCGTTGTACGAGACCCCCTGGGTCCCAGCCGGCGGCTGCTGTGCGTGGGCAGGTCCTGCATAGATGCCCCACGCAATGGCCGCCGCAAAGGCCATCTTGCTCAATTTCATGGTAGAGACTCCCCAATCCTTGGAGAAACGGTTGCCAGGGCGGTTAGGACGGCGCAGTCCAAGCGCCACGCTGGTGGGCTAAGTAATCGCTAGGGCGGGCGGCCAGCGGGTAGGAGAACGTGCCGCGCCCATCTTCCCAGCACTTTTTGTATCGGACGGCCCGCCGCGGGCGATGCATCGCAACCACGCGCCAAACATCGCAGAAACGCTTCGTCGCGAGGGCGAAGTTCAGGTTGTAGCGGTGACGTAGCGATTGCAGCCACGCCGCGGGCGATCGCTCCTCTGAATCGAGTCAGAAGGGGGCGTGGCCCGCGAAATCGTCGCCCGCGCAAGTACGAAGTGGCAAACTGTAGGGGTGCCGCAAAAGCTGCGGATTGCGAAGACCCGAGTTCGGCGCCCACCTGAATGGCGGTTGAGCGGCGATTGGATTGCTGTTCCGCGCCTGAAACAGCAATTGGAAGTCGGTGTGTTTCGCACAATTGCTGTTTCCAGCAACTGCGCCGCGTAGATTCTCACGGTCACGAGAAACACAAGGACGCACAAGAAAGAAATTGGTTTCGTCGGGCGAAGGAATTATTTTGGGGCGGAGACCGCTTTCACCAGCGCCTCGATCCCCGCGCGGGCAATCTGGGCGTCTTGCTCGCCCGTCGCGCCGCCGACACCTACCGCGCCGGCAATCTGCCCGTCGATCGTTACGGGGACGCCGCCGAACAGCGAAGTGACCTTGCCGCCGCTGGCCGCCGCGGCGTTTTGCAGACTTAGATTCAGAATGGGATCGGGCGCGGTCGTTCCGGCCGGAACGGGCCCGGTCGCGGTGCGAAACGTGGCCGCGGCGACCGCCTTGGTCTGGGCCGTGTAGCCGCTGCCCGGGCGAGCGCCGTCCATTCGCGCGAAGGCCAGCAAGTGCCCGCCGTCATCGACCACGGCAATATTCACTTTGAGTTGCATCGCCTCGGCCTGCTTGCGGGACTCGCGCACGATCAGTTCGGCGCCGGCCAAATTGAGCTGCACCCGCTGACGAGTTACTAGCGCCACGCCGCTGGCCGGCTCTTGTGCGCGGGCCGGCGAAAGCGCGCAATAGCAGAGCGCGGTCAAGATTAAAGCGATCGGCAGCGGAATGGTAACGCGCGGCATCGTAAGCTCCTGCGAGGGAAAAGTAGTGGGTTCGCAGCCACAATTTACGCTGCGAGTGGTTGACATTGCTACCGCCGGCAACGCATAACGTAAGTCCTTCGTCCGAATCTCCCACCTGAACTGCGCCCGCCCGGAGCCGGCTTGATGAGCTGCGATCGTTTTCTGTTGTGCTTCGCGGTCGTCGCGGGGCACATCATCGCTCCGGGCATGAACGCTTCCGTCGTGGCCGCGGATGCGCATCCCCGCGTCCCCGGCTTCGAGCGATTCTACGCAACTGACGGCGAGGCGGTTGCCGCCGGGCAACTTTTGTTGGGCGAGCTGAACTGCACCAGTTGCCACATGACCGGTGCATCGCTGGCAACGTACATCCAGAAGAAGCCGGCGCCGCTGCTCGACGCGGTCGGCAGCCGGGTCAAGCCCGAGTACCTGCTGGCGTTTCTGGCCGACCCGCAAGGGGCCAAGCCGGGCACGACGATGCCCAACGTGCTGTCGGCCGTTCCGCAGGCCGAGCGGCCTGGCGTGGCGCTGGCCCTGGTCCACTTTCTCGCCTCAACCGGCCAGGTCTCTCATACCAATCCGATGCGGCAGCACGTGGCCCGCGGCAAGAACCTGTTTCACGCGGTGGGCTGCGTTGCCTGTCACGATCCGCGGCTGGAAGAGAACCAGCCGCCGCTGGCCACGTCGATCGTTTTGGGCACGCCGTCGAAAAAGTACACGCTGCCGGGGCTGACGGGCTTTCTGGAGAATCCGCTGGCTGTTCGTCCCGGCGGCCGCATGCCGCATCTCAACCTCTCGCCGGCCGACGCCCGCGACATCGCTTCGTTTTTGCTGAACGACTTAGACATCGTCTCGGGCTTGCAGTACGCCTACTACGAGGGCTCGTGGGACCAGCTCCCCGATTTCAGCAAGCTGACGCCAAAAGAAGTCGGCGACGCCAGCAATTTCGACGTCAGCCTGGCTCGCCGCAAGAAGAACTTCGCGCTCCGCTTCGACGGCACGATTAAGCTCGACCACGAAGGGGATTATCTGTTCCTGATCGGTTCGGACGACGGCTCGCGGCTGCTGATCGACGACAAACTGGTGATCGACAACGACGGCATCCATCCGTTTCAACAGAAGCGGAAGAAAGTGAAGATGACCGCCGGCCTGCATACCGTGGTGGTCGAATACTTCGAGCAAGGGGGCGAGGAGGTGCTGCAGGTCGATTTTGAAGCGCCGGGCCAAACCCAACTGCCGCTCGCTTCGCTGATCGTCGCCCCCACAACCAGCCAGGGAACCGTCCCGACGCCGCAGGCATTTCAGGTGGATGCCAAGCTGGCAGCCAAAGGACGCGAACATTTTGCCGCTTTGGGATGTGCGTCGTGTCATAGTTTGAAAGTGGCAGATCAGGCGATCGCTTCCACCAAAACAGCGCCGGCGCTCGCCGCGCTCGCGGGCAGCGCCAAGGGTTGTTTAAGCCTAGCGCCGGGCAAGTGGCCCGCTTATTCCTTGAGCGAGCGTCAGCGAACGACGATGGCCGCGGCCATCGCCGCCGCCGCCTCGCCCCCCGCAGCGCCGCTGGCGGCAGAAGAGTTGATTTCCCGAACCCTGGTGCGCTTCAATTGCACCGCCTGTCACGAGCGGAACAAGCTGGGGGGCGTCGAAGAGGCCCGCAACGTCCACTTTCAGTCCGACATGCCGGAAATGGGGGACGAAGGGCGCATTCCGCCTAGCCTGACCGGCGTCGGCGCGAAGCTGAATCCCCTGTGGCTGCGGACGGTGTTCGAGCAGGGCGCCAAGGACCGCCCCTACATGTTCGCGCGAATGCCCAAGTTCGGCCACGACAACGTCGCGGGGCTGGTCGCAGCGCTCGAAACGGCAGACGCCGCCGCCATCAAACCCGCGGTGGATTTGACCGTGGACGAGGAGGATAAAAGGTTCAAGGCCGTCGGTCGCCGCCTGGTCGGCGCGCAAGGCTTCTCGTGCATCAAGTGTCACACCTTTGCCGACAAACGTTCGACCGGCATTCAAGCCCTCAGCCTGACGACGATGACCCAGCGGCTGCGGCGCGACTGGTTTCATCACTACCTGCACAATCCGCAGGAATATCGCCCCGGCACGCGCATGCCCACGCCCTATGCCAACGGCATCTCCACGCTGCCCGATATCCTGGGGGGCAGCATCGACCTGCAAACCCGTTCGATCTGGTCGTACCTGTCCGATAGCGACCGGGCCATCCTGCCGCTGGGCCTGGTGACCGGGCAGATGGAGGTGATTGCCTTCGACGAAGCGGTCGTCTATCGCAACTTTATCGAGGGAGCCGGCACCCGGGCGATCGGCGTCGGCTATCCCGCCAAGCTCAATCTGGCGTTCGACGCCAACGAAATGCGGCTGGCGATGATCTGGCACGGTGCGTTTATCGACGCCGCCAAACATTGGACGGCTCGCGGCGCGGGCTTCGAGAAGCCGCTGGGCGACAACATTTTCGAACTCGCCGCGGGGCCGCCGCTGGCGGTGCTCGAATCGGGCAGCTCCCTTTGGCCCGGCTCGCCCGCCAAGCAGCAGGGGTACCGCTTCCGGGGCTATCGTCTGGGCGAAAAGCGGCGGCCGACGTTTCTGTATTCCTACGGCGACGTGCAGGTGGAAGACACGCCGGCCGCGGTTGGCGAGTCCGACTATTTCGTGCTCGAGCGCACGCTGGCGCTGTCGTCGGACAAGCCGCCGGCCGGGCTGATGTTTCGCCTGGCCGCCGCCGACAAGATCGAGCATCAGGCCGATGGAAGCTATTTGATCGACGGCCGCTTGACCCTCAAGGCGGCGGCCCCGGCCTTGCCGGAGCTGCGTCAAACGAGCGCTGGGGCCGAGCTGTTGTTGCCAGTCACCTTTGCGGAAAACAAAGCCACGATCCGGGTGACGTATGACTGGTAAGTACCGAACTGCGGGGAGCCGAAGGACACGCACGATGAATCGAACTCGCCTGCTGTGTGGGTTGCTGTTGTCGCTGTTACTCTTGTCGCTGTTGTTCTTGTCGCTGGCGGCATCGTCCACACTGGCCCAAGCGCCGGCGGCAACCGAGGACGACTATTACCGCCTGATCCGCTTTCCGATGTCCGAGCAAGTCGTGCTCGAGCCCGGCGCGCTCGAGTTCCTGCCCGACGGCCAACTGGCCGTGGCCACCCGCCGCGGCGACGTGTACCTGATCGACAAGCCGCTCGGCGAGAATCCCGAGGAAGTCAATTACTCGGTATTCGCCAGCGGCTTGCACGAGGTGCTGGGCCTCGCCTGGCGCGGCACTCCCGGCAAAGCCAACGACGGCTGGCTCTACTGCGTGCAGCGCGGCGAAGTGACCCGCCTGAAAGACCTCGATTCAGATGGCCGGGCCGACCTGTTCGAGACCGTCAGCGACGGCTGGGAGATCAACGGCGACTACCACGAGTACGCCTTCGGATCGAAGTTCGACCGGGAAGGGAATCTGTGGGTGACGCTTTGCCTCACCGGCTCGTTCTCCAGCGAAGTGAAATATCGCGGCTGGTGCCTGCGGATCACTCCCGAGGGGAAGGTGATTCCCACGACCAGCGGACTCCGCTCGCCCGGCGGCATGGGCACCAACGCGATCGGCGATATGTTCTATACCGACAATCAGGGCCCATGGAACGGCACCAGCTCGCTCAAGTGGCTGCGGCCCGGCAAGTTCGTCGGCCACCCAGCCGGCAACAAGTGGTATGCGCTGGCGGGCGAAGCGATGGGCCCGCAACCAAAAGAACCGATGAGCGGCAGCCGGATGATGGTCGAGGCAAAGAAAATTCCCGAACTGGAGCCGCCGGCCATTTATTTTCCCTACAACAAAATGGGACAATCCGCGTCGGGAATCATCTGCGATCTTTCAGGCGGCAAGTTCGGCCCGTTCCAGCAGCAACTGTTTGTCGGCGACCAGACGCACAGCACGGTGATGCGGGTCTGCCTCGAAAAAGTGAAGGGACACTATCAAGGGGCCTGTTTCCCCTTTCGGCAGGGGCTGGGCAGCGGCACGCTCTCGTTCGCCTTCGCCCAGGATGGCTCGCTGTTTGTCGGCGGAACCAATCGCGGTTGGGGCTCGCGCGGCACGCAGCCGTATGCCCTCGACCGGCTGGTCTGGACCGGCAAAACTCCGTTTGAAGTTCTGGAAATGCATGCCCGGCCCGACGGCTTCGAGCTGACTTTTACCGAGCAGGTTGATCCAGTGACCGCGGCCGATCCCCGGTCGTACAAGCTGACGACCTACACCTACATCTACCAGGCCGTCTATGGCAGCCCCGAGGTCGATCCGACCGAGCCGGCCATCACCAAGGTGGAAGTCCGCCCCGACGGGCGCAGCGTGCTGCTGACGGTCGATAAGTTGCAGGAAGGGCACGTTCACGATTTGAAGCTCGACGGCCTCCGCTCGGCCGCGGGTCTACCCCTCTTGCACCCGCAGGCGTATTACACGCTGAACTATATCCCGGCGCCGTAGTGTTCTTAGCCGGAACCAAACCTGGTTCCGGTCGATTCGCTACGGAACTCAGAGTGCTCACGACATTCGCGCGGCGCGACCATAGGCTCGCAATCCTCACAGCATGTATTCCATGCCTTGAGGGTCGTTCCCCGTAAATAGGACCGCAAATCGTCGCGGTTTCAATTCGGCGATGACGCGATACCCTTCGTCGCGAACCGTCCCATGCCAAGCGATGCGGCCTGCTTGAACTTCTAACGCGGCATCGGTCTGCGGATCGACGACGAGTACCCATTGCTCGGGAAACAGCTTCAATCTCAATTAGTGACAAACGCCTCGATTCCGCCATTGATGACTCTCCACGGTTCAGATTCGGCATCAAGCGATCTTGCACCTAAAGGACAGGATTGATGCACAACGGTTACTTCTCAAATGCTGTGCTCGGTCAACATTTTGAAGCATAGAGACACTTCTGGATCACGAAGTACTTCATCCGAATTGTTTAGCCACCAAAACCCATCGCCACGTCGATTCGCACGCCGATTGTTGGCGAAGATTGTGTAGTTGGTTGAAAGGACAGAAGTTACCGTTTGACGGGGAGGGGTCTTTCCTTTTAGTCCAAGCGTTGAGAGCTCACTGTTGAGAATTAAAGAAGTTAGTTCTTCTACGTGCAGTTCGCGCTTATTAATCAAAATAGCGGCCGCGACCACTTTGATGTCAAACCGTTGGTTGCAAATCATGGACAGTGACTCCTCAAGAAAAGTGAAACTCAGGATACTTCGAAGTTCGGATTGGCAATTCGCTTGATTGCGCAATCAACGCCAATATTTTTGATTTGATTTTTCGCAACTCCTTTCCCGGCAATGGCTTACGATCGCTCTTCCTCAACTCTACAGGCTGCAGCCTCTTTGTCAAACTCTCAGCTGCTTTCATGTCACACCACGCGAACAAAGAGTCACGAATTACCTGATGCCGGCGTTCTACCAAGGATCAACTGCTAGCTATTGCCCACACAAGTTCGGCTTGACGGATTCGGCCGCTTGCCGAGAATTCTCTTTCGCCGCCCACCAGGCGGCCCGGCCAGCCAGGAGGGCGGCTGAGAGTTTTCAATACGTCACCCCAAGGCAAGGAGGCCTACGGCGATGGCAAGAACCCAAGTTGGCGTGCGTCCCGTTTCGCTGCGCGAGGTGTTGCCCGCGGCGAAGTTTCTGCGCGAAGGAGACCTGCGCGTCGCTTCGTGCTCGCCCGATTGGCGCGATTGCCGCGCGGGCGATCTGTTCGTCGCCCTGACCACCGCCGATGGCGACGGCCACGAGCAGGCCCGCCAGGCGGTCGCCCGCGGCGCGGTGGCGGTGCTGGCCGAGCGGCTGGTGAGCGTCGATGCCCCGGTGGTGCTGGTGAAAGATACCCGCGTCGCCCACAGCCGGCTCGCACAAGCGCTCGCCGGCCATCCTTGCCGCAAGCTGCGAACCGTGGGCATCACGGGAACGGCGGGCAAATCGGTCACGGCGCTGCTGCTGGCCTCGATCTTCGAGAAAGCGGGCGAGTCGGTCGGGGTGCTGTCGAGCGTGGGCTACAGCGACTCGCTGACGCAGACCGCCCCGCGGCAGGCAACCCCGAGCACCCAGCAACTGGCCGATTGGTTGGGACGCATGAGCCGGGCCGGCTGCGATTCGGCCGTGCTGGAACTTTCGAGCCGGGCCCTGGCCGAGCGGCGCGCCGCGGGGATCGAACTCGATGCCGCCGTGCTGACAAACATTGGCCGCGATCATCTCGACCTGCACAACTCGGCCGCTGGATACAAGCGGGCCAAACGCCGGCTGTTTAGCTTACTCAAAAGCGGCGGCGTCGCGGTCATCAACGCCGACGATCATCGTTCGCGCAATCTGTTGCCGAAACTATCGGCCGCGTGCCTGACCTTTGGCCTGCATGCCGAGGCGGACATCTCGGCCAGTGTGCTGGAGCGGCACAAAAGCGAGCAAACCTTTTTGCTGGCGGCCGGCGATCAGACCGCCCCCGTGCGGACGCGAATGATCGGCGACCACCACGTTTCGAACTGCCTGGCCGCGACCGCCGTCGGCTTGGCCTGCGGCCTCGACCTGGCGACCATCGTGCAGGGGTTGGAAGCGATCGAGCGGGTTCCCGGCCGGCTCGAACGGCTCGAATGCGGCCAGCCGTTCGGCGTCTTTGTCGATCGGGCCGGCACTCCCGAAACGCTGGCCCTGTCGATCAAGGCGGTGCGCCGCGTCACTCGCGGCCGGGTGATCGTCGTCGCCGGCTGCCATGGCGAGCGCGGGCAATCCGCCCGCCCAATGATGGGCCGCGTGCTCGAACGCGGGGCGAGTCTGCCAATCCTCACCAGCAACGACCCGCGGCACGAAGAGCCGGGGGCGATCGTCCACGACATGCTCGACGGTTTCGCCCGGCCGCAGCGGGCGCATGTCCTGCCCAACCGGGCCGAAGCGATTCGTCTCGCCCTGGGGCAGGCCCGCGCCGAAGACAGTGTGCTTATCACCGGCAAAGGGGACCGCGCGGGCCAGATCGTCGGCCGCCAGCGCCAGCCGCACGACGATCGCGAAGTCGCCTGCGCGTGGCTCTACGCCCGCGGCGAGGAAGAACTGGCCGGGCCGCGGCTGCGCATCTTCGGTTAAGGAGACAAACGCCATGCACCTCTGCCTGTGCGATCTGGCCAGCCTTGTCGAGGGGGAGCTGCGCTTCGGCCCGCTGCCCCCCTTGGCGGGCGAGTGGACTGCGATCGGCTCGATCGCTGTGGACAGCCGCGCGGTGCAGCCGGGCGATCTGTTCTGGCGCATTCCGGGGCTCGCCTGCCAGACGGCGTGCAGCACGCAGCATGCGTTGTTTCGCGGCGCGTGCGGCGTGGTCACACCCATCGCCGGCTTTGCCCCGTGGCCCGGCCGCTTTGGAATTGAGGTGGAAGATCCCGCGGCGGCGCTTGCTCGGCTGGTCGCTTGGCTCGACGAAAATCGGAATCTGCAAGATTCCGCGGAATTGAAAGTTTTGCAATTGTGCGGCCGCGCGGCCCCTGTTATTACTCCGCCCACCTGTGGCCGAGTGGCCGCCGAGCAACTTCGCTCCAGGTGCCGCCAGCGAGCGGCCTGAAAAACAAAAGAAGGAGAACGCACCCAGCTCCCGACTAATCGAGGAGCTTCACCGGAGGCGGCAAGTTTGCGGGAATTTGCCGCTACCCTCCCTCCTGGGTCGAAGCAATTAAGCTTTGGATAGCGACTTCTGGGTCAGTTGCTTTCCACAGTGCTTCCCGGTGGAGCTTTTTACTGAGCGCCGGAGCGGCTTAAACCACCGCTCCGGCGCCAGGGAACAAAGATCGCGGGCGTTGCGACACCTCC
>JBBDYF010000245.1:0-14754 GCA_040901775.1 Pirellulaceae bacterium | reverse complement strand
TGTCCCGAACTTGGATTTTCGTCATGAAACTGAATCGCCCCTTCTGCGTACTTTGCTGGATCTCGGCCCTCGCCCTTTCGGCCCTGGTGGTTTCGGTTCGCGGCGAAGAGGCCCCGGCCGAAGCGCTGCCCGCCGGGCTGAACGTGGTAGCCATCGAGGCCCGGCCGGCCGCGGTCGAACTGACGCACAAGTTCGACTACCGGCAAGTGCTCGTGACGGGCAAGCTCGATACGGGCGAGTTGGTCGATCTGACCCGCCTGGCCAAAGCCGCCCAGAGCGGCGCCGCCGTCAGCGTTACCAGCGACGGTCTGGTCCGGGCCAAGGCCGACGGAACCGACCAGGTCACCTTCACCTACGGCAGCCTTTCGGTAGCGGTGCCGGTTACGGTCGGCGGCGCGAGCGCGCCGCACCCGGTCAGCTTTCTGCGCGACGTGCAACCCGCCCTTTCCCGAATGAGTTGCAATGCCGGCACCTGCCACGGCGCGAAGGACGGCAAGGCGGGCTTCAAACTCTCGCTGCGCGGCTACGACGCCCTATACGACCATCGGGCCTTCACCGACGACATGGGAGGCCGCCGCTTCAATCGGGCCGCTCCCGATCAAAGCCTGATGCTGCTCAAAGCGACCGGCTCGATCCCGCATGTCGGCGGCGTCCGCACCGCGGTGGGTCACCCCTATTATGAACTGGTCCGCGACTGGATCACGCAGGGGGTCAAGCTCGATCTGGGCGCGCCGAAAGTGGCCAAGATCGAGGTCTTCCCGCTCGATCCAACCGTGCCGCGCCCCGGCATGAAGCAGCAAGTCACCGTGATCGCCACCTACACCGATGGCCTGGTGCGCGACGTGACGCGCGAAGCCTTCATCGAAAGCGGCAACATCGAAATCATCGAGGCCAACACCAGCGGCGTGCTCACCACGTTGCGTCGCGGCGAAGCCCCCGTGCTCGTCCGCTACGAAGGGGCGTATGCCGCCACCACCATCATCGTGATGGGGGATCGTTCCGGCTTCGTCTGGGAGCAAAAGCCGCAATACAACTACATCGACGAGTTGGTGGATCGAAAGCTGCAGCAGGTCAAAATCCTGCCGAGCGACCTCTGCACCGACGAGCAGTTCGTCCGCCGCGTCTATATCGACCTGACCGGCCTGCCGCCGACCGGGCCGCAGGCGCTCGCTTTTCTGGCCGCCGAGGGAGAGAGCAAGGCCAAGCGCGAAGCGCTGGTGGACCAGCTCATCGGCAGCCGAGAGTACGTCGAGTACTGGACCAACAAGTGGGCCGACATGCTGCAGGTGAACCGCAAGTTCCTGGGCGAGGAGGGCTCGGTCGCCCTGCGCAACTGGATCAAGGAATCGGTCGCCGCGAATAAACCTTACGATCGGATGGCTCACGAGATTCTGACGGCTCGCGGCTCGACGCTCGAAAACCCGGCCGCCGCCTATTGGAAGATTTTGCGCGAGCCGACCGCGGCGATGGAGAACACGACGCACCTGTTCCTGGCGGTGCGTTTCAACTGCAACAAGTGCCACGATCATCCGTTCGAGCGCTGGACCCAAGACCAATACTACAACCTGTCGCAATATTTCGCCCAGGTAGGCCGCAAGCAGAAGGCGGAATTCGCCGGGCAAAACATCGGCGGCAGCGCGGTCGAAGGGGCCGTGCCGCTGGTCGAGGTGATCTACGACACCGGCAGCGGCGACGTCAAACACGACCGAACCGGTGTGGTGACGCCTCCCTCGTTCCCCTACACGCACGACGATCTGGCCCCGGCCGACGCCACCCGCCGCGATCAACTCGCCCAGTGGATGACCTCGGAAGAAAACCAGTATTTTGCCAAGAGTTACGCCAACCGGCTGTGGGGCTACCTGCTCGGCGTCGGCATTATCGAACCGATCGACGACATCCGGGCCGGCAATCCGCCGACCAACGCGGCCCTCTTGGACGCCCTGACCAAGGACTTCGTCGCCAGCGGTTTCGACGCCCAGCACATGTTGCGGACGATCTGCAAGTCGCGCACCTATCAGCAGTCGGTGGTAACCAACAAGTGGAACGAGGACGACGGCATCAACTACTCGCACGCACTGCCGCGGCGTTTGCCGGCCGAGGTGTTGTACGACGCCATTCACATGGCCGCCGGCTCGACGCAGCACCTGCCCGGCGTGCCGGCCGGCTTCCGAGCGGCCGAACTGCCCGATGCGGGCATTTCGGTGTCGTTTCTGGAAGATTTCGGCCGGCCGGTGCGCGAATCGTCGTGCGAATGCGAGCGCTCGACCGGCATGGTGCTGGGGCCGATCCTCAAGCTGATCAACGGCCCCACGGTCGCCGACGCCCTGGCCGACCCCAAGAGCGAACTGAACCTGCGGGTGGCTCAGGAAGCCGACGATGCCAAGCTGATCGAAGAGGTCTTCGTCCGCTTTCTGGCCCGCAAGCCGACGGCTGACGAACTGAAGCTCGGCATCGATGCGATGCAGGCGGCCAAGGAAGATCAGGCCACGACGGCTGCCGCCCTGGCCGAGTACGAAAAGCAACTTCCCGCCAAGCAGACGGCCTGGGAAGCAGCGGCCGGCAAGCCGGTCGTCTGGACGCCGCTCGAAGCGAGCGACCTGAAATCGGCCGCCGGGGCGACGCTCGCCAAACAGGACGACAAGTCGGTTCTCGCGAGCGGCACTACGGCGAAGGACGTTTATACCTTCGTCGCGCCGACCGATATGAAAGGGATCACCGCGATTCGCCTGGAAGCGCTCAGCGACGCCACGCTTCCCGCCAGCGGACCCGGGCGCTCGCCCAACGGCAATTTCGTGCTCAGCGAATTGAAGTTGACGATCGTCCCCAAGGCAGACCCTGCCAGCGTCGATCCAGCCAGCGCCGCAGCGGTGGAATTGCACAACGCCTCGGCCACGTTCAGCCAAGAGGGTTGGCTCGTCGCGGGGGCGATCGACAACCGCGAAGATACCGGCTGGGCCATCATGCCGCAGTTCGGCAAGGCGCACGCGGCCATTTTTGAAACCAAAGTCGATCAAGGGTACGACGGCGGCTCGCTCGTCTCGCTCACCCTGTCGCAGCAATATCCCGATGGCAAGCACCTGCTCGGCAAGTTCCGCCTCAGCGTGACCGACGGCCAGCGGCCCATCGTGGGCAACAACCTGCCCGAGGCGATTGCCGCCGCGCTGGCCGTGCCCGCCGACCAGAGGACGCCCGAACAGGCAGCCGCAATCGCCGGCCACTACCGCGCGCTCGATGGCGACCTGATCCGCCTGACGACGGAGCTAACCCAAGCGACCGAGCAGATGAAAAACGCCCGCCAGATCGGCGTGCAAGACCTCGCCTGGGCGCTCATCAACAGCCCTGCGTTTTTGTTTAATCGGTAATGGCAGCTCGTGTAGGGAAGTCCTGATGTGGCGTTCTTCAGCTTCTAGTTCAACCCGAGGCGAGTCACGCGGTGAATCGAGCTGACTGGCAACAGATCGCCGAAGAACGACTGCTTGCTTCTGAGTCGCTTTTGCTGACAAGCAATTGGCCGTCAGCCTACTATTTGGCTGGATACGCCGTCGAGTGTGGCCTAAAGTCATGTTTGTTGGCCCGGCTTGCTCTTGCGCCCGAACTAGTTTTTATCGAAAGGAGATTCTCCGAAAAGTGCTGGACGCACGACCTTGAGGAGCTTGTGAAACTCGCGGAGATTGAAGCCGTTTTAAAGTCGGATATTCGCACCGATCCGACCTTGGGCGAGAATTGGCTCCTAGTCAGGAGTTGGACCGAGCGAAGCCGCTATGAAATGAAGACGCGCGCTAGTGCCGAAGCGCTAAACCAAGCAATTCGAGACAATGTTCACGGGATAATGCCATGGATCAGACAGCGTTGGTAAGTGAAGAGCGCGACGCTGCCGAGGAGTTTTTGACGGCGTTCGAAAAAGAGGTGCGCGTCGTTTTTGCATTCTGGGCGAAAAGTTATGAGAGCGAACAATGGTCGTTTTACATCGCTTTAGACGCCCTTGATGAGCGAGACTTCGCCTTCAGCTATGGGATAGTGCTGCGAATCGCGTCTGCACTAAAGGATGCTGATTTTGACCCTTTCCGAGTGCGGCTATTGCATCTCCAAAGTCCCCTTGTCAAAGCCGTCGCAGATGCTTATCGCAGCCACGCGGCCAAATTGCCGGTCCACGTCCGCGACAGTCGGGTGGCGAAGATTGGGATCGAGGAACTGCAACTGGTCAGGGGGCCCAAAGGAGATTATGTCATGCCGACCGGACGAGAAGCGCTTCATCATATTATCGATAAAGAAGCCGAGTTCTTTCAGACAAATGGTGCTGCACCTAAAAAGATGAAGCTACCCGTTCTGATGGCCTACGATTTGGCAAAATGTGGACGGGAAGAACTCGGCGAACTGAGTGGAAGAATTTTCAAAGACGGCATCGCTGTGCTGGAACGAGAAGGGTTTCACGGAATGGATGTTGAAATCGTTCGAGATCGCAACGCAACGCTCCAATTCGAATGACGGCGGGCAGGTTAGATTTGGGCCTGGAGGTTCCGATGAACGCGATTCCATCGACAGTTGCTCTGGCCACCGCGCGCGACTTGCGTTGCATGACGCAGCACCAGCGAGATGCGGCCCTGCGCGCAGCGGCGGCTCTGGCCGAAACCCAGTATCGCACCAATGAGCAACTGACGGCATTCGAAGCCTTCGGCCGGGAAGCTTTCCCTGGCGACATCTCAAGTGCCCTAGCGCGGTGAGGCTGGGCATCTACCCAAATTCCCCAGTGTGCGTTAACTTTCGCGTTTCGCCGCGGCTTAGGCGCGTCGTTTGGTAGGGGTGCAGGCGTCGCCCGCCCCTTTCCTGCCAAGGATTTAGGCGATGGGGAGTTGACAAGGACGCCGGCGCGGTTACAACTCTAATAGGGTTCGTGAAAAATATCACAAAGGTCGCTCCGGCAGTTCGATCTCGATCTTAAGTGTTTCCCTGAGAACAGGTTAACGCTTCGCCGCCGACCTCCCCAGGCTGCCCGCTATGGCCAAGAAAATGTCGGTCGAGGAAGTCCTGGCTGCCGCCCGAGCGGCAAAGGCCGGACAAAGTGCTTCCGCTGCGCCTGCCGAGGTTCCCGCTAACGAACCGGCCCCGCAGGAGCCTGCTGCCGCGGCCGCCGCGCCGGCTAGTGATTCCAGGTCTGTCGCTCCAGTCGCTAAGGCGGTTCCTGCTGGTGGCAAGGGAATGAGCATGGCCGACATTCTGGCCGCCGCCCGCGCCGGAAAGGGGGCCGCAGCGCCAGCCGTTGCCGAGAAGCCCGCCAAACCGGCCGTGGCCGAGAAGGCTGCCCAGCCCGCCGTAGCCGAGAAAGCGGCTAGCAAACCGGCTGCCGCCAAGCCAGGGGGGGAAAGCAACGGTGGGTCCGCTGCTCCGAAAGACACGGCCAGCATTCTGGCGGCCGCTCGCACGGGAGCGAAACCTGGCCCGATGAGCAAGTCGCAGGCGGCCGCCTTGGCGACGCCCGCGGCCCCGGCCGGCAAGAAGAAGATCGAAGTGCCGCCGATGCCGGCCAAGCCCGACTACGCCCGTTCGCGGGCGGCGACAGCCGAGGCGGGCTCGCGTCGTTCGTTTTTGGGGGCCGTGGCGGGGATGGTTTTCGGGTCGTCGATGGCGATCGGTTTTTCCGCGCTGGCCGCCACGCATTTGATGTGGCTCTTGGGGACGGCCCGGTTCATGTTCCCCAACATCCTGATCGAGCCGCCGACGAAATTCAAAGTCGGATTTCCCGACGGGTTGGCCCCCGGCCAGGTGGAAACGAAGTTCATCGCTCAGTTTGGCGTTTGGATCGTCCGGCACGAATTCGAGGGGGCGCCGATTATCTACGCCCTCAAGTCGGTCTGTACGCATCTGGGTTGCACGCCGAACTGGCTCGAAGCCGAGCAAAAATTCAAATGCCCTTGCCACGGCAGCGGTTTTTATAAGGACGGCGTGAACTTTGAAGGCCCCGCGCCTCGGCCGCTCGAGCGGTACGCCGTCAGCGTGGCTGACGACGGACAGTTGCTCGTGGATAAGAGCCGCACTTTTCAGGAAGAGATGGGGCAGTGGAAGGACACCGCCTCGTACGTTTCGGTTTGATCCCGGTTCGGCGCGAGCCTCACCCTCCCGACCTCCGACCTCCGACCTCTCACCTTTGACTCATGGCAACGCTCGGCGAAATCATTCGCGAATCGCAGATTTGGAAGAGCATTTTCCGGCATCCCGCGCCGGTCGATCGCCGCAATCGCATCGTGGTGATGCTGACGAACTTCTTCCTGCACCTGCATCCGGTGTCGATCAAAAAGCAGGGGATCGCGCTCAGCTTTACCTGGTGCATGGGCGGGGTGACGTTCTTTCTGTTTCTGGTCGAGACGGTGACCGGCGTTTTGCTGATGTTCTATTATCGCCCGACCTTGGAATGGGCCTATAGCGACATTCTGGCGCTGCGCGACGTGACGAGCCTGGGGATCCTCCGCGAGCTGCACCGCTGGGGGGCGCACGCGATGGTGATTACCGTTTGGCTGCACATGTATCGCGTGTTTTTGACGGGCAGCTACAAGCCGCCGCGCGAGTTCAACTGGGTGGTCGGCGTAATTTTGCTGCTGCTGACGCTGCTGCTGTCGTTCACCGGCTACTTGTTGCCCTGGGACCAACTGGCCATCTGGGCGATCACAGTCGGCTCGAACATGGCCCGGGCGACGCCGTTTTTGGGTTACGAAGGACCGGGCAACCAACTGCTTACGATCGACGGCATCGACATGATTACCAACGCCTCGGACGCGCGGTTTGGCCTGTTAGGCGCGCGGTTCGTCGGCGAAGAAACGCTCAACCGGTTTTACGTGCTGCACTGCGTGGCGATTCCCCTGGGGGTTTCGCTGCTGTTGGCCATTCACTTTTGGCGGGTGCGCAAGGACGGCGGCATTAGCGGACCACTTTAGCCAATGACAACGGACAACGGACAACTGACAACTAACATTTAACCATGCACGGTCACGTTCCCTACGACATTTTCCTGAAGCAGATTGCCGGGTTTCTCGGCACGTACTATCTGCTGCTGGCGGTGATGAACGGCGTCGCGGCGTTCCTGCTGTGGACGGGCGAGCGCCAGCGGGTGCTGGCCCGCGTGCCGGGGCTCGGTTTTCCGCTGACGGCCGCGTTCGTCTGGCTGATGGCGTCGCTGTTCTTTCTGCTCATTTCTCCGCTGGCCTATAGCGGCGATCCCGACTGGATGAAGCTGATCTCGCTGCCGCTCCCCTTGCGCAGTGGGATCAACTGGCTGATGGACCCGACGATCTACACCTTGGGATCGCTGGTGATTCTGGGCCTGCTGTTCGTGTTTCGGCGGTTCTTCGTCAAACCGTGGGTGGCCTGGGCGGGGCTGAACCTGGCGCTGCTGCTTATGGGCATGTCGATCACCGATCAAAACTTCGCGGCCATCGTCACCAAGGCCGACAATGTGCCGATCGTGGGCTTGATCTTTTTGATCGGCTTTTTCACCTGGCTTTCCGCCTCGCAGGCCGTGAAGAACGACGATCGGCTTAAGCAGGGGCTCGGGCCGCTGGAGAAGCTGAACAACGAAAAAGTCCTGGTCTGGCCCGACCTGGTCTATACCGAGCTGATCTGCATGGTGGCGATCACGGCGCTGCTCTTGTTTTGGGCGATCGCCCTGCAAGCGCCGCTGGAAGAGCCGGCCAGCGCGGTGAAAACGCCCAATCCGTCGAAGGCCCCGTGGTACTTTTTGGGGCTGCAAGAGATGCTGGTCTATTACGATCCCTGGATGGCGGGCGTGGTGCTGCCCAGCCTGATCGTGGCCGGCCTGATGGCCATTCCCTATCTCGATTTCAACAAGTCGGGCAACGGCTATTACACGATCGACCAGCGGAAATTCGCCTACGTGATGTTTCAGTTTGGCTTTTTGGTGCTGTGGGTCACGCTGATCGTGATGGGAACCTTCCTCCGCGGCCCGAACTGGAACTTTTTTGGTCCGTATGAAATTTGGGACGCCCACAAGGTCGAGGCTTTGAACAACCGCGACCTGGCCGACTATTTTTGGATCGACGCCTTGCGCTCGACGCGCCCCCGCGCGCCCGAAGGAGCGAGCGAAGGGGTGAAGTTCGTCTTTGCCCTGCTCCGCGAATCGCCCGGCATCGTGCTGGTGATCGGCTATTTCGCCCTGGTGCCGCCGGCGCTGGTGGTGCTCAGCAAGTTCTTTCAACACCTGTTCGTGCGAATGGGCTTCATTCGCTACATGGTGCTGACGAACCTGCTGCTGTTCATGATGCTGTTGCCGATCAAGATGCTCTGCCGCTGGTCGCCGGCCCATCTGAAATACTTTATTTCGCTGCCCGAATACATGTTGAACTTTTGAAACAGCGCGCGGCGGTGAACGGTGAGTCGTCGGCTCGCCAGACACCGCTCGTCACTCATTCCCTGGCTCTGCCATGCCCGCAACGGAATCCACCTGGCGCGACTCCAGCCTGCTGCATCGCACGTTCGCGATCGGCGGCGTCGTGCTGACGTTCGCCACGGTCTGGATGTTCTACAAGGATCATTCCCGTCCCTGGAAGGCCATCCAGCCCAAGGCCGTCAATATCGACCTGAAGATGAACCAGTGGCGGCAAGAGCAGTTCGCCACCACCGACGCCCTGCTGGAGCACGAGTCGCTCAGCCAGGCGATCGTCGCCGCCCAGGCCCAGCCGCTGGATCCCGATCTGCTGGCGCAATTCGAGCGGCGGATGCAGGACGACGCCGAGTATCGCAAGACGACGGTCGAGACCGAGTGGATCGACAAACGGGCGGCTCGGCTGGCCCCCCTGTCGGCCAAAGCGGTCGAGTTGCGGGCCGCGACCAAGGCCGCTTTTGCCGCCGCCGAAGCCAAGCCCGAAGATCAATCGCTGGCCTCGGCCGCCCACCAAGCTGAAACGGCGGCCTTGGCCGCCGAACGCGAAGCCGGCGCGGTTCGCACTCGCCTGCTCGACGATCTGAACGATGTCATCGCGGCCGCCAAGAGCCGCGAAGACAAGGTGCTGGGCGAGCGGAAGTTCAAATCGGCCAATATCGACGCCGCCAAGGCCAATCGCGATATCGCCATCCGCGACAACCTGGGTGCCGCCGAACTGGCCCGCCGCGAAGAGGCAATCCGCCTGCTCGTCGAAGGCACAGGCCCGGACGATCGCAACTCCTATACCGCCCTCAACCTGCGGTATCAGGCCTATAGCGCCCACCGCAAGGCGCTCGACAAGCTAGTGCAGGCAATGACCGTCGAGGCGGACCAGGCCCAAAAGGAATACGAGGAAAGCCTGGCGGGCCTGGAGCGCTTGAAAACGCAGTATGCCCAGCAGGAAGAAACGTACTTCACGCTGTCGAGCGAGTATCCCTGGATCTTTGGCAAGAAGATCCTGACGCTGCCGATTCTGGATGCGTTTGGCTCGCCGCGGAAGATCGAGAATCAGTGGTCGGAAGGGCTGGAGCAGGACTACAACTTTCGCAAAGTCCGCCGCTTCGACCGCTGCACCACCTGCCACGTTTCGATGCAGAAGTCGCTTCCCGGCCAGCCGACAACGCCGGCCTACGTCGCGCAGCAGACGCTGGAAATGGTGGTGTATCCTCCGCCCAAGGACGCGCCGCCGAAACAGCGGATCGACACAGAGGGCAAGCCCATTCCGCTGTCGCTCGAAGACTGGCTGGGCATTCGCCTGGCGCCGGAAGGGCTGCTGCAAGCCGACGACGTAACCGTGTCGCTCGTGTTGCCCAAGTCGCCCGCTGCTCGGGCGCAGTTCACCACTGGAGAACCGCCCATTCCCGGTCAGCCCGGCGAAGTCGGCCAGCCCGGCCACGAACTGCGCGAGGCGGTGGCCCAGGTCAGCCTGCTCCCGCGGCAGCCCGATCGGGCATTTCCGCGGCTGCCGGGCCTGCTCGTGGGCGACGTGATCGTGGGGATCAACGGCAGTCCGTTCTTGGGTGGCCAGCGCGGGGCGGAGCCAACGGGCGCGGCCCTGGTGGTGCTCGCCCAGGACGGCAAGCCGATCCGTTTGACCGTCCGCCGCGGCCTGCCCAACCCCTACATCGCCCATCCGCGGCTCGACCTGTTCGTCGGCGATTCCAGCCCGCACGCCCTGCAAACCTTTGCCTGCACCATTTGCCACGACGGCCAGGGGAGCGCTACCGATTTCAAATGGGCTTCGCACGCGCCCAACACGCAGGACCAGGCTCGGGAGTGGTCCCACGATTACGGCTGGTTCGACAACCACCACTGGATCTATCCGATGTATCCGGCGCGGTTCGTCGAAAGCGCGTGCCTCAAGTGCCATCACGAGGTGGTCGATCTCGAGCCGAGCGAGCGCTTTCCCGAGCCGCCCGCCCCCAAGGTGGTGCATGGCTACCAGTTGATCCGCAAATACGGCTGCTACGGCTGCCACGAAGTGAACGGCCACGACGGCCCGAACCGCCGCATCGGCCCCGATTTGCGGCTCGAGCCGAACTATTTTGCCGCGGCCCAAGCGCTGTTGCCGCTGTTGCCGGCCCGCCAAGCCTATTTCGATCGCTTGGCCGGGCAAGCGAGCGAGCAGCCGCCAAGCACTGCCGAAGAAGCAGCCAGCGCGGAGCCCGCGGCAACCGATCCCGCGGCAGCGATCGCCCAGCATCAGGAAAATATCCGCCAAGCCGCCCGCCTGGCCACGACACTGGCCAGCCGCCCCCAAGACGACGCCGCCCGCCACGAGCTGCAGGCCATGCTGGACGAGGATGTGCGGATTGCCAGCGAAAACGCCAACAAGCCGCTGGCCCAGCAGGCATGGACGACGTTTGGCCCGCAAATTCAGGCGATGGCGGGCTGGTTCAAGGATCAAGAGACCCCCGGCGACCAGCGCAAGCCGGGGCCGAGCCTGAGGTATCTGGGGGCCAAAGTCGATCGGACATTCCTCTACGACTGGATCCGCGACCCGACGAACTTCCGCCCCGATACGCGGATGCCCAAGTTTTTCGGCTTGTGGGATCACTTGAAGAACGAGCAAGGCGAAATGACCGACCATCTCGCGGCGAAACTCGAGCCGATCGAGATTCGGGGTACGATGGAGTTTTTGCTCGCCCAGAGCGATGGGCAAATGTCGCCGACCAATGCGCCCGTGGAAAAGCTGGTGCAGCTCTACGAGCCGCTGCCGCGCGAGCCGGGGATCGACCCTTGGACCGACGAAGAAAAGGTCGCCCGCGGGAAGACGCAGTTCCAAACTCGCGGCTGTCTGGCGTGCCACAATCACAAAGATTTCCCCGAGATCGCGAAGTACCGCAGCCCCGAAGAGATCGTGCAGGGACCGGACCTGTCGGCCGTGGGAGACAAATTCGGCGCCGAGCGCAACCCGCAGGGGCCCGACTGGCTGTATAGCTGGATCAAAGAGCCGACCCGCTATCACGCCCGCACGGTGATGCCGGACCTGTTTTTGGACCCGGAAAAAGACGCCGGAGCCGATCCGCTGAGCGCCGACGACGACAAGTGGTTCGACCCGGCCGACGACATTGCGACCTACCTGCTGGCGGCGTCCACCTCGGACTGGCAGCCCGCGCCGGAAGCGACGGCCGCCAACCAGCCGCTCGACCAGGCGGGGATCGAGGCCCTCAAGCAATTGACGCTCGAATACTTGAACGAAGCGTTTTATAAAGACTTGGCCGACGAGTACTACCAATTGGGCATTCCGCCCGAATTGGAAGAGGGACTGAAAGGGGCCGAGAAGGATCTGATCGTTCCCCCCGGCGAGCAACTGACCGATCAACAACGGCTGCAATACATCGGCCGCAAGACGATTACCAAGTACGGCTGCTACGGCTGTCACGACATTCCCGGCTTCGAGGATGCCAAGCCGATCGGCACGGGTCTGGCCGACTGGGGCCGCAAGGACCCCTCGCGGCTGGCGTTCGAGCACATCACGCACTATCTGGAAGGGCACGGTCACGCTCACACAACCGACAACGGCCATGCCGCGGGACCGTCGGCCGACCACGGCGACCACGGCGAGACGGCTGCGAAAACTGCCCCACACGACATGGAGCATCAGGCGTCCGAAGCCTACTATCATCATCAGGTCCAGGCGGGCAACCGAATCGGTTTCATCTATCAAAAACTGAAAGAGCCCCGCAGCTACGACTTCCGCAAGACCGAAAACAAGCGGTACAACGAACGGCTGCGGATGCCGCAGTTCCCCTTTACGCTGGAAGAGCGGGAGGCGGTGATTACGTTCGTGCTGGGGCTGGTCGCCGATCCACCGCGGGAAAAGTACATCTTCACGCCGGACGACCGGGGCGCGGCCCTCATCGCCGGTCGCAAGGCGCTCGAAAAGTACAACTGCGGCGGCTGCCACATTCTGGAGCTGGAACAGTGGAACATCAGCTACGCCAAGGGGGATTTCGGGCCGCAAACGCCCCCCGGCCAGCAGCTCCCCGTGTTTCCCTTCCTTCGTCCCGACGCGAGTTCGCAGGCGCTGCAGGCGCAGGCCACGCCCGACCATCGCAACCTGCTGCATAGCCACCTGCTGGGGTTGCCGAAGCTGTCGAAGACCGACGGCTTGCCGGAACTGACCGATGCCGACGGCCTGACTCTGGACGATGCCGAGCCGTATGCACGCGAAGAGTTGCGGCTGGCGATCGACCTCTGGCAGCCGACGATCATCGACGGCGAGGTGTATGCGACGGGCCAGTCGGCCATTGGCGCGACGATGCAGCAGTTGGATACTCGCCAGCCCGTCTGGGGAGGCGCGCTCACCAAGTACCTGTTGCCGGAAGTCACGCGACTGGAACGAGAGTCCAATCCGAATGCCTCCGGCTCCGAGGCTTACGGCTGGTTGCCCCCCGCGCTGGTCGGCGAAGGGGAGAAGGTGCAGGCGTCGTGGCTGCACGACTTCCTGCTCGAGCCGTATCCGATTCGTCCGGCGACGTTCCTGCGAATGCCGAAGTTCAACATGTCGAGCGACGAGGCGACGGCGCTGGTCAACTACTTTGCCGCCGTCGATAACGCCAAATATCCCTATCAACTGAGTCCGCGGCGGCTAGACAGTCAAATGGCGGCCGAGGCGCGCGACTACGCCGCAGCGCTCGAAGCGGCGGGCGAAATGCCCGCGGAGGGGGGCGCGTGGAGCGAGCAATCGCCATCGGAGCTGCTGGCCCGGCGTTACGACGACGCGATGCAGATCGTGGTCGATGGCAATTACTGCGTGAAGTGCCACCAGGTGGGCGATTTCGAGCCGCAGGGTCGCGACCGGGCCAAAGCGCCGAACCTGGCCGACGTGTATCGCCGGTTCAAGCCGGAATTCCTGCGTCGCTGGATCGCGCAGCCGAACATGATTTTGCCGTACACCTCGATGCCCGTGAACGTGAAGTACGATCCGGCCTTGCCCTTTGAAGGGGGCGTCAGCCAGGAGTTGTATCACGGCACGAGCACCGAGCAGGTGGATGCCCTGGTCGATCTGCTGATGAACTACGATCAATATTCCCGCCAAAGCCGCAAAATTGCCGACATGGTGAAGCCGGTGGCTGTGCCCATCGAAGGTGCGCCTGCCGAGGGCGCGCCCGCTGGAGATGCGCCCGCCGAGGCCGCACCGGCGACCGAAGCGCCGGCCGCGACGGGAAGTTCCGGAGAATGATGTCGAGAGAGGTGGAGTTTGCGGAATGCCGCGCTACTGGAATGCCGCGCGACCCTCGCCGATGCTGGATCGACCGCCTATCATGGAAGATTGGCCGCACATCCCGCCCAGGCGAGCGTCGAACTCGTGCGGCCGCCGGTTCGACCTCTCTCACCCGATTAGGCCGCTGGCCGCCGCGAATCTAGCGGCGGGCGACGCGTCGCTACTGAAGGAGTGCTTGAAATGCGATTGCAAATTGCCCTCTCGATTCTCGGAGTGCTGGCCACTTCTGGCATGGCCAGCGCCCAGCAATGGGGCGACCTGGAGGCCGACTTTTTCCTCAAGGGGAATGCCAAGGCCGAACCGATCATCCCCGATAAGGATCAGGCCTATTGCGGCAAGCACAAGCTGGTCCGCGAGAACGTGGTGGTCGATCCCAAAACCAAGGGGATCGCCAACATCGCGATCTACCTGCTGCCCGGTCCCGGTAAAAAGGTGCCGGTCCATCCCGACTACGAAAAGACCGCCGCCGCGAGCGTGAAGCTCGACAACAAGAATTGCCGCTTCGAGCCGCACATCCTGACGGTGCGCACGGGGCAGACGCTGGTGCTGGGCAATAGCGATCCGCTGGGCCACAACAGCAAGGTCGAGTTTTTCAACAACCCGCCGTTCAACGACCTGATTCCCGCCGGCGGCAAGGTTGAAAAGAAATTCACCCAGGCCGAATCGTCGTTCTCGAAGGTCGAGTGCAGCATTCATGCCTGGATGAACGCCTACATCCTGGTGAAGGACGATCCCTACGTCGGCTTCTCCGACACCAAGGGGCACCTGTCGATCAAGAACTTGCCGGTGGGTGAATGGACGTTCGTCGTCTGGCAAGAAAACACCGGCTACCTCAACGACGTGACGCTCGACGGCAAGCCGACCAAGTGGACCCGCGGCAAGGTGAAGATCAACATCAAGCCGGGCGTCAACAAACTGGGCAAAGTCGAGGTGACCCCGGCCGCGCTCAAGCTGAAGTAGCGGAACTGTAACGATTGTTGAGAACGATTGTTGGGATTTTTGGCCGTCCGCCACGATTGTGGCGGCGGCCCACCACGAGGCGAATAGCGTGCCAAAGACTTGTTCCCCCCAGATTCTGATTCCGCTGGCGCTGGCC
>JBBDYF010000244.1:0-2142 GCA_040901775.1 Pirellulaceae bacterium | reverse complement strand
GGATGATCGGGCCGCACGCGCTGACCAGTTCCCACAACTCGACTTCCCCCAGCGGCGCTTGCGCCGGGTCGATTCGCTCCGCCGAATCGTCGGCCACGCGGCCAAATCGTTCCTGCCAGGCGCGGCCCTGCTCGTCGAGCATGCTCGCCGCGTCTTTGTACTTCTTGTATTCCAGCAGCCGCGCGACCAGTTCCTGCCGCGGATCGTCCAGCGGCTCTTCGACTTCGTCGCCTCGCGGCAGCACCATCCGCGACTTGATCTCGATCAGCCAACTGGCCATGTCGAGAAAATCGCCCACCGCGTTGACGTCGATGTGCTCCAACACCGCCAGATGCGCCAGAAACTGATCGGCGACCGGGGCAATCGGCAAATCGACAATCTCCACCTCGTGTTTGCGCACGAGGTACAGCAGCAAGTCCAGCGGACCGCGGAAGATGTCCAGGTCGACGCGAAACGTCATGGGTCGTGCGGATTACAGGTGTCGCGATGGTTCAATCTACGGCCAGCCGAGCGGGTGCGGCGGCGAAGCGCTGGCCTCTGTTTCCAGGGTAATTCAAGAGGCGAAAGCATTGCTGGCAAAACTTACCCAAGCGGCAATGTCCCTGTATCTGCTTCGACCGCCGCCGCGATTCGACTTGAGCCGGACCGCTCGACTCGCCGCGTCAAGACCAGCCCGCCTACATCACCCGGCACACGAAACACTTGAGATATTCCGTCTCAGGACAGCTAGCGCTCACCGGGTGATCGGGCGACGCACCCCGTTGTTCGACGAATTGGATGTCCCGGCGCGTGCGCTGTGCGACGCCCGCCAGCGTGGCTTGAAAATCTTCGCGGACAACGTGCGCCGAGCAACTGCACGTGACGAGCCAGCCGGCAGGACTGAGAATCTCCACGGCCAGTCGATTCAGTCGGTGATACGCGGAGAGCGCCCGTTCGACCGCGCCGCGGCTGCCGGCAAAGCGGGGCGGGTCGAGCACGATCGCGTCGAACCGCTCGCCGGCCGCGGCCAGCGCTTCGAGCGTCTTGAAACAGTCGCCCGTCTGGAAGCGGATGTTGTCGACTCCGTTGGCCGCGGCGTTGGCGCGAGCCAGTTCGAGCGCTTTTTCGCTGCCGTCGACGGCAACGACTTCGCTTGCCCCGCCGATCTTGGCGGCCGTGATGCCGAAACCGCCGCTGTAGCAGCACATATCGAGCACGCGGCGGCCGGACATCAACGCGGCGGCGACGCGACGATTCTCGCGCTGATCGAGATAGAATCCAGTCTTATGCCCTTCGCCGAGATCGACCGCGAAAGTAACGCCGTGCTGCTGAATCTGCACCGTCGTCGTCGGCTCGCCATAAGCAACGCGGTCTTGCGGTTCGATGCCTTCGGCTTTGGCGAGGCTCGGTTCGCTGCGGACGAGGATGCTCTGCGGCCCGGCCAGTTCGACTAGCATCGGCACCAGTTGGTCGATGCGGGTGGCCATCGCTTGGGCGGTAAGCTGGACGACCAGGTGCTCGCCGTAGCGATCGACGATCAGGCCGGACAGGCCGTCGGCCTCGCTGAATACAAGCCGGCAGGCGTCGTTGGGGTCCGTGTAACCGATTTGCTCGCGGAGGGCCAGCGCGGCGACGAGCCGGTCGCGCCAAAATGTTTCGTCGAGCGGTCGGTCGGCGTCCCACGAATACAACCGCACCTGAATCCGGCTGGCGGCATTATAAACGCCGCGGGCGACGAACTCGCCACGATCGGTCACCAGGTCGACGACGTCCCCGTTGGCCGCCGAGCCTTCGACCCGATCGATCGATGCATCGAGCACCCAAGGATGCCGAGCAAAGAACGGGCCGCTCTTGCGGGGCTTGAGTTTGACTTGGGCGGTTGCAGAGGGCATTCGGTGGTCAGGGGGTCAGGATTCGGGGATGGGGATTCGGCGATCGAGATGCAGGCGGACCGACTTGGCTACTCGGACTTGGCCACAGGTTTGATGCTAACGCTGCGGCAACTGGCACGATAGGGCCGATCGCGCTGCACGGCGTATCGGCTATACTCGTCAAGTTCACCAAGGGCTTACCCGACCCCCGACCCCCGACCCCCGACCCCCGAATCCCGCCCCCCGCCCCCTGCCCCTGACCCTCGATGCCTTGGTCCGACAAAGTCGCTCT
>JBBDYF010000243.1:6734-14937 GCA_040901775.1 Pirellulaceae bacterium | reverse complement strand
AATGCCAGTGCTATCGGTGAATGCCAGTGCTATCGGTGAATGCCAGTGCTATCGGTGAATGCCAGTGCTATCGGGTGACAGTGGCCCGTGCTATTGGGCGGCAGGCTGCTTTTCTTCGACCGGGGGCCTCAAAAGTTGCGACAACTTGATCGCTTCCAACTGGTTGCGAGTGGTCGAGGTGACCTGCTGCAACGCTTCGCGAAGCATGATCTGCGAGCCGTTGGCCACTGCTTCGCCCACCGCCTCGCGGGGCGAATCGTAGGGGCCTTCGATCGCCTCGATCACCTCGAGCAACGAGATTTGGTGGGCAGGGCGAACCAGGGCATAGCCGCCATCCACCCCGCGCGTCGAACGCAAAATGCCGTGGGTCACCAGGTTGCGCAAGATTTGCAGTAGAAACCGCTCGGGCATTTTCCCTTCCGAGGCGAGCTGGCTGCACGGCACGGGACCGTCCGCCTCCAACTGGGCCAGTTGGAGAGTGGCCTGCACGGCGTAAGCGACAGTGCGAGAAAGTTTCATGGACAGTCCATCTTGGCTACGATGACCGCACCGGTGAATACGCGAAAAACGTGCCCGCCCAGTGATGAGGAAAGATTTTCATGGGCTGACGAGATGATCCATCGAAAGCCGACAAGACAATCCCACTCTGCATCCGCTGAGCAGACAGCTAGTCTCGCGGAAAGCGTAGATATTCAATCTGCTTTACCGCGTTTCAACGGTTTAGCAGTCTAACAGTCGTGGCGGCACTGTCAACTAAATCGAGGGGCTTGGCTCAACTGAAAATCCGAGAGGTAGCGACGAACGTGTCGCCTGTCGCGACAGATGGGGCGCAGGGGGGTTGCTATTGAAACCCTGTCTCAGGCCAATGGCCCCGATCTGGCCAACATGGGCGAGACGAAATCTCGTCTTCGCGTCGTCGTAAGACATTTTGGCAAAATGAGTTACCGTCGGTCTGGACAGCCTGCCGATGGCCGCTATGATCCCAGAGGAGCGAACGCTGTTTCGCTCGCCAGCTCGCATTTTCAAAAGCGCTCGACCTGGGTTTTGATCGGCTCGCTAAGCTAGCGGCCCGGCAAGAATCCGAAAGGATGACCATCATGGACAAAGCAAAAGTCATTGACAAATTGAACGAGTGCCTGCGTCACGAATGGACCGGAGTGGCTCAGTACGCCCAAGCGGGGTTCGTCGTCGCCGGGTTGTGGCGCGAGGTCTATTCCAAACTCTTCTTCGACAGCGCCAAGGAATCGTTCGGGCACGCCAAGCAGGTCGGCGAAAAGATCGTCGCTTTGGGCGGCATCCCCACGGTCGAACGCAATCCGGTCAAACAAACGCAGGATCTGCTCGAACTGCTGAATTTTGCCATCGAGTTCGAAAACAAGGCCGTCAAGATGTACACCGAGGCAATCGCCCTGGCCGCGGGCGAGCGGGCACTCGAGGTATTTCTGGAAAACATTCTGGAAGAAGAGCAAGATGGCGTGGATCACCTGACGCGCATCCTGCGCGACCCGCGGGCCGTGGCGGCCTCGGTGGGTGCGTCGAAGGTGGGATAACGCCCGGCGCGCAGCCAGTCGCAAGTTAGCGGAAGCTTTGTCAAGGCTTGGAAATTGGGTGCCATGCCCACGGCGGTTGCTTCGTTGACCTTCGATTCGATGCCGTGGGCGTGTGAACTGCAAAGCGACTCCAGTCCAGCAGGCAAGCAGCCACGGAATCTCACGGCCCGGCGTCGCCGGAGCCAAAGTCAACAACCACGAATCAAACGAATCCTACGAATCGAAGGCCGCAGTCGGCAGGTCTTTGTGTTTTTCGTGGCCATAAAATCTTCGCGGCGCGGATTTCAAAGTACATTGACCGCGGATTTCCCGGATGGCGCGGATGCGGATAGATTGCTGCACTTCCGAATCCGTGCGAATCAGTGTTTCATCCGTGGCTAATTCCTTCCCATCCGCGACGATCCGCGCGATCCGCGGTTCTCTCCTTCGACCGAAATTGGTACCGGCTATGCCGGGCTAAGCAAGGGCGTTTTCGCCCCGGTCCCGCAGCTTCAACAAACGCTCGAGCATGGCTGCCGCGCGATTCACTACGACGGGCGGAATTTCGTGAAAGCCGTCGAACGGAATGAATTCGACCTCGGACCCCTGCCCGACCAGCAAATCGCGCAGCGCCTCGGCCTGCGAAAACGGCAGAATCTGATCGCGGCGGCCGTGGCTTTGCAACACGATCAGCGGCGCGTGTCGTGGGGCCAGGTCGCGCCATTGGGTCTCGTTCACCAGCGATCCGGAAAGAACGATCAGCCCGGCTGGTCCCGCCGGCATGCGCAGGGCGACGTCAATCGCCAGCATCGATCCTTGCGAGAAGCCTCCCAGCACGAACCGCTCTTGCGGGACGCTCAATTCTCGGCTGGCGGCTTCAACGAGTCCCGCCAGCGCGGTCATGGCTTCCGTCATTCCTGCCGGGCAATCGCGGCGAAAGCTCACTAGCGTTTCAGCCGAGGGCCGGTTCAGCAGCCGGTCGAGATCGAGCGGCCACCAGGCCCGGCCGCCGGGGAGCCCCTGGCCGGCCATGTCTAGAATGGCAGCGGGAAAGACAAAGGCAACCCGCTCGCTCAAGGCGGGACTGCCTGCGACAAACGCCTGCGCCAGGCCGACCAGATCGCCGGCCGGTGCGCCGTAGCCGTGGCAAAGGACCACAACCAATTCGGGACTGGGCAACTGTTTGCCGGGACGAAAGAGAACGCTCTTGACCCCTCCCCATTCAACCCGTTCGGCCAATCCGATCGTCATGACGCATTCTCGTGAAGTTGGCGGCAAAGTACTTCAAGTTGCTGCGCTGTTACGTGGCGTGGCGAGCAACCTTCCGCCGGGCAAAGGGCCAGCCAGAGAACCAGCTCGGCCAGGTTCGCTGGGCCACCAGCGGGCGCGGCGTTTCGATGGCCCGCACCACGAACTGTCGGATGCTTTCCGGCTCGAACTGCGGCGGAACGCGATCGCCGTGCAGCCACGGCTGCCGCAGGCACTCGGCATACAGGCTGTCGTCTCGATCCAGGGCGATGACACGCTCGGCCAGTTCGTCCTGGCTGCCGCAATCGTAATAGCTGAGGAAGCTACGGGGGTTAAAATCGCGCTGCACCAACGGATTGCCCCAATAAATGGGCAAGCTGTTGGCAAACATCGGCTGCGTGAGCTTTTCGGTCGTATAGCCTGGGTAGGAGCAATTCTCGAAGGCGATGGTGAACTTGTAGCGGCGGAGGAAGGCGAGTTTGCTCACCTGCCACGGGGTGTCTCCGCCAAACCTGGGACCAATAACGCCCTGCATGTTATTGCGAACCGCGCCCGGGGAGTCGATCCGCTTGTAGCGCGCGAGGCGATCGAAAAACTGGTTGCGCTCCTGGCAGTGGCGATTGGAATAGATGAAGTTGCAAAAGGCGGTCTTCTCGGACAGGATGCGATCCACGTCGGCCCGGCCTTTGATCAAATCTCGCAGGTCGCCGTAGGTGCCGCGGGCGTAATTCGGCAAGCGGTAATGCTCGGGGCGATCGCAATGATCGAAGCTGAGGGCGTAATCGCACGCGCGCCAATCGGGCCGGCAGTTTTCGCCCGTATAGAAGATCCGCCGGCAACGATAGCGCCGATGCGCTTGCCCGAAGCACGAATAGAACACCACCTGCGGGTCGTCCGCCAGTTCCAGGTCGTATAGCGGCTCGAGCAACTTGTAAAGAAAGCAGCCCTTCGCCGCGAACGTCCGCTGGGAGAAATCGACGAAGGCGAGCTTGAGATGCGGTTTCATGGCCGGCTAGAGTAGCGGAAACGGCGCCAACATCCAATTGAGATTTTGCGCCGAATTTCGGCTGGGGCGGCAGCAGCCAGACCGTCACTGCATCGTAGTGTGAGCGTCTCGAAAGTAAGTGGGGACCAGCTCCCATGCGGCCCATGCCTAGTTGCTTTGTCAAGGCTTGATTTTAGGGGTTGGGTGCCACGTCCCACGCTTGCGTGGGCGTGTCCTAGTGCGGCTCTCACGCCCACGGCTTTGGGGGTCAAATGCAAGCCAGATGAAAAGAGTGCCGTGGGCGTGGCACCCTATTTTTAGTCGTGACAAAGCACTAGCCGCGTAGCGGCGCAACTTGTATCGGGGTAGGGAGGACCGATTGAGTTCGGTCCCCCCTCCCGCCAAACCGGACGGGCGGATCTCCCGCATCCGGCTTTCCAGTTAGTAGTTTACCTCAGAGAGGATTGGCAGTAGCGAACATGGGCGGCTTGCAGGCTGAACAACCCGTGCTCGGCGAAGTAGGCGTTGGGCCAACGCTGATGGTCCGCACCGCGACCACGACCCCGCCCACCTTGTCGGCGGCGAAGAAGGCTCCGCAGTCGCATCCGAATCCAGCCGTCCAGGTCGCGATAGACCCCTGGATGGCAATGACGAAAGTAGGTGAACCAGCAGCGGAGCGTAGGGGTGAGCACGCGATGCTGAACGAGAGGCTGTGGCCGTTCGTCCGCCGCGTCTTCTCGCGCACCGTCGCTTTGAGCTTGGCCCGGCTCTTGGTCCGCGGCACTCGCAGGTCGCCACGAAACCGATAGCCGAGAAAGTCACCTCGCCTCGCGACGACGCAGTTACATTCGATTTCAGGTCTGTAACGTTAACCTGGAGAAGACTTGCACTTCTCTGACCAAACTCACTTCCAGACGCACCAGCCCACGCCGTTAGGCGTGGGAAATTGAAACCATCGGGAATTCCAGCCGCGGGTTCCAATACCAATTGAGGTATCGGAACAAAACGCAGAACCGCCCAAATGGAAGACAAGTCTTTACCGAGTGACATCCTCGAGCGGCGACTCGGCCAGTCGCGCGGAAGCCGGCTCGCGCGTTTGCATGGCCCGCAAGATGCGCACGATGCGACGTTCGAGCAGTTCGCGGGGCTGGAGCTTTGCGTTTGGGTCCGCCAGCAGTTCGAGTTTGTCGTTCAACTGGCGATGCACGCCGACCACCGCCTTGGCCTGCTTTTGCAGATCGACCCCCAGTTGCTGCTCGATGCTGGCCTCGGTCGAGAGCACGATCTCGCGGGCCTCTTCCGGCGCCGCTTCGATCTGCTCGAAGGCCTGGGCCAGTTGCTCGTGATTGGCGTTTAGAATCTCGCGGAACTGTTCGGCGCTCAGCTCGGTTGCCGTGTCCAGGCCGGCCGCCAGTTGCCGCGCGGTGAAACGCTCCAACCGCTCGCGGGCGGCTGGTGCGGAGCTGACCAGCTCGTGGCTCACCTGCTCGGCAATCTCCGGTGCCTGCTCGCGCACTTGCGTTACCAGTTCCTTGCGGAATTCCGGGTAGTTCTCGCGGATGGCGGCTTCGGCCCGATCGGCCAGGTTTTCGGGGGCGAGCGCCGTCTGCACACGGTAATTGCCATAAACGATCAGCCCCACGATCTCGACGGTCAACAACACCGCGAGCGCCGCGGCCAGATACGAGCCGGAAGCGATGGACGAGGGGACGGTGCGGAGTTTTTCGCTGTTGGACATGACGGTTCCTTCGCGTGCAATGGACTTATCGCGTTACGGTTGGCGCGGGTGTTGAGGACGTGGTGGGCGTGGACGCCGGGGGGGCGGGTTCGGCTGATGGGGTGGCCGGTTCGGCTTCGATCTGCTCGGCCCCTGCCGCAGCGGCGAGCACCACCCAGTCGGCGGTATAGTCGGCCAGTTGTTCGTCGAGCGAAGGCTCGCCGGGACCGGGAATTTCGACCGGCTCGAACTGTTCCCACACGGCAGCCGTCCGTTTGGCTTCGCGGCGGAATTCGTCGAGATAGTAGCGTTCGATCAGTTTGTCGAACGTCCGCTCGAACTCGGCGAGGACTTGTTCCACGTTCTCTTCGCTAGCATGTTCGGGAAATTCCGCGGCGAGCACCTGCCGGTGCTGCCGCAAGTAATCGCGGTACTGGGCTTTTACCTGCTCGATAAAGATCCGTTCGACATTGGTGAGATAAACGTCCCCTTCCTCCTCGAGCGTGTTCAGGTACAGCCCGAAGTCTTCGCGGACTTCGCGATAGATGGCATTGCCGATCGGCGGCAAAGTGTCGGACGCCAGCGACACAACTTCCGCTTGAATGTCGTCCGAGTGTACGGCGAAGCGCTCTTGCGCCTCGGCCGCATAGCGGGCCGTTTGCTCGGGATCGAGCTCCGGTTTGTAAAAGAAGGCCACGTAGCAAAAGGCGATGGCAATTCCAGCCGTTAGTAGTCCCAGCAGGACGTTGGTCGTGGTGAGCGCCGCGTTGGTGGGGGGTTCGGTCGAGGAGGGCATGGGTAGCGCCTTGTTTGTCCAGACTGCCTTAAATGATGAAGTCGGCCGACGGCCGCTACTCAGTTCTTGTGCAAGCACGATGCCCACCGCTCGGAATCGGGCCGATCGCCAGGAAGTTTCTTTCTTTAGATTTGGCCGCTCTCGTTTGTCGTTTGCGGCGCGCGATTCGCAACGCTCGGCGCTGTTCGAGCGTTTCGCGGTCGATTTATCATTGGGAGGTTTCTCATGCGATGGTTTTGGAACACATGTGGCGTCTTCGCCGCCCTTTCGGGGATGGCAGTTGGCAGTGTGCTGGCACAGGAAGATCAGTCGGGCCAGTCCGCCGAGCAGCAACAACGGGATCCGGAAGTCCGCCTGCAATACAACGACGAAGAAAATCGGTTGTCGATCGACGTGGACGACGAGATTCAGTTCCGCGGCAACACACCCGAAAAACGTGGGTGGACGGGGAACGAAGATCTAGAGCTGCGCTACGATCGCGAGCGGAATACCGTGACGGGCAACGTCGAGGGAGCCCTCCGGCTGGACAAGGTGGGTAGCGACATCGCCCGCTGGTGGCAATCGTGGTGGGATCAGGAACGCCAATCGCGGCGCAGTCGCGGCGAAGGGGCCGAGCGGGGCGCGCTCGAATTCATCCGTCAACATGACGATAATCGCGACGGATTCCTATCCAAGAACGAGCTGCCTCAGCGAGTTCGGGACGAGTTCGACCGGGTGGACCGGAACGACGACGATTACCTGAGTCGTAGCGAATTGCGGAATTACGGCGACGAAATGTACGACGCGCGACGCACCTCCAGTTCGCAGCGGTCGAACTCTCAGCGGTCGATCGCTAGCAATGCGTCCCGGCAAGATCAGAGCGATCAAACCTGGTCCGAGTGGTGGTCGTCGTGGTGGTCCGACGAGGAAAATAGCCTGGATCCGGCCCAAGGCGCAACCAGCGGCACTCGTCAATTTGTCCGTCAGCACGACAAAAATATCGACGGTTACGTCAGCCAGGCCGAAGTACCTCAAAGGATGCGCGGCGATTTCGCTCGCCTCGACGGGAACGATGACGGCTACTTGAGCTCGACCGAGATTCGCCAGCGCGGCTCGGCTTCGTTCGCGTCGCGCTCGCGGGCGACCGACCGCCGTTCGGCCAGTCGCTCCTCGACAAACCGCAACCAAAACGAGCAGACCTGGTCGCAGTGGTGGAGCTCGTGGTGGTCGGAGGAAAGCGATTCGTCGAGCGACGCGGGGCAGATCGTGGCCGCCGGAGCGCGCGAGTTCATTCGTCGCCACGACCAGAACGACGACGGATACCTGATGCGCAGCGAGCTACCCAGCCGGATGTACGACGAGTTCACGCGGATCGACCAGGACGACGACCGGTATCTCACGCGGAGCGAAGTGCAGCAGTATGCGTCCCAGACGCGCCGCTCTTCGTCGAGCGCCAGTCGCAACACTGCGGGCCGTGGGCAAAGTGAATCGTCGGCGCGGATGAGCAGCAGCCAATCGTCGCCTGCCGAGGTGGTGTACGTCTGGATGATCGACGCGAACCAGGGGCAGATGGAACTGTCCGAGGTGCAGGAAGCGTATGCCCTGCTGGCGAAGTTCGACGCCGACAGCGATGGCGAGATTTCACAAAGCGAGCTGAACGAGCGCCGCGAGCAGGTCGTGAGCAATTGGTGCGATCAGTGCTTCGATAAGCTGGACAAGAACGGCGACGACACGCTGACTCGCACCGAGGCGGGCGGCTCGGTGATTGCGGAGCGATTCGACCATTTCGATCAAAATGGGAACGATTCGCTCACCAAGGAAGAAGTGAAGAGCAGCGTGGAAGAGCGCTTCGCGGCCCGTAGTCAGGGAGCCATCGCGGACGAGAACGAGGACTCTCGACGTTAGACTCGCAGAGGATTCTGATTTAGGAAATCCGTCAGGAGGCGGGG
>JBBDYF010000243.1:880-6724 GCA_040901775.1 Pirellulaceae bacterium | reverse complement strand
CGCCTACCACCGGTGGTAGGCGCGCTGGGGCAACTCGCAACATCCAGGTTCTTTTGGACAGTATTTTATACGATTACTACCATTCACCGGGGCGCTCTCCAGCGAACGGGAGAGCGCGGCCGCTCGTGGGCAACGTTGTAATCACTCCTGGCGTTGAAGGAAGTCGCTTTCCCCTTTATACTCCTAAGAGCTTCCACAGCGACAAATTGACGGACAGGCGACAACTGTACGCAATGTCACATATTCGTGGGGCCGCGTCCCCGAACCGAGGAGTGACCGAGCATGACGATCGACAAGAGCCTGAAAATCAAAGCAGGCGCCATTCAGAACCGCAACGTGCTGACCCGCGCCGAACGCGTCGCCAAACTGATGGAGACGGAGCGCTGGATGGAAGGGGATAAGGTTCTCGGCCTGCCGAAGGTTCGCGTCGTGAAGCTGGCGCTCAAGAAGAAGAAGAAGAAGGTGGAAGAAGGGGCCGAGGGGGCTGCCGCTCCGGCTGCTGGCGGAAAGGCCGCTGCGGGTGGTAAGGCTGCGGGTGGTAAGGCTGCCGCGGGCGGGAAGGCCGCTGCCGCCAAGCCGGCCGCCGGCAAACCGGCTGGCAAGAAGTAATTTCCCCACGCGGAACACTCGCCCTAGCGGGAAGGCAAGTCAGGGGAGGACAGCGCCTCCCCGCTCGCCATTGGCGGAGTAGCATCATGCGCGTCAAACTGGAATATGGCCGCCAAGGTCTGTACGCAGAGTTGCCCGACGAGCGCATCGTCCGGACGCTCGCTTATAAAAACGCGCCGCCACTGCCCGACCCGCAAACCTCGCTGCTGGCGCTGCTGGCCAGGCCAATCGGCACGCCCCCCTTGGCCGAGATTGCCAAGGGACGCAAGGATGCCTGCATCGTTATTTGCGACATCACGCGCCCCGTTCCCAACGAAATGATCTTGCGGCCGCTGCTCGAAATCCTGGAAGCAGCCGGCATCCCGCGCGACAAGATAACCATTCTGGTCGCCACCGGCCTGCACCGGCCCAACGAAGGGGACGAACTGGTCGAGATGGTCGGGCAGCACATCGTCGATCGTTACCGGATCGTGAACCACCACGGCCAGGCACAGGGCGAGCACACCTACCTGGGCCACAGCCCGCGCGGCGTGCCGATCTGGATCGACAGCCACTACGTGAACGCCGATTTGAAGATCACCACTGGCCTGATCGAGCCGCACCTGATGGCCGGGTTTTCCGGCGGGCGGAAGCTCATTTGCCCCGGCATCGCGGCGTTGGAAACGGTGAAGGTCTGGCATGGCCCCGACTTTCTGGAGCATCCCAACGCCGATTGCGGCATTTTGGATGGCAACCCGGTTCACGAAGAGAACACCTGGATCGGCCTGCACACCGGCTGCGATTTCATCGTCAACGTGGTGATCGATTCGCAGCGCCGGCCGCTGGCCTGGGTCGCTGGCGATATGGTGGCCGCGTTTGAAGAGGGAGTGAAATTCGTCCGCGATGTCGTCCGCGACACGGTGGACGAGCCGGTCGATATCGTCGTCACTAGCTGCGCCGGCTACCCGCTCGACACCACGTTTTATCAAGCCGTGAAGGGGATGACCGGGGCCTTGCCGATCGTCAAGCAAGGGGGGACGATCATCCTCTGCGCGAGCCTGAGCGAAGGGATCGGCAGCCCGCAGTTTCAGCAACTCTTTGCCGAGAACGCCAGCCTGGAAATCTTCGTCGAGCGGATTCTCGGCAAAGACTATTTCGTGATGGACCAGTGGCAACTCGAAGAGTTGGCCAAGGTCCGCCGCAAGGCCAAGGTCAAGATCGTCAGCGATGGCCTCTCGGCCGAGACGCTCAACGGCTTGTTCGTCGAAGCGGCTGCGTCCGTCGAGCAGGCGGTGGCCGACTCGCTGGCCGAGTACGGCCCCAGCGCCAAGATCGCGGTCATTCCGAAGGGTCCGTATGTGCTGGCGCAAGTGGCGTAGATTTCGCCAGTTTCGCTTCGATGTTCCGCAGGATAAAGGCCCGCCAGCCGGCGGCCGTCTTCTTGGCAAGCACCCGGCTGCTCGGATCGTTGGAACTGCTCGTATCGCTATCGAGCTGCATCACCCATCCGTCTGGCTCGCTAAAGGCGATGACGACTTCGTCCGCGCCATCGGCGAACCGTACAAAATATGTAAAGACTTGCTCGCGCTGGTCTGCATTCCACTGGTAGCTGGCATCGTCGAGCAGCGAGGTTCGGGCGTGAATCAGCCCTGGCGCCTGGCTGACATCGATCCGCCGGCGGATCGAATACCCGATATCGGGAATGACGCCGCCATCGACATCGCCATTGTTTGCCGCTGGGTCGCCCCACTCGATCGGAACTAGAATTTCGACGGTCGGCGCGGTGCGGATGAGCCTGGCCGCCTGGGGGCCGTAGAACTCGAGCGCTTTGCGGCCCCGGTTGTAGTTCCACCACCAGGCAAAGCTCGCCGCGACGAGCGCCACGGCAAAGATCGACAGTACCACCAGTTTTCCACGGTCGGGCATGGCGGGGAGTATTCGAATGCGAGCGAGATACGGCCAATTTGCGCCGGCCGCGATTGATTCTATACTAAGCGAAGCCGCAAAATGGAGCGGGCCTCATACGAACCCGAAGCGTAAGCGAGAGACTGCGGGAATCCCCTCGCTGACGCTTCGGGTTGGTGTGAACGCGAATGCGCAAGGACGCTTCGACGAAGTAGCGAAGCAAGTCACGCAGTGAAGCAAACCGAGTCCGTGGGAGTGCGAACGCCGTGGCCGACAAATTCGATCCCTACCGCGAAGCGCTGGTGATGGAAACCAACACGGTTTGGCCGCCCGAGTACGAGGACTTGTCTCCCGCGGACAAGGCCGTGCTCGACGCCAAACTGCATGCCAATCCTGGTGCCTGCGCCCACTTGGAATACGTTCGCACGCACACCGGTTTCTGCCGGCAGATCACGGTGACCCCCGCCGATGTCGAGCGGCTGAGCGGGTAGCAGCGGCCGCATCGACCTCGCTAGAAACATGCCTACCACGATCCGCGTCGCCTTGGGCGAGCGCAGTTACGACATTCAGATCGGCCGCGGCACCGTGGCCGGCGCGCTGTCGCTGGTGCGCGACCAACTGTCCGCCGTGCATGCCGTGCTGATTACCGACAGCGGCGTTCGTGTTCCCCATGCCGAGCAACTGCAGCGCTCGCTGGCGGATGGTGGAGTGCGGTGCGATCTGCTGGTCGTGCCGGCCGGCGAACCGAGCAAGTCGGTCGCGGCGGCCGAGTGCTTGTGGCACGAACTGGTCGAACTAAGAGCGGATCGCAAGACGGTTGTCGTGGCGGTTGGCGGCGGAGTGGTCGGCGATCTGGCCGGGTTCGTCGCGGCCACCTACGGCCGCGGCCTGGCTTTCGTGCAGGTTCCCACCACGCTGCTCGCCCAGGTCGATAGCAGCGTCGGCGGCAAGGTCGGCATCAATTTGCCCTCGGCCAAAAACATGGTGGGGGCGTTCTGGCAGCCGGCCGGCGTATTGATCGATCTCGACCTGCTGGCCACGTTGCCCGACCGCGAGTATCGCTCGGGATTGGCCGAGGTCGTCAAGTACGGCGTCATTCTGGACGCCGATTTTTTTGCCTACCTGGAGCGGCATGTAACCGAGTTGAACGCTCGCGACCCAGACGTGCTCGAGCACGTCGTGGCGAGAAGCTGCCGCCTCAAAGCCGATGTCGTCGAGCAGGACGAGCGCGAACAGACCGGCGCGCGGGCCGTACTCAATTATGGGCACACGTTTTGCCACGCCATTGAAACGGTCAGTGGCTACGGCGTTTATCTCCACGGCGAAGCGGTCGCTATCGGCATGGTCTGCGCTACGCGCCTCGCCCAGCGGCTAGGCAGAATCGAAAGCGACTTGGCAGAGCGCCAACAAGCACTGCTGGGCGCGCTGGGTTTGCCCGTTGCGATCGCGGGGTTAGATCACCAAGCCTTGCTCGATGCGATGCAGCGCGACAAAAAGGTGGAGCGGGGACAACTCCGGTTCGTCCTTCCCAATCGGCTGGGCCACGTCGAGCTGGTGGGCCCAATCGCCGAGGATCTCGTTCGACAAGCGATGGACTGACGAGCGGCCTCATTGCATCGCAGCCACGGCTCCTGGCAAAACCGCCCACAACATGCTTGCGGTCAGCCGCATGGCGTGGTCTAATATAGGTAAGCAAACGTTGATGGAAGGTTAGGTGTAAACCAATGGACGCCAACGCGACCGTGTTCGTGGTGGATGACGACCAAGCAGCCCGCGAGTCGGTCGTGGCGCTGGTCAGCTTGAAGGGGACGCCTGCCCGGGGGTTTGCCAGTGCCGAGGAGTTTCTCGGCCAATGGGATTCTCAGCAGACCGGCTGCCTCGTGGTCGATGTGCGGATGACCGGGATGTCGGGATTGCAGTTGTTGCAGCAATTGCAGTCGCGGCAAAGCACGCTGCCGGCCATCGTCATCACCGGCTACGCCGACGTGCCGATGGCCGTCAAGGCGATGCAAGCCGGGGCGATGACGTTTCTCGAAAAGCCCTGCGGAGACCAAGAGTTGTGGCAGGCGATAAGTCAGGCGCTCGACCGCGAACAATCGCTGCAAGCGGTACGGCGGCAAAAGGGAGAGGTCGAAACTCGCCTGGCAGCGCTGACCGAGGACGAGGTCGCCGTACTGCACAAACTGCTCGAAGGATTGCCCAACAAGCGAATCGCGGTCGATCTCGACATTGGCCTGCGGACGGTCGAGCTCCGCCGATCGAACATCATGAAGAAGATGGAAGCGGCTTCATTGCCCGAGCTCGTCCGGATGGCAATTCTCGCCGGCTTCCTGAAAGAGGCTTCTTCCTAACAGCATGAGCACAGCCGACCCTGCCGCGGACGATGTCGCTGCCGAGGTGCTGCTTTCGTTGGTGCCCGGCGTGGGACCGCGCACTCGTAAAACGCTGTTGGCCCATTTTGGATCGGCCCAGGGGGTGCTCGCCGCGGCCTCCAGCCAGTTGCGCGAGGTTGCCGGTATCGGGCCGAAAATCAGCCGAGCCATTCTCGCCGCCCGGCGCGAGATCGACGTGGCAGCCGAGCTGGAGGTTTGCCGCGCGCACCAGGTTGCCGTGCTGATTGAATCGCACCCGGACTATCCGACGCGACTCACCGAAATTCCCGATCCGCCCGGCGTCCTCTTCGTGCGCGGCGCTTTTTCGCCCAGCGATGGCTTGGCGGTGGCCATCGTCGGCACGCGCCATGCCTCGCACTACGGACTCGCCCAAGCCGAGCGGCTGGCCGGGGGGCTGGCGCGGGCCGGCTACACCATCGTCAGCGGGCTGGCGCGGGGGATCGATGCGGCTGCCCATCGAGGCGCGCTGAAGGCGGGCGGACGAACGCTGGCCGTTCTGGGCAGCGGCGTGCTGAACGTCTATCCGCCCGAACACGCGGAACTGGCCCACGAGATTTGCAGCCGCGGCGCGGTGTTGGGAGAGAACCCGCCCCGCTCGCCCCCACTGAGCGGGGCCTTTCCGCAACGGAATCGGATTATCACGGGCCTCAGCCTGGGCGTGATCGTCGTCGAGGCTTCCGAGCGCTCGGGCGCGCTGATTTCGGCCCGACACGCCATGGAGCAAGGCCGCGAAGTATTCGCCGTGCCCGGAAGGGTCGATAGTCGCACGTCGCGCGGCTGCCACCGGCTGATTCGCGACGGGGCGAAGCTCGTCGAAACTGTCGATGACGTGCTCGAAGAGCTAGGCCCCTTGGCCACGCCGACGCCCAGCAGCGACGGCCGCGAAGTGCGCCATCCGGCCGAACTGCAACTCAACGAGCCGGAACGAGCCGTGGTGGCCGCCGGGGCGGGCGCGGCG
>JBBDYF010000243.1:0-870 GCA_040901775.1 Pirellulaceae bacterium | reverse complement strand
CAGGCCAGCATCGACCACATCGTGCTCGCCAGCGGCCTGTCTGTGCCCAACGTCCTGTCGACGATCAGCGTGCTCGAGATGCGGCGGCTGATTCGCCGCGTCGGCGGCAATCGCGTGATCCGCGCTTTCTGAGCGCTTTCTGAGCAACTCGCTCACAAAATTTCCAGCGGATGGGTGGTCACCCAGATGTCGAGCTGGGCAAAGCGGGCCTTCAGATGCTCTTTGAATTCCAGAAAGAACTGGCGGTTCTCGGCGGTGTCGGGAACATCGACAAATACTCGCAACAGGTCGTCCCGGTACGTTTTGCCGAAGTAGCTGCCGTGCCCTTCGATTGGCTGCGACTCGCGCGAAAGGGCCCCAAACCGCTGCCTGAGTTCTTCGAGCGTTTGTTCGATCAGTTCGTCGGGTACCAGGCTGCCGTCGTTAAACCGCAGCGGCAAGAGCACTTCGTAGCGTCGATAAAATCCGTCGTCTTGGCCTTGATCCATCGTTGAATTCCGTGCGGTTTACAATCCCTTACCCAATTTTCGTCTTCCACGCCAACACCGGGGAAGACACGTGTGAAGCAAGGCCACACCGCCAGTCTCGCCCGGCGGTCGAACCCTACCGCCGATCTATCAAATTGCCAAAAAGCCGGGGCGCAAGCTCCACGCCCATGTTGTTTGCTCCGCGTTTACCCCGGCTGCGAGAACTGTGACTCGACATGATTCCATCCTCCTTCGTTTGCCGACCCGGAAACTCTCCCCCCTATTGTCACGCCAACTTCATTGGAGCTGATTTCACACTTACTTTCGAGACGCTCACACATGGCCCTTGGGTGCATGTCGCGGTTTGTTATTCTAGGGAACCTGATGATAGCGCCCTCCGGCG
>JBBDYF010000242.1:0-2156 GCA_040901775.1 Pirellulaceae bacterium | reverse complement strand
CAAAAAGCACCCCTGCAACGTCATCCGCCTGATCCTCAACCGCGACGAGCCGGGGGACACCGAGACGAGCAACCGCTACACCCGCGCCGCCCGCTTCCTCAAGAACTGGCGGAGCGAAGGGGTCCTCTTCACCGAGTCCGACCCGGCGATTTACGTCTACCACCAGCAGTTCGAGTACGCGGGGCAGACGCACACCCGGCGGGGCTTCATGGCCCGCGTGCGGCTCGAGCGATTCGGCGAGGGAAAGATCTATCCTCACGAAGAAACGCACTCGGGCCCCAAGCAAGACCGCCTGCTGCTCACCAAGGCGTGCAAAGCGAATCTCAGCCAGATCTTTGGCCTCTTCCCCGATCCGCGAAATGCCGCCCAGGATTTGCTCGAAGCGGCCACCTCCGGCAACAGCGCGGCAGGGGGCGCCCACGGCGGCGTGCCGGCCATCGAGGCGACCGATCGCCTGGGCGTCGTCCATCGGATGTGGCCGGTGACCGACGTCAAGACGATCGCCGACGTGGCCGCCATCATGGACCCCAAGGCCCTGTTCATTGCCGACGGCCACCACCGCTACGAGACGGCCTGCAACTACCGCGACTTCCTGGCGAGCCAAGGCCCGCTCGACGAGAATCACCCCGCCAACTTCGTGCTGACGCAGTGCGTCGGGATGAACGATCCGGGCCTGTTGGTGCTGCCGACACATCGCCTGTTCCGCGGCGTGCCAGCGATGACCGCCGAGCAGTTGCAGCACAAACTGGGCGACTGCTTCGCGGTGCAAACCATCGGCAAAGGGACCGACCAGGCGTATGCGATTTGGTCCGACATCGAGGCGGCCGGCGAGCAAGCCCGCCTCGCCTTCTACACCGCCCAGGACGACAACTGGACCCTCGCCACGATCACGCTCGTCGGCGCCGGCCGGATGGCCCAACTGGCCGCCGAACAAAGCCGCGACTGGCAAAGCCTGGGCGTCTCGCTGCTGCATCGCCTGGTGCTCGAGAGCCTGCTCGGGCTGCACGATCTGCCTAAGCCGATGTACGTCCATTCGATCGAGGAAGTGATTGAGAACCTGAAACAAGGAGACGCGGTGGGCCGCGATGCCACCGGCCAAATGGGCGCCGGCGGCCGCTTTGAACTGGCGGCCCTGGTAATGCCGGCCACGGTCGATCACGTCCGCGCGATCAGCGAGCACGGCGAACGGATGCCGGCCAAGAGCACCTATTTTTATCCCAAGCTGCTGGGCGGCATGGTGGTGCATTTGCTGGAATAGGCTTTGGCTGCGACCGCGGCGTATAATTGGATGTTGCCAGAACGCCCTTGGATTCGAGGTTCGTCATGGTCCTAACCATCGCTGTCGATCCACTACCGCTTCGCCTCGACGAAGGGGGCACCTACCGCGTCGGCCCGACGCGAGTGCGGCTCGACACGGTCGTCTTCGCCTACAACCAGGGCACTACTGCCGAGCAGATCGTCGGCGAATTTCCTTCGTTGGACCTGGCCGACGTCCATGCCGTCATCAGTTATTACCTGCGACACAAGACCGACGTGGACGCCTACCTGAGCCAGCGCGAGCGGGAGGCCGAGGAATTGCGGGAACAGATTGAGGCGCTTCCAAAAAACAAAGCGCTGCGCGAGAAGCTGATTGCACTGCGACGTCAGCGAGGCTGACCGCCATGCTGCGATTTCTGACGGATGAAGACCTGCGGGGACCAATCGTTGATGGCCTCTGGCTCCAACATCCGGAGCTGGATGTGGTTCGCGCGGTTGACGTTGGACTTGCGGGGTTCGATGACGATTTAATCCTGGCATGGGCCGCGGCTAACGGGCGGGTCACGATCAGTCACGACGTCAACACGATGATCGACGCGGCCAATGGAAGGCTAGGTGCCGGCCAAGCCATGTCGGGGCTCATTGTCGTGCCACAGTGGCTTGGAATTGGCCGAGCGATTGACGAATTGCGCTATGTAGCGGAGGTGTCCACAGCTCAGGAGATGGACGCTGCAACGGTTTGGCTCCCGATTTAACGCGAAGCACATAACTGTCAACCTGCGCGTTTCACGTGAAACAGGCAAGCTGATCCCAAGATACGTTCCACGTGGAACGTGACGCCGCAGCGGGTGCAACTCGCACATTGTGATTCTAAAGAGCTTGCTGATAGCAGCGCAGGC
>JBBDYF010000241.1:0-15081 GCA_040901775.1 Pirellulaceae bacterium | reverse complement strand
CCCCGTCCTACCCCCTCCCACCCGTGACATCGTAATCGTTGTTTATCAGGAAGGTTTTCCATGAGTCGCCTGTTTTCGTTGGTTGCAGTTTGCTCGCTGGTCGGGGCGGTCGCCGTGGGTTGCGGCGATGGCGGACCGGCGCTGGGCACGGTCAGCGGCATCGTCACGATGGACGGCCAGCCCTTGCCTAGCGCGATGGTCACTTTTTCGCCCGTTGCCGGCGAGGGGGGCAACGCCGTCGGCACGACGGACGCAAACGGGAAATACACGCTGGCCACCGTGGACCGTCAGGGGGCGATGATCGGCAAACACAAGGTCTCGGTCACGACGATCAACACGGCCGTGATGGCGGAAGTTGTCGATGTTCCGTCGGACTCGCCCGAATACGCCAAGCAGGTTGCGGGCGGCAGCGGCGACGCCTACAACAACCCGCAAAGCACCGAGAAAATTCCGGCCAAGTTCAACTCGCAAACGACGCTGGAGAAGGAAGTCACTTCGGGCGGCAATACGATCGACTTGAAGTTGACCTCCACTTAGGCGGCACGCAACCAATGATCTACCCGGAGTGAATCGTGGCGGAGGGTTGGAAGCCACGGCCGAAACACAGATTCACACGGCCCGGCGGAACCGGAACCATGGTCCATCGGAAAGGGATAAACCGCTGATGGCGCGGAGATCGCGGATGGGAGGAAGTAGCCACGGATGAAACACTGATGCTCACGGATTCGGAAGTGAGTGAATCTGTTTGCATCCGCGCCATCCGTGAAATTCGCGGTTAATGGTCTTTGAAACTGCGCAGGGCGCGCGGAAACTCAACGTTTGTAGTACGGATGATGATTTCCAAGAAGAGTAAACTTGCCGACCCGTTTTCTCCTCCTCCTCTTCTTTGTTCCCTTCGTTAGCTTCTGTTCAAAAATTCCTCGCCCATCCGCGGTTCTCTCCCGCCGACTAAAACTTCGTTCCGGCTCCGCCGGGCTGGGTTTCCTCCGTGGCTAATGTCTGCTGGTGGCGAGCGGGCAACTACCGAATGGCAATCGCTTGCTTGAGCGGGCGGAGGACGTTCTCGACGACGTACTGTTCGACGATGTCGTGGCAGATATCGGCCAGCCGCTGCATCGCGGAGACGTAGGTTTCGCCCGTTTCGAGGCTGCCGTAGCGGCGGGCGGTGAAATAGACGCTGATCTGCTCTTCGGGAAATTCCTTCGCCCGGACGTGATAGGCGGTGGTCCGGGTTTCGATGCTCAGGCGGCACTGCGTGCGGCACTCTTCGTCCAGGGCGAACTGGATCGACGGTTCGTTGGCCAGCACGCTGGCCCCGGGAATTTCGACCATTTTCTCGAACGCGGGGAGCAGTCCCAGGGCATCGACCAGCAACTGGTTATGGTTCCCGCGGTAGTTGTAGTCGAACCCGTACATCACGTTCAGCGATTCGCAGTCGAGCGGGCTGACCGACAGGGCATACGGCACCTGGTCGAGCACCAGCAAGTGCTGCTTGAGCGCCTCTTCCACGCTCGGCGGATTGACGTAGCCCGAACAGACCCGCCGCGCCTCGATGCTCGCCCAGCGATAGTCTCCCCGCTCCTTGTCTTCCTCGAGCACGAACTCGCCCCGCTCGCGGCTGTAAAAGTTGCGCATTGCCGGGTAGTGCTTTTTCACCTGCTCGAAGAAATGCAGCACGGTTTCGCGACTGTGGGGAAGCTCCATCTCGGTGTTCAGATTCATGTTGACGTAGTAGTCGTCGCTGTACGACTGGTAACCACCCATCGCGCACGTCCTTTCCCCCGGCCCCAAGAGTTCGGGCCGGCTGGTACAATCGAAAAGCTCATCAAGCACCCAGCAGTATAGGTGTCGCTGCGAAACCAGCAAAGCGGCCGCTTTTGGCCGACGTTTTCGATCTTTCCACGCCTGGGACCAGTCGCCATGCCCGCCTCCGCTCCCCTCGCCGTGACCTTGTTTCCGACCGACCTCGGCTGGATGGGACTGGCGGCGCGCGGCGAGCGACTCGTCCGCGGCACGTTTGGCCACCCCTCGGGCGCGGCGGCCTTGGCGCATTTGAGTTTGGAAGACGCAGCGGTCGTCGAGCGAGGCGATCTCTCTGTGTGGTTCGCGCAACTGGCCGACCGGCTGGCGGGCTATGCGACCGGCGAAGTTGTTTCGTTTGACGACGTGCCGCTCGACCTTTCCCATCTGACGCCGTTCGGCCAGCGGGTCGTCCGGGCGTGCCGCAAGATCGGCCGAGGCAAGACGCGGACCTACGGCGACCTGGCGGCAGCAGTCGGTTCGCCCGGCGCGTCGCGAGCCGTGGGCAGCGTGATGGCCAAGAACCGCCTGCCGATCGTCATTCCCTGTCACCGGGTCGTCGGCTCGGCCGGCTCGCTGGGCGGCTTCTCGGCACCAGAAGGGCTAAGCATGAAGCGGCGTATGCTGGCGCTCGAAGGAACCGTCGTTGGAGTTAATCGTCCATCCGCTCGATCACCGCTTGTCCCATTTGCCGCGTGGTGAGATGGCCGTCAAGATCGGCCGTTTGATTCCCATCGGCCAGGGTCCGCTCGACCGCCCGCCGAATGCGCGCGGCGGCTGCGGGCCATTGCAAATGATCGAGCATCATGGCGGCGCTCAAAATGGCCGCGATCGGGTTGGCGATGCCTTGGCCGGCGATGTCGGGCGCGCTGCCATGCACCGGCTCGAACATCGAGGGGAACCGCCGTTCGGGATTCGTGTTCGTGCTGGGGGCCAGGCCCAATCCGCCGCCGAGAACGCCCCCCAGATCGGTCAGCAGGTCGCCGAACAGGTTCGAGGCCACGACGACATCGAACCGCTCGGGCCAGCGGACAAAGTTCATGATCAGGGCGTCGCAGTGCTGCCGCTCGCTCGCCACGTCGGGGTACTGCGGGGCGAGATATTCCAGCACTTCGTCCCACAACACGTAGGCATAGCGCTGGGCGTTGCTCTTGGTCGCCATCGTCAGCTTCCTGCGCCGCGTGCGGGCCATCTCGAAGCCGTAACGAAGGATCCGTTCGACGCCCCGGCGGGTATGCAGAGCAGTCTGCACGGCGACCTCGTCGGGCGTGCCGCGCTTCAGCCGGCCCCCGTTATCGACGTATTCCCCTTCGCTATTTTCGCGGATCACCACCAAGTCGATATCGCCCGGCTGCTTGTCGGCCAGCACCGAGCGGAGGCCGGGAAAGAGCCGCGCCGGCCGGACACAGGCGTACTGATCGAACGCCTGCCGGATTTTCACCAGCGGGGCGAGCGTTTCGGCGTCGGAGATTAAGGCGGGCCAACCGACGGCCCCGAGCAGGATGGCATCCATCGGCAGCAGCACATCGAGAAAATCGTCGGGCACGACCGTTCCATGCTGCTTCCAGTATTCCGCGCCCCAGGGGAGCGTCGTCAATTGCAAGGCAAAGCCGCGGTCGAGCTCCTCGGCGCGCTTTAGCACCAGAAGGGCCTCGTCGATCACTTCCGGCCCGATGCCGTCGCCGGGATAGACGGCGATTTTTAATTGCTTGGTCATGGGCTTTACTTCACCCGCTCCAGCCACGTCCGCACCACCCAGCCGACCTTGGCCAGCGACAGAGCCGAGCATTTTTCGGGCACGTCCTGCGTCGTGTGCCAGTAGCTGGGTCCGCGGCTGCGGGGGTATTCGAAGTCGATGATGTCGATCGTCGGAATGCGGGCGATGTCGTTCAGGGCGAGGTGATCGTCGCGGACTTCGTACCGCGTCACCGGCACGAACTCCTTCACCCCCAGGGTGCGGGCCACGTTCCAGATGTCGCCGGTCAGTCGCCGGGTCGGCACGGTTCGCATGCTGTTCACTTCGCGGAAGATCTGCAACTGGGCGTCGCCCACCATGTCGAGCAGCACGCCGCACTTGTACTTGTGTGCGGGGGGATGGGCGACGTACTCGCGGGCGAAATGCTCGCTTCCCAAAAAATACGGATCGCGCTGCCCGTCATAAACCAATTCTTCGCCGTCGAACAGAACAAAATCGACGCCGTAGCGGCATTCGAGCGCGGCCATGTCGTGGGCCAGTTCCATCAGCAGGGCGGCCCCGCTGGCACCGTCGTTGGCCCCGACGAATACCCCCTTGGGATTGACCGGATCTTCGTCGGGGAAGGGGCGGGTGTCGTAGTGGCAGCAGAGCAGGATCCGCTCTTGGCGATCGGGATGCCAGGTGGCGATCAGGTTCGTCATTTGCACGGTATTTCCGCTGAGCGGGTGTCGCGCCGGGAACTCCTGCCGCGAGACCGTTGCCCCCAGCTTCTCAAAATGGTTTTGCAGCAGTTCCTGCTGCTGCTGCATGCCCGGGGTGCCGGAAACCCGCGGGCCGATCGCGCAGATTTCCTTCAGGTAGCCGTAGGCCCGCTCGCCATTGACCGGAATGTCGGCCAGCGTCAGCTTCGAATCGGCCGTTCGCTGGGCCCAGGCGAGCCAGCCGTCGCTCCAGGCCAGGCCGATCAGCAATAGCGACCAGGCCAGGCCGATCAGCAATAGCGAGACGCCGGCCAACCGCAACGCATACAACCAGCCGTGGCCCGAGCGGCGGCGGGCGGGGCCCGGTTTGGCGTCGTGGCGGTTCACGGTACCTCGTTTGACAAGCTTGTTTTCGACAGGCTCACTTTGGACGCGGGTCATCATACGCTCAGCATAGCGGCCGGCTGCGAATCTTCCCATGCGAATGGCCAAAACTGCTGTTCCAGATCCCTTGCGGGGCGCGATACACTGCCCGCGCGAGACGCGCTGCCCTGTCTCGACGCTACCACACCCCGGCACGGATGCCCCGATGATCGACATTCGCCGCATCGCCGCGCTGCACGAAGCGTGCGTCGCTCGTTGGCACGAGCGGCCGGTGGACAATCCATGCGCCGGGCTGCTCGCCTCGGTCTGCCGGCAGCTCGGGTTCAACTTTCGCCTTTGGCACGAAGAGGACAAGGCCCGCTCGCCCGACGCCACCGACGCTGAAATTGCAGGCGTCAAGCGGTCGATCGATCGCCTGAACCAGCAGCGCAACGACGAGTCCGAGCGGCTCGACGAACTGCTGGGGGCGGAACTGGCCCGCCGCGTAGTCGTGCCCGCGCCCGACGCCCCGCTGAATACCGAAACGCTGGCCAGCACGATCGACCGCCTAGGAATTCTCGCCCTGCGAATCTATCACCTGCGCGAGCAGTTGGATCGGGCCGATGCCGGCCCCGAACATCGCGAGCGCGTCGGCCGCCGGCTCTACGTGGCGATCGTCCAGCACGAAGACCTTTCCCAAGCGGCCCAGCAACTCGCCGACGACCTGACCGCGGGGCGCAAGCGGCATCAGACCTACCGCCAACTCAAAATGTACAACGACCCGCAGCTCAATCCGTACTTGTATCACGCGGCAGAGGTAACGTAGCACGCACTACGCCAATAACTCGCCCGATTGCGGGTCGAGGCTCTGGCCGTGGCAGAGCTGCGCCAGCCGGGTCAACACCAACAGCAGCGTGCCGGGGTCGAGCGGGCCGTCGTCGTCGTCGGCCGGAAAGTCGTTCACTTCCTCGAAGTGGAACACGTCGTACCGGGCGTCGGCGGTCATCAGGCGGGCCAGCCGCTGTTTCTCTCGCGGATCGAGTTTGCGGGTTTGCCACTCTTCCTTGATCTCGGCCAGTTGCTCTTTCACTTCGTCGCCGGCGACGAAGGTCACGTCCATGCCGGCCGCGTCGGCGTGCGACAGCACGGTCATCGATTCGAGCACCCCTTCTTTGCTGGCGGCCAGGTGCAATAGCTCGATCCGCGGACCCATTTCGGCCAGCGCTTGTCTCACGTCGGCCGCCAGGGGGCGGTTTTGCTTTTCGAAGAGCACGAAGTACGTTTCGCGCCACTGATACCGGCTGTCGGCAAAGAGCGACATCGCGCGGGGCCCCAACGTGGAAAACGGGCGAACAAGAGATCCTGACCTGGCCGCGTTGGCAATTTAACAGCGTCGCCCGCGACAAACCACCCGCAAAGCGAAATCTTCACGCGTTAAGCGAAATCTTCAAATACGATGCCGCGCTACTCCTCTTCCTCCCAGTCGCTTTCGCTTTCCTTCTCGCCGTTGTACCACTCTTCGACCGCCGTCAGCACATCGTCGCGCTCCTGGCGCGAGGCCCAGACCGATTCGTCCTGCTCAAGACGAATCTCGTAGTCCCCCTCGCACGTACAGTCTTCGTTCCCGCAAAAGTGCGGCGTGTCGGCGACCCACAAAATGCGAAACAGGGGGACGTGCTTGTCGTCCACTACCACGAAAATCGACGCTGCCACAGAAACGGCTCCTGGCGGGCTAGTACAAGTACAATTTGCTGGATGCGGCCTTGCCCTCATCGTATTTGCATTCGCCGGCGAAGGAAAGCCTTGTCAAGTTCGGCGGGGTGCGGCGAGTGGGAAAAATTGCCTACTTTCCCAGCTCTTGCGAGCGGCGGGTGGCCGCTTCGACCGCCCCGATCAGGGCGGCACGCAGGCCCCGCTCTTCGAGTGCCGCCAGGCCGGCGATCGTCGTGCCGCCGGGGCTGGCGACCTTGTCCTTGAGGGCCGCCGGGTGCTCGCCCGACTGCAATACCATCGCGGCCGAGCCGAGCACGGTTTGCGCCGCCAGGGCGGTGGCAATCTCGCGGGGCAACCCCATCTGGACGCCGCCGTCGCTGAGGGCTTCGATCACGACGTACACGAAGGCCGGCCCAGAGCCGGACAGCCCGGTCACCGCGTCGAGCAGCTTTTCTTCGACCAGAAACGCCTTGCCCACCGCGCCGAGCAACTGGCCGACCCGCTGGCCATCTTCAGGCGTGGCCCGCGCACCCAATGCATAAGCCGCCGCCCCTTGGCCCACCAGCGCGGGGGTGTTGGGCATCACGCGGACGACCCGCCCGGTCTTTAGCCCCGCTTCGAGCTTGACCAGCGGAATGCCCGCCGCAATCGAGACGAACAACTTGGCGCCGGTCGTGTTTCCTTGCAGGTCGTGATAGACGGCGGCCATGCTTTGCGGCTTGACCGCCAGAAAGATCGTCTCGGCCTGAAAGGCAACCTCGGCATTGCTGGGGGCGACCTTCGCCCCGCTCACCTGGCTGGCAAACTGCACGGCAGCCGCGGGGACGGGATCGTACACGACGATCTCTTCCCCCTTGGCCAGCCCGGCGCGCACGAAACCCGCCGCCAGGGCCCGCGCCATTTGCCCCGCGCCGATAAAGCCGATGGAATAAGCCATAGTTCGCCTGCCAGGAAGTGCCGGGAAGGTCAGTGACGCGGAGCAGGAAAGTTGGCACATCGCTAGATTAACGCAAAGGGCCGGTGCGGGGGACCACGAGGACTGCCGAGTCGCTCCTGCCGCAGGATCTACCCCGCCCTCGACGGGTTTGGGACCGAAATGCTATGATCCCGGATTCCACTTGAACTGGACCGTCGCCTCTTGGACCGGCCGCACCGTGATCATCATTTTGAAGTCCGACGTTTCCGAAGAGCAGGTCGGCCATGTCGTCGAGCGGATCGAGGCCCTGGGGTTCAAGGCCCATCTCAGCCGCGGTACCTATCGCACCATCATTGGCGTGATCGGCGACGAGTTGAAGGTCGGGGCCGATGCCTTCCGAGCGATCGCCGGGGTGCAGGACGTGATGCCCGTGCTGCCGCCGTACAAGCTGGCCAGTCGCGACGCCCATCCCCAGCCGAGCATCGTCGAAGTGGCCGGGGTGAAGATCGGCGGCGGCTACCTGGCGATGATCGCCGGCCCCTGCGCGGTGGAAGAGCCCGAGCGGATGGACGCCATCGCCGGCGCGGTCAAGGCGGCTGGGGCCAACATCTTTCGGGGCGGGGCGTATAAGCCGCGGACGAGTCCCTACGCCTTTCAAGGCTTGGGCGAGGAGGGGCTGAAAATCCTGCGCGAAGCGGGCGACAAGCATGGCCTGCCGGTGGTGACCGAGGTGATGGACCCGCGCTGCGTGCCGGCGGTCGAAAAGTGGGCCGACATGATCCAGATCGGGGCCCGCAACATGCAGAATTTTGTCCTGCTTACCGAAGTGGGCCGGACCAACAAGCCGGTGCTGCTGAAGCGTGGGATGAGCGCGACGGTCGAAGATCTGCTGATGAGCGCCGAATATATCTTGTCGCAAGGAAACCCGAACGTGGTGCTGTGCGAGCGGGGCGTGAAGGGTTTCGACAAGGCGACCCGCAACCTGTTCGACGTCGCTTCGGTGGCCGTGGTGAAGGGGCTGTCGCACCTGCCGATCATCGTCGATCCGAGCCACGCGACCGGCCGGCCCGACCTGATTCCCCCCTGTGCCCTGGCGGGCATCGCAGTAGGGGCCGACGGCGTTCACATTGAAGTTCACGATTGCCCCGAAAAGGCCAAGTCCGATGGTCCGCAGGCGCTGCTGCCGCAACAATATGCAGAGACGATGATTCAGATTCGCAAGCTGGCGGCCTTGTTGGGCAAGCAGGTTTCGGTTCCGGCGGCGAAATAAATCAACGAGGCGGATAAGTAAGGGAGAACCACGAATCCATCGAATCGGACGAATGATGCAGAGACCATTTTTACCGGTTGCTGTTCGTGTGATTCGTCAAATTCGTGGTTGCCCCCTCGGCCTGAACTATATCTTCACTCCTAACGATCGATCCTAGTCCATGCGCAAGAAGTTCATTGCGGGCAACTGGAAAATGAACACCGCCCGCGCCGACGGCGTGGCCCTAGCCGCCGCGGTTGCTAGCGCAGTCGGTACGTCCACCGACGTGGAAGTGGCGGTCTGCCCCCCCAGCCTCTATCTCGAAGCGGTCGGCCAGGCACTGGCTGGTTCGGCGGTCGGCTTGGGGGGGCAAAACTGCTATCACGAGGCGAAGGGTGCCTTTACCGGCGAGGTCAGCCCCGCCATGCTCATCGATGTCGGCTGCAAATACGTCATCCTGGGACATAGCGAGCGGCGGCAGATTTTCAAGGAATCGAGCGCCGAGGTGAACAAGAAAGTCCACGCAGCACTGGCGGCGGGACTGACGCCGATCGTGTGCGTGGGAGAGACGCTGGACGAGCGAAAGGCGGGTCAGACGACCGCCGTCGTCCGCGAACAGATCGAGCTTTCGCTGGCCGGTCTGGCGACCGAGCAGGTGCAAAAGTTGGTCATCGCTTACGAGCCGGTGTGGGCCATTGGAACCGGCGTGGTGGCGACGCCCGAGCAGGCCGAGGAGGTGCATGCTGACCTTCGCAAATTGCTCGAAACCCGTTACACTACGGCAGTTGCGGCCGCGGTGCGAATTCAGTATGGCGGCAGCGTCAACGCCGACAATGCAGCCACCCTGTTGGGCCAGCCCAACATCGACGGGGCGTTGGTCGGCGGGGCGGCGCTCAAGGCCGACGGTTTTCTGGCCATCGTGACGGCGGCGGCGCCCAAGTAGCACAAACGTTTGCAAAGGTTGCTCTGATGTTTCCGTTGGCCTTCTCGTCGTTCCATTACCTGTTCATCATTCCGCTCTGCATCCTCTCGGTCTTCCTGAGCCTAGTGATTCTGGTGCAGCGCGGCCGCGGCGGCGGGCTGACCGGCGCGTTGGGCGGCATGGGGGGGCAAAGCGCCTTCGGCACCAAAGCGGGCGACCTGTTCACCAGGATTACGATCGTCGTCGCCGCAATCTGGATCGTCCTGTCGATGGCGACGGTGAAGGTCTTGAATACGCCGGTCGTCGCCCCGCCCCCCGGACCAGCCAAAGCGGGGACCGCTGGGGGCAAGGGAGCCACGACGACGGATATACCAATCGGAAAGGCCGACAAAGATCAAGCGGACAAGGGCGCGCCGGCGACGCCTGCCACGAAATCGCCGGCCGCGAAGACCCCGCCTCTCAAGCCGACTCCTCCGGCAGGCAACCCTCCGGCAGGCAACCCTCCGGCAGGCAACGCAGCCGAGCCCTCGGCAGATTAGCGACGCTTTGCAGAAGCGTTTTAGCGACGCTTTGCAGAAGCGTTTCAGCGAAGCGTCGTTCACCAGGAGTTTCCCGCACTTGCTCTTAAGCATGACCGGCCACGGCGAGGCTCACCGCCACCAGGACGGAGTCTCCGTCGCGGTTGAGGTGCGCACCGTCAACAACCGCTACCTCAAGCTGAGTTTTCGCGCCACCGAAGGCTACCAGTCGCTCGAGCCGCAGGTCGAAAGCGTCGTCCGCCAGCACGTCCGTCGCGGCACGGTGCAGGTCAACCTGCAGGTCAATCGGGAACCTTCGCCCGAAGACTACCGGCTGAACGAAGTGGTGCTGCAAGGCTACCTGTCGCAGCTTCGCCGCATTGAGGCACTGGCCGGCCATAAAGAACACCTCTCGGTCGCGTCGCTCCTCATGTTGCCCGGCGTGGTGTGCGAGCCGACCGCCGGCCCCGACCTGATCGAGTCGCAGTGGCCGCTGATCGAAGGGGTGCTGACCGAAGCCTTGAAAGGGCTCGACCAGATGCGGATCGACGAAGGCCGCCGCATGGCCGCCGATCTGGCCGCCAACGCGCGGGCCATCGCTACCGAACTGACCGCGGTCGAACGGCGGGCCCCCGTCGTGGTCGATGCCTATCGCCTGCGGCTGAACGATCGGCTCAACAAGCTGCTGGGCGAACTGGGAGTGCAGATCCAGCCGGCCGATATCGTCCGCGAGGTTGGCATTTTCGCCGAGCGGAGCGACGTGGCCGAAGAGATCGTCCGGCTGAAAAGCCATCTTCAGCAGTACGAAGGGGTAATGGCCACCGACGAATCGAGCGGCCGCAAGCTCGAGTTTTTGACGCAGGAAATGTTTCGCGAAACGAACACGATCGGCTCGAAGGCGAACGACGCCGAGATCGCCCGTCATGTGATCGAAATGAAGTCGTCGATCGAACGGATGCGGGAAATGATCCAGAACGTCGAGTAGGAACTTCCCTTTCCAGCATGGCGATCTCCACTGCCACCCCCGCTCATCTGGTTGTCATCTCCGGCCCTTCCGGAGCGGGCAAATCGACCGTCGTGCGGCAGTTGTTGCGAGATTGTAAACTGCCGCTGGTTCTGAGCGTTTCGGCCACCACGCGCGCGCCGCGCCCCGAAGAGCAAGAGGGGGTCCACTATTACTTTCTGACTCCCGACGAGTTCGCCCGCCGCCGCACGGGTGACGAATTTCTCGAATGCAAAGAAGTCTTCGGCCGCGGCGACTGGTACGGAACGCTGCAAACTCAAGTGGCCTCTGGACTTGCAGCCGGCAGGTGGGTACTCTTAGAGATTGATGTCGAGGGGACGCTCGCCGTCTTGGAAAAGCATCCCGGCGTCCTCACCATCTTCCTGCACAGCGGTTCGTTGGAAGAGCAGGAGCGCCGCCTCCGCCAGCGCAACACCGAGACCGAGGCCGCCCTGCAAAGGCGGCTGGAAGTCGCCCGCCGCGAACTGGCCTACAAAGATCGCTACCGCTACGAAGTCATCAACCGCGACGTCCCCCAGGCCGTCCGCGAAATCTGCGAAATCCTGTCGCGTCACGCCAAGGAGTAAACATGCTCGAAGCTTTGCGAGAAGAGGGAATCGTCAACAAGGTCGGCGGCCGGTTCAAGCTCAGCACGCTGATCCAAAAGCGGCTGGTGCAACTCAACGCCGGCAGCCGGGCGCTGGTCGATCTGAACACGCAAGACAAGATGCAGATCGTGTTGCAAGAGATTCTGGAAGACAAGATCTATCTCGACGCTTCGCAGCAGGTCCGCTTGGTGGGCGAGTTTCAAGGGACCGGCGAATCGATGGAGCTAGACCTGGGGGATTTGTAAGCGACACCAACCCGACGCGTAAGCGAGGGACCAAGCTCCAAGGGAAGGGGGTCGGGAGACACCACAATGAACGGCCGAGAAATCGTCGTGGGGGTGACCGGCGGGATCGCGGCGTATAAAACGGCTGCCCTCGTCAGCCGGTTGGTCCAGGCTGGGGCAGGGGTCACCGTGGTGACGACCGTCGTCGCCGAGCAGTTTGTCGGCCCGGCCACGTTTGCGGCGCTCACCGGTCGCCCCGTCGCTCGCAAAACCTTCGACGAGCAGCAGTTCCCCCTGGGGGCACACATCGCTCTGGCCGAGCGGGCGCAGCTTTTGGTCGTCGCGCCGGCGTCGGCAGATTTTCTGGCCAAAGCGGCTTTGGGTCTGGCCGACGACCTGCTCTCGACTCTCTATTTAGCGTTTACGGGGCCCGTGCTGGTTGCCCCCGCCATGAACACCGCGATGTGGGAGCAGCCGGCGGTGCAGCGCAACGTGGCCCAGTTGCGGGCCGATGGGGTGCAGTTCGTCGATCCCGAATCGGGCTGGCTCAGTTGCCGGCAGGTGGGGGCCGGGCGCATGGCCGCGCCCGAAACGATTTTCGAGTCCGCGCAGCAGTTGCTCAGCAAGTAGGTTCGTGGAGTCTCTTATGACCACGCGCGACCAACTCATCTCGGACTGGCGGCGGCAACTGGCCGCGGCCGAAGAGGTTGCCGCCGGCCAAACCGGCCAGGCCTGGCTCGCCCGGATGAAGGTCCGACTCTATCAGTTTTTGCTCGCCTGCTATGGCCGGGGGGATTGGTCGGCCGATGGATTGGACGATGGCTTGCCGCCGTCGGCCGACGAGTCGCCCGCGGAACTGTTCGATCGGGCCGCCGAGCATCCGCTCACGGGCAAGGCCGCGCGGTCGCCCGCCGCGATTCGCTCGGTGCTCAAGGCGGTTGCCGCCGCGCACGAGCAGGCAGCCCCTGGGCCGCTGGCCGCGGGGCTGGGCGAGGCGAACTGGGTGATCGTCGCGGCGGCCAGTTCCAAGCTGAAGGTGCGGCGCGCCTGGCAATTGCTGCGGGCCGCGGGTCTGCATCCCCGCGTCTGCTACCGCGGCGACGACCACATGGTTGAGGTGCCCGCTGCCGAGCGGCAGGCGGCGTTTGCCGTGGTCGAGCAGAATCGCGAGTGGATTCACCAGCCGAAAGGGACGCCGCGAACGCAGCGGGTGCCGCTGTGGGGCCGATTTTCGGCCGGGGCGCTCGTCGCCCTGTGGTTTGCCGTGCCGTTGACATGGATGCTGCTGGCCTACGTCAGCCTGCTGGCAACCCCGGCCGACACCCGCCCGCCGCTCGCCAGTTTTTTCACCAACGCGGAGTTCTTGCGGATTTGGGGCACCCTGTTTCTCTTGGGCCTGTTGGTCGTCTGCCTACACTTCGCCCGGCAAAACCGGCCCCCTAAGAGCGCCGCTAAGCCCGCCAGGCGATAGAATGAACGACCCTGTTGAAAACGGAAATACCATGCCGATCTCGGAAGGCCAAGCCTGGCTTGATCGCTGGAAGCTGATGAACGAGTTGGAAGAGGAAGAGCTGCGCGCGACGCCGCCCGAGGTCAGCTTGATGCAGCTCGAGTCGTTGTATGCGTCCATCGATCACTTCGGCTGGCGCGAGGCTTTGCAGGAAGGAGAAGCGGAGTTGCGGGACACGTGGATTCGCGCTAAGGTTAGGTATGCCAGACGCACCCGCTGAATTGCGCACTTTTCATCAAGCGCTGTCCGATCTTGATGCCTGGTTAACGGAGGCAAACGTTCCGGGGGTAGTCATTGGGGGCGTTGCCGTAGCGCTCTTGGCTCGCCCCCGACTGACGCGCGATTTGGACATCGTCGTTTTGGTTGACGAAAGCCAGTTGCAGGCTTTTGTCGAGCATGGTTCGCGACACGGATTTATATTGCGGCGAAGCGATGCCGTTGCATTTGCCGTCGCCAATCGAGTTCTGTTGATGCGGCATTTGGCTTCCAGTTTGGATCTGGATGTATCGCTGGGAATGCTCGGATTCGAGCGCGACATGATTGCCAGCGCGAGCACCCTTGTGTTTTCTGGCATCGCGGTACGCGTTCCGCGGCCGGAAGACTTATTTTTACTGAAAGCTATTGCCCAGCGTGATCGCGATCTGAATGACCTCAGTGGCATTGTCGCCCGCGTCAAGAAACTCGATGTGCAATACATCCGCCAGCGCGCGAAGCAACTGGCCGAGGTTTTCGAGCGGCCAGAGTTGCCGGCGTTCGTCGAAAGCTTTTTTGGCAAGAAGAGTCGCAAATAAGCCCGATGCCTTCCACCCTTCCCGTTCTCGAATTCCTGGCGGTCGCCGAAAAACCTCGCCCGGCGGGCGTGTGCGTCCTGTTTGGCGACGAGCCTTTTCTCAAACGCCTGGCCTTGAAGGCAATTCGGGCGCTGGTCGTCGGGCCAGACGCCGGCGAACCGGTCACCGCCCACGACTGCCAGGAACGGATGCCCGAATGGCGCGACGTGGCCGACGAGCTGGCCACCGTGTCGCTGTTTGGGGGGGGCCGGCCCCGCCTGGTCATTCTGGAGCGGGCCGATTCGTTCGTCACGGCCAATCGCTCGCGGCTGGAGGATTATGTCGCCCGGCCCAAGCCGTCGGGCGTGCTGATGTTGGACGTGGACGAGTGGGCGAGCAACACCAAGCTTTACAAAGCGGTCGATCAAAGCGGCTTACAGATCGACTGCCGCCCGCCGCAAAAGCAGCAAGGTAAGAACAAGGTGCTCGACCAGGGGCAGATCGTCCGCTGGATCGTCGGTTGGGGAAAAACGCATCACGAGGTCGCGCTGGCTAGCGACGCGGCGGCGCTCCTGCTCGATTTGACCGGGCCCGCCTTTGGCGTGCTCGATCAAGACCTGGCCAAGCTTGCCCTGTTCGTCAAGCCGGGGCAAAAAATCACCGCCGAAATGGTGCAGCAGATTGTCGGCGGCTGGCGCAGCAAGACGACCTGGGATCTGGTTGATGCGGCGGTCGGCGGCGACGCGGCCGAAGCCCTCGTGCAGCTCGACCGGCTGCTGCAAGCGGGCGAGCATCCGCTGGCGCTGGTCGGCTCGATCTCGTGGTCGCTGCGGCGATATGCGGCCGCGACGCGGATCTTTCAACGAGCCGAACGGCGCGGCGAGCGAATGCCGCTCGCTACGGCGCTGTCGCAGGCTGGCGTGCGCGACTGGCCGCTGGGAACGCTCAGCGCCGCCGAGCAGCGGCTGAAGCAGCTTGGCCGCCACCGCGGCGCGAAGCTCTACCGCTGGCTGCTAGAGTTGGATCTATCGCTCAAGGGAACCCACGCCCCTGACGCCCGCGCCCGCTGGGCGCTCGAGCAACTGATC
>JBBDYF010000240.1:4075-15093 GCA_040901775.1 Pirellulaceae bacterium | reverse complement strand
AAATCATCAAGATCAACTTCAAACGGCTAAACTGTTACGAACTTTGGACTTTGGACTTTGAACCACTCTCCCCCCAGCCTCGAACCCCGAACCCCGAACCCCGCTCGGGTCGCCGGCATCGTGCTGTGCGGCGGGCGCAGCAAGCGCATGGGCCTGGCCAAAGCGACGCTCCCCTTCGGGCCGGAATTGATGCTGCCGCGCGTCGTGCGGCTGCTGTCGCAAGTGGTGTCGCCGATCGTCGTGGTCGCCGCTCCCGAGCAATCGCTGCCGCCGCTTCCGCCGGGGGTGCTGATCGCGCGCGACGAGCGCCAGGGGCGCGGCCCGCTCGAAGGATTGCTGGCGGGGCTGACCGCGATCGCCCCGCACGCCGAGGCCGCGTATGCCACGAGTTGCGACGTTCCCCTGCTGGTTCCAGCGTTTGTGCGGGCGATGATCGAGCGGCTCGGTGAAAACCAGATTGCCGTGCCGGTCGAAGACCAGTTCCATCATCCGCTGGCGGCCGTTTATCGGACGCGCGTCGCGCTTCAGATTGCCGAACTACTCGCGGCCGACCAGTTGCGGCCGGTGTTCCTGTTCGACCGGGTGCCGACCTGCCGCGTGCCAATCGGCGACCTGCGGACGGTTGATCCGCAACTCGAGACGCTCAAGAATCTGAACCACCCCGAGGACTATCTGGCGGCGCTGGCGGCGGCTGGTTTTGCCGCCGATTCGGCAGTGCTGGCTGCGCTGGCCGCTGGGCATACCTAGCCGCCAGCTCCGCGGCCTGGCCGCTTCCCAAGATGCGCGCCAGCGGCGCATACGGCCGATTGCCTCGGGCGTGGCGTTTCTTTTGCGGCGCGGGATGGCCGACGTAGCCGCAAACGGCGCATTGCCGCGCTACTTCGCTGACCCACGAGGCCTGGCACCGCGGGCAGTGCGGCGCGAGCCGCCACCAGGGGCCTTCGATGCGTCCCCGCGGATACAGCACCGCGAACATCGGCAAGCGAGCTGCAGAGGCCGCTGCCAGCCCGAGCCGCAATTCGTCGAGTCCTTGACGGCACGCCGCGTCGTCCACGGTGACGTTCGACAACAGGGTTCGCAAGGTTTCCGCTCCCTCGGCAGGAATCGGCTGGCCGAGCCACAAGCCGTACCAGCGCGGCGCGGTAACGGCAAACGTGACGGCAAGTTCGGAGTCAAGACTCAATTGCTCGATCGCGCGGTCCACGGCGGCGTGAAGTTGCCGCTCGTCGGCCGGCAGCGGCAACAGCCCAAAACAGCCGCCCCTGGCGTCCGCATCGCGGCGCGCCAGCGCGTTGGCGGGGCACGGGGCGCAGCACGCTTCGACCTGCTCGGCGCCTCCGTAAATGGCGAGCGCATCCGCCACGCGAAAGCCGTCGGGCGGGCGCACGGCGAATCCCTCGAACAGCCGCCCTTCGCGGCGGGCGTCGGACCAGGCCCGCGCGGCGCGCAGTTGCCGTTCGGTTCGCTCTGGATCGGAGCCATCTTCCCAGCCGCGGATCGGGCAGCGATAGGCGAGCGACCAGGCGAGAAATTCGGGTGTGTTCACATTTCACCCCGACCAATGGTCGGGGCTTTCAGTGCTTGAAGTGCCGCCGCCCCGTGAAGATCATCGGAATTGCGTGCTCGTTGCAAGCGGCGATGACTTCGACATCGCGGACGCTGCCGCCCGGCTGAACGATCGCGGCGATTCCGGCCGCGGCCGCTTTGCCGATCGAGTCGGCGAACGGAAAGAACGCATCGGACGCGAGCACCGCGCCGGCGGCCCGCCCCGCCGCTTTCTGAATGGCGATCTCGACCGAATCGACTCGACTCATCTGCCCCGCCCCGCAGCCGACGAGCGAGCCTGCCTGGGCCAATACAATAGCGTTGCTCTTGACATGCCGGACGATCGACCAACCGAAGCGCAAGTCGTCGAGCAACGGGCCGGCGGGCGTCTGCTCCGTGACGACTTTCCAGTCCGCGGCGGGATCGGGCAGAGTGTCGGCCTGTTGCACGAGCATTCCCCCTTCGATGTAGCGGTAGTTGATCGCCGCGGTCGCTGCTTCCAGCGGACCCACCGCCAGCAGCCGGACGTTGGCCTTCCACTTGGGCCGGGTGGTCAGTATTTCAAGCGCGGCGGGATCGAAGTCGGGAGCGGCGATCGCCTCGATGAACAATCCGGGGGTAGCGAGCACTTCGGCCGTCGCCCGATCCACGACGCGGTTGAAGGCGAGCACGCCCCCGAAGGCGCTTTGCGGATCGCCGTCGAGCGCGCGGCGGGCCGCCTCGGCCAGGCTCTCGCCCACCGCGGCCCCGCACGGATTGTTGTGCTTGATGACCGCAGCCGCCGGCTGGACCAGCGCGCGGACGATCGCCAGGGCGTTGTCCAGGTCGAGCAGGTTGTTATACGACAGTTCCTTGCCGTTGAGTTGCCGGGCCCGCACCAGGCTCACGCCCGCAGCCGCAGCGTCGGCATAGACCGCGCCGCGCTGGTGCGAGTTTTCGCCATAGCGCAGGTCGCTTTGCTTGCGCAGCGATATCGACAGTTGTTCGGGAAATAACGAGTCGTCGGTCTCGGCGGCGAACCAGGCGCCGATCGCCGTGTCGTAGGCGGCCGTTTGTGCATAAGCTTCAGCCGCCAGTCGCTGCCGCAGGGCGAGCGTCGTTCCTCCTTGTTGCACTTGCTCGAGGATCGCGGCGTATTGATCGGGATGCGTGGCAATCGCCACGAAGGCATGATTCTTGGCCGCCGCTCGGACCAGGCTGGGTCCGCCGATGTCGATGTTTTCGATCGCTTCGGCCCGCGTCACCCCCGGCCTGGCAATCGTCTGCTCGAACGGATAGAGGTTGACGACGACCAGTTCCAGCGTGGCAATCTCGTGCTCGCGAGCCGACTGCATGTCGTCGGGCTGGTCGCGCCGGCAGAGGATGCCGCCGAAAATCTTGGGATGCAGCGTCTTGACGCGGCCTTCCATCATCTCTGGAAAGCCTGTGTATTGGGCCACGTCGCGCGACTCGATGCCCAGCTTTTGCAAGAACGACCGCGTCCCGCCCGTGCTGTAGATCTCGACTCCGGCGGCCACCAGGCCGCGGGCCAGCGGCTCGAGCCCCGCTTTATCGCTGACGCTGACCAACGCACGCTGAACGGGAATGGGGTCCATGACGATGCCATCGAAGAGGATGCAAGCTGCCACTCTTCATGGTTTACCGGCTGCCCGCCCGAACGGTCAAGCGGCGGTGACTAGGCAGCCCGCCGCGGCGGGCCGCTGAGGGCGGTCCACGGCATACGCATCAGCGGGCGCCAGCGGTCCCAGCGGCCGGGCCGCCAGCGAATCGACCGCGTATAACACCGCGCAGCCGCGAGCCACTGGCGATGCCGTTCCAACTCTTCGGCGGCTCGCCGCCAACGCTCGGATAGCAGCCGGCAAATCCTGGCCCGTTTTCCCATCCGGCTGAAATCGCGCCGGCTGAGCGTGGTGAAGAAGGCTTCGTACACGCGGGCCCAGCGGCGCTGGTTGTCGATGAACTTGCGACTGAGGGCCGCCTCTTCGCCGCCGCGCTTGGGTGCCTGGCGGAGGAACCGGACCGGCGTTCCCGGCAGGTGCAGCCAGGACCCGCGCAGGCTCAGCGGCAGAAACAGGGCCGCGTCTTCGCCGGTTGCCAACTGTTCGGGAAAACCGCCGGCCGCCCGCACGGCATCGGCTCGCACCACCGAGCAGGAGCAGACCGCCGCTCCGTGCGCCAGCATCCACATCGCCGGGCCGGCCGCCAGTTCGCTGGTGTCGTAGAGTCGCTCGGCGCCAGTTTCGACCTCGACGAACAAGCGATCGGCACTGGCCGCGATCGCTTTGGGCTGGGCGGCCAGCGCCACGGCGGCCCGCGCTAGAAAATCGACCGGCCAGCAATCGTCGGAATCGAGAAACGCCAGCCAGGGAGTATCCGTCGCCTGCCGCAAGGCACAGTTGCGTGCCGACGACACGCCGCCGTTCGCCTGGCGGACGACCCGCGCTTCGAACGGGAGCGAGCGACTGGCGATCCACCGCTCGACCGACTCGGCCGAACCGTCGCGCGAGCCGTCATCGACCACCAGCAACCGCCGCGGGGGCAGCGTTTGCGCGGCGATGCTCTCCAGCGTTTGCAAGACCGTCGTCGCCCGGTTATAGACGGGGACGACCGCCGCGATCAAAAATGGTTGCACGGGTGTCGCTCTTTGCGCTGCCCTCAACGCCGGCTGCCCGCCACTCAGGTCAGCCCCGGCACATCCTTCATAATCGTCAAAGTCCGTCTCATACATGAACGAAATACCGGCCTCAACGAGGCGCGGCTTTTCTCTGGTTATACGGAGCCCCGGCTAAACCCCGACAAAGTCGGGGAGTTATATCCGGCGGCTCGATTTCGTTAAACGTCGAAAGTTCGCTTGGCAGGCTGGGCAATTTAGCTGCCAAAAGCCCGCTATTTTCCCCACCGGCAGGATGAACCGTTCCTTTCCGGACCCCTCTAAGCCCTTTAAGCCTGCGGTTGGGTCATGCTCATCGGGTCGAGCGCTTCGCGCAGAGTCGCTTCCGGCAAGATCCCTTGCTCGCGGCAGAGCTCGCGGATCGTCTTGCCGCTTTTGAAGGCCTCTTTGGCGATGGCCGCCGCCCGCTCGTATCCGATGTGCGGGTTTAAGCTGGTGATCATCGACAGGCTCTTTTCGATCGACGCTTCGCAGGCCTCGGGATTCGCTTCCATCTCGAGGGCGCAAAATTCGACGAACGCCCGGCACGACGAGGCGACTAGCGCCACGCTTTCGAGCGCCGCATGGCCCATCACGGGCATCATGATGTTCAGTTGAAACTGGCCGCCGGTCGCGCCGCTGAAAGCGACCGTCTGATCGTTGCCGATCACGCGGGCCATCGCCTGCATCATACTCTCGCACATCACCGGGTTCACCTTGCCCGGCATGATCGAACTTCCCGGCTGCCGATCGGGCAGCTTCAGCTCGAAGAAACCGCACCGCGGGCCGCTTCCCAGCCAGCGAATGTTGTTCGACAGGTTAAACAGCGTGACGGCGATCGTCCGCAACTGGCCGTGGCATTCGACCAGGCCGTCGCGCTGGGCGTTCGCTTCGAAATGGTTGATCGCCTCGATAAAGGGGATGCCCGTTTCCTTGGCAAGCGCCTCGGCCACGCGGCGACCGAACTCGGGGTGGGTGTTGATGCCGGTGCCGACCGCCGTTCCCCCCGCGGGGAGTTCCAAAATCGGTTCGATCGCTTTTTTGGCCCGAGCGACCGACAGTTCAATCTGCCGGGCCAGGCCGCCGATCTCTTGCCCCAGCCGCAGCGGCGTGGCGTCGGCCAGGTGCGTGCGGCCGATCTTGATGATCTGGTCCCACTCGCTGGCTTTCTGGGCGAGCACGTCGCCCAACCGCTCGAGCGCCGGAATCAAGTCATTCGTAATCTGCAAGGCAACCGCCACATGAATGGCGGTGGGGAAAATGTCGTTCGTGCTTTGCCCCATGTTTACGTGGTCGTTTGGGTGTACTGGCTTCTCGTGCCCGAAGCGATCGCCCCCCAACATCTCGATCGCCCGATTGGCGATCACCTCGTTCGCGTTCATGTTGCTCGACGTGCCCGAGCCGGTTTGAAACACATCGATCGGAAACTCGCCGTCGAACTTGCCCTGGGCCACCTCGCGGCAGGCATCGAGCAGCTTCGCCACCTGCGCATCGCTGAGCTTGTTTTTGCCGGTCTGGGTGAGCTTGCCCAGGTCGCGGTTGGCCGTGGCGCAGGCCAGCTTGACCAGGCCCAGCGCGTGAATCAGCGGGGCCGGCAGGTTCCAGCCGGAGATCGGAAAGTTCTCGACGGCCCGCTGGGTTTGGGCCGAGTAATAGGCCTGGGCGGGGACTCGCACCTCGCCCATCGAGTCCTTTTCAATGCGAAACGTAGTCATGGCGTGCGCGGCTTTTAGTGCGGGAACGAAACGGCGAAGCACCTGCGCCAATCGTACCGGCTGGTCCGAGGTGGTCCAAGGTAGGTTCCACGGGCCCCGTGGAACTGGCTTTAATCGCGGGTCAGCAGGCGTCCGCCGTCGATCTCGTAGCGGCGGTCGAGCTGCGCGGCTAGGTCCGCGCTGTGCGTCACCACCAACAGCATCGTGTTTTCCTGGCGTTGCATTTCGACCAGCAGCGAGCCGATCGCCTTGGCGCTGGTCCGGTCGAGGTTGCCTGTCGGCTCGTCGGCTAGAAGCAACGCGGGCCGCAACAGCAGCGCGCGGGCCACGCCCACCCGCTGGCGCTCTCCGCCGGAAAGCTCGGCCGGACGATGATCCAACCGCTCGCCGAGGCCGACCCTGCCGAGCAGCTCCTTGGCCCGCGAAAGCGTCTGGGCATTGGGCGAGCCCTCGGCTAGCGCGGGAATCAGCACATTTTCGAGCGTCGAGAGTTGTGGCAACAGGTGATGATCTTGAAACACGAAGCCGATATTGCGATTGCGAAAATGGGCCAGCCGGGGCTCGTCGAGGACGAACGGGTTTTCGCCCCGCAGAGTGACCGTGCCCGAGGTGGGCGAATCGAGCGTGCCGACGATGTGTAGCAGGGTGCTTTTGCCGCTGCCGCTGGGGCCCAGGATGGCGGCGTTTTGTCCCGCCGAGAGCTCGAGCGAAGCCTCGCGCAGCACGACTAGCGGCTCGCCCCGAGTGGGGAATTCTTTGCTGACGCGATCGACGACAAGGTCGGCCATGGGTCACTCGTCATCCGTCATTGGTTTGGTTATTCGACGCCAGCAGTCCCAGGCAACCCAGTCCATAGAAACTGTACTCGACATCGTGGGCCGGATCCCAGGCGGCGCCGTGAAAGCCCCCCGCTTCGCACTCGAGCGAACGAACGAACCTGCCCACCGCGACCAGGTCGATCTCGGCCGAAGGCACGCTTGCGCCATCCAAGTCTTGCCAGGTCACCAGGCCGGTGAACGTGCTCAACAGGTCGGCGACGGGAATGCGGGTGTTGGCCCGCAGCCCCCCTTCGTCGGTCTGCATCTCGGCCAGAAATTCGAGCGTGTCGAGCCGGCTGGTCTCGTCCAATGGCCCCATCATCCGCAGGGCACCAATCGCCGCTGCGGTGGGATTGGTGCCGGCTCGTTTGCTGGCCCGGATTTCGCGAAATCCCCCTTCTTCAGCCCGTTGCGATTGCAGGAAGGCGACGATCCGCTCCGGCTCGGGTGGCGTTTGCCCGGCGAGCTCCAGGCAGAGCATGACGAGGAACGTGTGGTACGTGCTGCTGGCCGTCCCCTCGGCCCCCTTGGCATAGCCGCCGTCGGCGCGCCGAAACGATTCCAGCAGGCGGGCCACGTTGTCGCGCCAGGCGGGGCCGGATGCTTGAAAAATGTCGATTCCCGCAGCCGCTTCGACGAGCGCGGCGCTATAGACGAGCGAGAAAAAATCGACGATCGACTCTTGCCCGCCCAACCGCGAGCGAAGAAACGTGGCCGCCTTGTCGGCGGGCGGGCCATACAGCTCGCCGAGCAAAGCCAGGCCGCGCAGGGCGAACCCGGTGTAGTACAGGTCGCTTCCTCCCTCGCGGCCCGCGAAGCCGCCGTCGTCGCGCTGAGCGTCGAGCAGATAATGCGCGTGGCGCGCGCGGGTTTCCACGGGCAGCGTGGCAATGCCGGCGGCCAGACGGAGCGTCAGGCGTTCGAGGTAGGAAGGCAAGGTAGCAAGGTTCAGAGGTCAGTGGTTAGGTCAGAGGTCAGAGTCAGGTTGGCCAGTTTTTCGCGGAACCAGGCGGGAATCTCGATCGGCTGGGGCGGGGCGTGGTCGCTCAGCCGGCAGCAGACGGCAGTGATCTCGCCGACGGCGATTTCGGTTTCACCGCAGCGAAAGCGAAAGGCATACGTCATGCTTTTCGTCCCCAGCCGGGCGACGCGAACTTCGATTTCGAGCAGGTCCTCGAACCGGGCGGCCGAGCGATATTCGCACTTCGCGGCGACGCGGGGCCAACTGATCGGCCCCCGTTCGTCGTGCATGAAAACGCTCAGGCCTTGGCTCCGCAGCCATTCGTGCTCGGCCTGTTCCATGAAATAAAAGAACGAGGCGAAATGCATCAGCCCCGCCGCGTCGGTGTGGCAGAACTCGACGCGCCGCGTCGCGTGGAAAGGCCCGGGCATGAGAGAATTGCCTTTCTTGGATGCGCAAAAAAGCCCATGAGATTTCTCATGGGCTGAATGTGCGGTCTTGTCTGGAACCCAACTCGGGCTCAGCTACTCGCCGACGTAGGGCAGCAAGGCCATGTGCCGAGCCCGCTTGATCGCCTGGGCCACCGCATGTTGGCTCATCGCCGAGCAGCCGGTTTTCCGCCGGCTCACGATTTTGCCGTGGCGGTTGACCATCTTCTTCAACAGATCGATATCCTTGTAATCGACGAACAGCGGCCGGGGGCGCACGCCATCGACAAACAACGGATCCTTCTTCTTGATTTTGAGCCGGGGCTTGGGCTTGCGACGCGGCTTGGCGTCTTTGCGATTGAATGGCTTGAACATAGGGAGCCGGCAGATACCGACGTTAACTGGTTGACAGGAAACGACTTAAAGTTTATCCACCAAGCACCTTGACCGGTTCCGGAAGATGCTGGCAATCACGGATTGTACGAAATTCTGCGCTGCTTGCAAGCCGCCGCGAACAGCCGCGACGCTGGCGAAGGCCGGTTCGCGTCAGCCGGGACTTTTGGGAGTAATTACCTTTGTGGCGTTTTGGGCTTCCGCGCGGGCTGGACAGTCCCTTCGTGGCGCGTATAGTTGTGGAATTAACTTATTGTGCTGTCAAGGGTTATTGCATGGGCGTGAAAGAAGACGCATTTGTGGTTAGCGGAACCGTGACGCAGGCATTGGCCAACACGCGTTTCCGCGTGCAACTGGAAACGGGGACCGAAGTGATGGCCCACGTTGCCGGGAAAATGCGGAAAAATTTCATCCGCATCGTGCCGGGCGACAAGGTCAACGTCGAGCTTTCGCCCTACGATCTGACTAAAGGCCGGATCATCTACCGCGAGCGCTAGGGCTTTATTTGCCTGTCGCCGCCGCGCCCGCGTGCCGTTTGACAACGACCGACCGCGCGCCGATCTCTTCACGCAGCGTTTCCAACTCTCCGATCCGACGCGGACGGGTTCGGGGCTGTAGGCAGCGCCCCGGCGTGGCGTTCCAGCGGTTGGTAGGTACTGCGGGCCCTGCGGGACTTTGATCTGCAAAGGAGTGTCTGATTCGCAAGTCCCGCCCGGCGGTCGGGACCTACTAGCGCTTTCCAAAATCATTCTAAGTCGTTCGGCCAGGCGTAGTTAGCCGCGGCCAGCGGAAAACCTTGTGACCAGACTAGTCACGCCCTTCGCGATACTCTCAGCACCGGGACGAGGCCCCAGCACGGAGACGAGGCCCGGCGATCAACCCAGACCCATCGCTCGCGAAACGGAGTTTGTGCCATGAAAAACTACTTTGTCCAGTCGGGACCGCTCAAGATCACCATCGTCGCCGAGTCGGCTTACGACGCCGCCTTGGAAGCCGTCCGCTGGTGGGACGAGGGGCTGGTGCCGACAGCCAAGGGGGCCGATCACCGGGCCAATCTCGACGCGGCCATCGAAGTTCGCCCCAGCCGCGGCAGCCGGATGTCGCGGATGTATCCCACGTTCAGCCTGCTGGCCCGTTCGGCCGGCGAAAGCCCGGCCCAGGCGTGGGAGCGCATTCTGCGGCAAAAGAGCGAACAGTTGAATTGAGGGGGCTGCGATTCTTTGGCGCGCGATCCTTCTCAACACACAACCAATAAGGTCTCATCCCATGCCCAAATACTACGTTCAATCTGGCAATCTGAAACTCCTGACCACCGCCAGCGACAGCCGGGCGGCCGCCATCTGGGCCGTTCATCGCACGCTCTCGCCGGCCCTCCCGTTCCTGGGCGAAGAGCCCGCCGCGGGTGCCAGTCCACCTGCCCGCTTGGCCGAGACAATTCGCGTCAACCAGCGGGGCTTCGACCGGCCCGACAACCAGGTGTTCGACACGCTGGCGGTCGTCAGCGAGTGGACCCAACTGCTCCTGGCCGTCGATCGGCTCGAAAGGCGCTTGGCAACAGCGGTCGCCCCGGTGTGAAGCAGTGATCGAAATCCCTAAAGTCCCTCATCCGATTAGCGAAACCCGGGCCGATCAGCGAAATCCCAACTCCTTGTCAGCCAGGAACTTGCGATGCGATCAGTAAAACAGCGCGGTGAAAAAATCGGCGCGATTAGCCATTGGGAACCCGCGGATCTGGAATGCTCAGCGGGCGACCGGCTCTTGCCGCGCGGCGGGGCCGGTCGCATACAACCAGCGGGCGAACCAGCCGCCGCACAAGGCCAGCAACAGCGTCCAGAAGGCGTGGGCGACGCTGACGAAATCGGGCTGGTTCGGAATCCAGGCGACCGGCGCGGGCGGTGGCCCCGCCGGCGTTCCAGGTATGAAGCCGCCGCCCGTGCCTCCCATGCCAACGCCGCCGGGGCCGAAGCCGCCGGGGCCGAAGACGCCGCCGCCAAATCCCCCACCGCCATACATTGGCTGCGGGTAACCATAGATCCGCATATAGGCGGCATTGGAGACGATCGACGTGAACTGTGTATCCAGTCGCAGCGGGTTGTTGTGCGAGGTGTTGGGATCGAGGCTCCAGGCGTAAAGGAGCAAGCTGAACTGGGCCCAGCCGACCAGGGCAAAGCCAATCCAAAAGGCCCGCTGCGACCGCTCGCGAAACAGCGCCAGCAGCACCGCGGCGGTGAGCACCAGCACCGTGACGGCGAGCAAAGCCGAGACCCACCACCCACCCGCATTCCGCAGGGCCACGCAAGCCACGGCGACCAACGCCGTGCCGAGCAGCAATTGGCGGATCGAGAACCGGAGCAGCGACGAGGAAACCAGCGACGTGGAATTTGGTTCTGCTGCCATGCGATGCGCCTCTTCGTCAAACTGACCGCCCCGGCGAGCAATATAGCGGCACGCCACGAGCGACGCGACGTTTACACCAATCGCGAAGCGTCAGTACACGAACCCGAAGCG
>JBBDYF010000240.1:0-4065 GCA_040901775.1 Pirellulaceae bacterium | reverse complement strand
CGCTTCGGGTTAGTATGTTTCGCCCCGATGGAAATGCACTGCCTGAGCAACGATAATCGCCGGGCAGCCGTTATGTCGTCCCGCCTTCATCCAAAGGATTTTGCCCCATGCTTCGCACCTGTTTGGCAATTGCCACGGTCTTGGGATTTTCCCTCACCAGCTTCGCCGCAGAACCCGACGACCAGTACGTCCTCGGCCCCGATTCCAAGCGACAGGAGGGAGTGCCGCCCGGTAAGGTGACCAAACACGAGTGGCGGAGCGATGTGTTCGAGGGGACGATTCGCGAGTACTACCTGTACGTCCCCGCTACCGAGCATCAAGAGGGTCAGGCTGACTTTGGCGTGATGGTGTTTCAGGACGGGCACAACTACGTCAAGGAAGATGGCCAGTTTCGCGTGCCGGTGGTCTTCGACAATCTGATTCATAAAAAGGAGATTCCGCCGCTGGTCGGCATCTTCATCAACCCAGGGCACAGGGGCGAATCGTTGCCCAGGGACGCCTGGAAACCGAACAACCGGAGCTTCGAGTACGACACGTTGAGCGATCAGTACGCCCGCTTTTTGCTCGACGAGATGTTGCCCGAGGCGGCCAAGCAAACGGGCCTTAAACTGACCGACGATCCAAACCGGCGGGCGATCGGCGGCATCTCGTCGGGGGGCATTTGTGCCTGGACGGTCGCCTGGGAGCGGCCCGACGCCTTTCGCAAGGTGCTCAGCCACGTTGGCAGCTTCACCAACATCCGGGGCGGGCACGTCTATCCCGCTTTGATCCGCAAGACGCCCGACAAGCCGATCCGCGCCTTTTTGCAGGATGGCAAGAACGACCTGGATAATCCGCACGGAAACTGGTGGCTGTCGAACCTGCAGATGGAGGCGGCATTGAAGTTCAAAAAGTACGACTACCAGTTCGTCGGCGGCGAAGGGGGCCACAACGGCAAGCACGGCGGCGCGATCTTGCCCGAGTCGCTCAAGTGGCTGTGGCGGGAGTGAGACCGCCAGGCGGGACTTTCGATTTCGGCTCGAAGAGCGTGACCAATGGTCGCGGCTATGCAGTCGTACATCGCGCTCAGTTCTTCTCGGATCAGCGGGCTCGAAGAGCGCGACCAATGGTCGCGGCTATGCAGGTCAAGTTCCACGGGGGCCAGCGGAACTACATTCACACGTCTTCACGCGATTTTCGCGCGTTCTTCATAATTGCCGGTTAGCGTTTGGCTTAGCTTTGGTGTTCGTTCGCCGGCGAGCGTGCTGGCGCAAGGCGTTGCGGGATCAGGCGGTTACGGCCAAAATGGCCCCGGATTCGCCCGACCGCTTTCGCTACCGGAACCTTTCGCATGAGCAAGCACCTCCAACGCGACATCGACCGCCTGAATAACGAACTGCTCACCATTTCGTCGGTGGTCGAGGAGATGATCGACAAGGCGACGCTCGCCCTCAGCGAGCGGAAGTACGATCTGGCGGATCAGGTGGTGGGGTCCGACTCGTTCGTCGATCAGCGCGAGGTACACGTCGAGGAAGAGTGCCTCAAGATGCTCGCCCTGCATCAGCCGGTGGCGGTCGATCTGCGGCGGATCGCCACGGTGATGAAGGTGAACAACGATTTGGAGCGGATCGCCGATCTGGCGGTAAGCATTGCCCAGCGGGCCAAGGCGATGGACGAATGCCCCGCCTTCCCGCAACTCGAAGTGTTGCCCCGGATGGTGGTGCTGGCGACACAGATGGTGCGCGGCGCGATGGATGCGTTCGTCAATATGGACGCGGTCTCCGCCCGGCGGATCATGGCGATGGACAGCTCGGTCGATCAGTACAACCGCGACATCATCGCCGACTTGCAAATCATCATGCAGAAGCGCCCCGAGCTGGTGGCCGCCGCGCTGCATTGTTTTTCGGCCGTCCGCCACATCGAACGGATCGCCGATCACGCCACCAACATTGCCGAAGACGTGGTCTATCTGGTCGAGGGAGACATCGTTCGGCATCGGCACAATCAACCCGACGCCGCGGCGAGCGGCTAGGCGCGGGGCAGGATGCCACAAGCAATGGGGTCGCATGGCCAAATCGAAAATCCTGGTGATCGAAGACGACCGCTCGCTGGCCGAGGTGTTGACCTACAACCTCAAGCAGGCGGGCTACGAGGTGCTGACCGCGTCGGACGGGCAGGACGGCCTGTTGCAGGCCCAGATCAAATCGCCCGACATTGTGCTGCTCGACTTGATGCTGCCGGTGATCGACGGGCTCGATGTCTGCCGCCGGTTGCGGGCCGACGCTTCGACCCGCGAGATGCTGATTGTGATGCTGACGGCCAAGGCGGAAGAGAGCGACGAACTGATTGGGTTTTCGCTGGGGGCCGACGACTATGTGACCAAGCCGTTCAGCGTGAAGGTGCTGCTCGAGCGGATCAAGGCGCTGCGGCGGCGGCGGAGCGGCGAGGCGACTTCGGACGAAGTGACCAGCAAGCTGAACGTCTCGGTGGATCGCCGCAAGCATCAGGCCAGCGTGGACGGCAAGGCGTTGCAACTGACCCGCAGCGAGTTTCGCCTGCTCGACACCCTGATTCGCCAGCCAGGGCGGGTGTTTCAGCGGGCCGAGCTGATCGACGCGGCTCTGGGCGAAGACACGATGGTGATGGAGCGGACGATCGACGTTCACATTCGCGCCCTGCGCCGGAAGCTGGGACCGAGCGCCGACGTGATCGAGACGGTGCGGGGAGTCGGCTATCGCTTTCGCGACCTGGAGCCGCTGGCCGAGCCGGCCGGGTGAGGGCCGCTCGGGCAGTGGACCCGCGTTGACACCTACCCTAACCCGAACCGCGAGCGAGGAAAATCGCAGTCCCTCGCTGTCGCGTCGGGTTGGTATCCATAGTCCCTGGCTGACGCGTCGGGTTGGTATCCATAGTCCCTCGCTTGCGCGTCGGGTTGGTGTGCTGCAATCGCGTCGGTGAAGGGGAGGCGAATTCCGCTGACCAATTGGACGGCCGAGCGGCGTTTGGCCGGCGCGGGCACCGCCTGAGCCGCCGGCCGATGCATCGACAGTCGCGATTGCACCAGGTGCGGCAGCCAGAGTGCCTTGGCGACCAGTTCGACCAGCACGTCGGGATCGAACGGCTTGCGCAGGTAATAGGCCCCCCCCGCTTCGTGCGAACGGCGCACGATGTCGGGCAATTGCGAGGCCGAGACGAACATGACCGGCACATCCTGCATGCCGGGCAGGCGGCGCAGGTCGCGACAGACCTCCAGACCGCTTTCGTCCGCCAGATGCACGTCGCAAATCACCAAGTCCAGGCCAATGGTGGCGGCCGCCTTCAGGGCGGACTGGCGCCCGCGCGCACAGTGGCAGATGTAGCCCGCCGTGTCGAGCGTGGCTGCCGCTGCCAGCAGGGTCAGCGGATCCTCGTCGATAATCAGAATTTCAGCCGGGTGAGAAGCAAGCGAATTCATCGGAAGGGCCGATCCCAAAATCGCGGGGAAAGTTGGCCGCTCCATCGGCGGCTCGCGGGGGCGGGCCGTAGTTTGTCGCGCGTTCCTTGCTCTTGAAGCTTCGGCCGACTCGAGCGCGCCGGGATAAGAAATTTTGCCTACCTTGCGCAGGCGGCACGGTCGGCTCAATCGGGCGGGACCGACGTCTTACTTACAGGCACCAGCAGACTTCCGTAGCGACGCTTCGCAGAAGCGGATTGCGCACACGCTTCTACGAAGCGTCGCTAAAGCACGGAAGTTCCGAAGTGGACGTATTGACAGATTGTCCGCGAAAGTGTACAATTTATTCCCTGTACGGCGCGGAGCCTGCGCGCCGGCTCTTTGGCAACCTGGTAGAGTTAACCGCCGCCCACGCGGCGAGGGGAGGCGCCGGCGTGGATCGGTAATAACGGCACCGCCCATCGGCGATCCCGGCCTTGCTCGCGGATCGACGGCCCGCGCTTCAAACGCCAAGACGCAGAGCGGCGCATACCCGCCCATCGGCGTCGAATTCATCCTGGGCGGTCTCGGCCGGCGGCGGATTCAGCTCGTTACGCTGATCGGTCTGATTAACGAAACGGGTTTTGGAGTTTTGCTAATCAAGGCGCAAGTGC
>JBBDYF010000239.1:0-15168 GCA_040901775.1 Pirellulaceae bacterium | reverse complement strand
CTTGTCCTCTGCCGGCTTGTCCTCTGCCGGCTTGTCCTCTGCCGGCTTGTCCTCGGCCGGCTTGTCCTCTGCCGGCTTGTCCTCTGCCGGCTTCGCTTCCGGCGCGGCAGGGCCCGCGGCTTCGTGCAACAGCCGGACTTGTTCGCGCAGCTCCTGCCCTTCGTGGTGGACATCGAGCAACCTGTTGAGCTTGAAATCGAGGGGGAATCGCTCGTCCAACTGGCCGAGCAGATCGCGGTATTTGCCGATCGAGACGATCAGGTCCTGCGCCTCGGCATTGTCCATGAGAGTCGGATACTTGGTGAAAATCTGGTCCCAAGCGTCCCAGGCCCGCTCGTACTGCTGGCGGGCCTCGTCGAAATTCTCGCCCGAGGCAAACTTGCGATCCGCTTCATAAACGTCTTCGCGTGCGCGCTGGGCCTGGTCGGTGCGCTCCGCTTCGCAGCGGGTTCGCCAATACTCGAAGTTCACGATCTGGCGGTTGCGGCCGATGGTTTCGATCTGGCTCTCGTCGCTTTGAATCTGCTCGACCAAGGTTCGCAGTCGGGGGCGTGCCTCGCGCCCGGCGCGGTCGTAAATCTCCTGCACCGTGACCCCGGTTTCCAGGCCGGCCATGTAGGCCAGATTGAATTCTTCTCCGCTGCGCTCCGACGCTGGCTTTTCCAGGGCGGCCCGCGATTCGGCCGAGAGCTTGTCCAATTTGTCCTGACGAATCTGCTCGCGAACGCCGGGCGCCAACTCCTCGACCTCGGCCTTCAGCTTGACGAGTCGCTGCTCGAGGGGCTCTTTATCGCTGAGGCGGATGAGGTAGCCTTGCGAGGTGGGCAACTCTCGATTGCCGTAGTCGTTCTTCCACTCGTCGTAGGCCTTCTCCCAGGAAGCGACGGCGACATCGAAGAACAGGCCGTCTTTCTGCATGGCGGCGGCCGCGTTGATCCGCGACATCGGCGAACCGCTGTAGAACAGCAGTTCCGATTTTCCGCGGATCGGCTTGTCGCCGAAGGTGACGGCGTCGGTCGCCTTGTTGTACCAGAGCCGGGCGACCAGCCAGTTGTCGGGCTTGGCGTTCAGACCCAGCGCTTCGAACTGATCCACCTCGATGCCGTTCTCGCGGAAAACCTGGTGAAAATCGCGATCGTCCTGAAACATCCGGCGGAACTGTTTCGATTCGTCGGCCCGGCCGATCTTCTGGCCGGTGAACCAGCCCACCTGGTTCAAGAGGCCCGGTTCCTGCCGGTTGTAGTGCGTGCCGAGGATCAAAAAGTTGATCCCTTCCTTGACCCAGCGATAGCGCATCCGGTAATCGTCGAATTCGACCGACACGTTGTACGACAGGTTGTGGGCCTGGAAATCCCAGACTTCCAGAAAGTTCGGCTGCAATCGAATGATCTGCTGGACGGTTGACTCCAGCTTGTCCCAGTCTTCAACCTTTTTGTAGTGGATGGCCCAGGCCCACAAAATGTTGGCCGCCGGGCCGCGCATGCCCAAGGTCGCCAGCTTCATCGTCTCGCTGGCGGGATCGATCTCGCCCAGTTCGGCCTGCGCCAAGTTGTATTCGGTTCGCAGTTGGGCCAGCTTCCCGCCGGGCGATCCGCCGTCGGCCCGATCGGGATCGACGGCCGCCGGCTGGCTGATCGCCGCCAGCGGCAGCAACAAGAGGGCAATGGCCGCAATATACGCGATCTTGCGGGTGAACGATTTACTGCGGTTCATGCAGCAATCTCCCGTGTTTTGAGGCAGAAGTATCCGAAAATCGTAACTACCGTGCAATACACCACCGCCATCGTCACCTGCTGGGCCACGAGGTCGGGGAAGATGCTGTATCCATCGGCGACGAACTTGACCGTGTCGAACCGAGTGTAGTCCGGCAAGATGTAGGTGGCCGCTTGCAAGAGGCGCATCAGCACCGCGTCGGCCCCCTGCATGATCTGGAGGACCACGCTATTGATCTCCAGGTCGGTCATCACATTCTGTTGGGTCAGAATGCGGACGGCCGATTCGATCGGCCCGCCCCCTTCGACGGCCCCGGTCGCCACATCGCGGACGTTCTGGCCGAAAAAGCCGAGCACCGCCGTCGAGAGCGTGGCCAGCATCGCCATCGCTCCGCCCAGGAACGTGCTCAGCGTGACGCCGAAGCTGCTGACCAGCACCATCTGCAGCCAGATGCTGAGATAGGCCTTGGCGAAGTTCAGCTCGAAACTGCTGTCTGCCGGGCGAAGGTAAACGTCCGCCTGGGCCATGCCAAAATACTGCGACGATTCAACGCAGCGGATCTCCACCTCGACCTTGCCTTCGTGAACCAGATCGCGATACAAGTCGAGTTTGCCTCCGCTTCCGGTGCCGGTTTCGGAAGTGAGCTCAGTCGGAATCCGGTGAAAGTCGGAGACGAATTCCTTGGCCTCAAACAGGATCGGCCCGCTCCGTTTCACGTTCGCCGCCGGATCGGGATTGCGAATCACGATTTCGCCCAGCACCCCCTTCTCGATGTCGCCCTTATACGTGCGGAAAATGCGGATGGTCAGTTCGAGCGGCAAGCCATTGGGATACTTTTCGGGTGTGACGTTCTCGAACGTCCAAATGGCGGCTGCCTTGCTGCGCCCGCCAGGCGGTCCCCCTTCGATATAGCCGCGATAGTTCCATTCATTGCCGACGTTGATTCCCGGTCCCGGATTCCCGTCGCTGTCGAGCACCATCAGCTTGCCGTAGTGCGGGGCCCGGGCGATCAAGTGCCCGCGCGACGGGCCGACGACGACCCGTTCGCTGCCGGGCTCGCCCGTCAGCTCCACGTCGTGCCAGTGGCCGTTCACGGTGCTGGTGCGGGCCTTGCCGTCCGCGCCAATGTCCACGGTGTGGCGATGGTGCGCGTCCAGCGTGGTCGTGCCGCGGCGCGCCTGGGTGGTCGTGCCGGGGAGCGTTTCTTCCACCAGGTCGGCGGCCACGATCTGGTGATCGTGCGACAGCCCGCGCTTCACGAAAAAGTAGCTGATCAGCCCCATCGCCAACAGCATGACGGTCCCGACCGCCACGAAACCGAGCGTCCGTCCCAGGACGATCTCGCCGGCCCGAATCGGCTTGGTGACGACGGTGTAGATCGTCCGGTTTTTGATGTCGTTGGGAATGCTGAACGTGCTGAGGAACAGAGCCATGATCAGCACCAGGTACGTCGTCGCGTTCAGCACGAAGCTCAAATAGACGCGGGCCGGGTTGTTGTTCTGCACGTCGAGAAACAGACCGGCAAACAACAGAACGACGACGAAGACCGCAAAGCCGATCAGGACTCGATTGCGAATCGCCTCTTGAATCGCCAGCCGCGAAATCGCCAGCGTTCGCCGGAGCGAAAAACCCGGCAGGTCGTCGGTGACGGCCGAAAACATGGCCCGTGCCACGTAATAGAACGCTTCGCTCGGCCCGTACTGGAACGAAGCGATGACGAAGCTGAAGAAGGGGACGATGAGCGCCAGCAAAAAGCAGATCGCCAGCGCGCCCCAGAGGAAACCCCACGATTCGGGCTCAAACAGCCGCGATTCCACGGGATTTCCCAGCAGCCACTCCCAGAAGTTCGGAATGCCACGTTCTAAGGACATTGCAGAAGACCAATCTACGAAGAATCGAAGGACCGACAGAAAAAATCGGGCGCTACTTTTGCCCCGCCCGGCGGCCGGGGCGGGCTTCGCTGTCGCGAACGATGTTCAGGAACAGCTCTTCCAGCGACAAGGTCGGATGATCGACATCGACCACCTCGCCGCCATGCTTGGCGATCACCGCCCGCAGTTCATCTTCGCACTCCTTGGTCAGCCCCTTGGCCTTGATCTGCGTGACATCCTGCACGGTCAACAGCTCGCTGACGCGGCCCAGCTCTTTCAACTCGCCCTGGTGCAGAATGGCAATCCGGTCGCACACGTCCTGCACGTCGGGCAGCAAGTGGCTGCTCAACAAGATCGTTTTGCCCTGGTCGCGCAGCTTGAGGATCAGATCCTTCATCTCGCGGGTGCCGATTGGGTCGAGCCCCGACGTCGGTTCGTCGAGCAGGATCAGATCGGGATCGTTAATCAGCGCCTGGGCCAACCCAATGCGGCGGGTCATCCCCTTGGAATATTCGCGCAGTTGGCGGCGGCGAGCCCAGTTCAGACCGACCATCTCGATCAGCTCGTTGGCCCGCGCCCGGCGCGTGGCGGCCGACATGTTGAACAGCCGGCCGTAAAAGTCGAGCGTTTCCTCGGCATTGAGGAACTTGTACAGGTACGACTCTTCGGGCAGGTAGCCGATCCGCTCGTTCTTACTGACTTCGGTGGCGTCCTTCCCGAAAACCAGGGCGTTGCCGCCCGTCGGAAAAAGCAAACCCAAGAGCAGCTTGATCGTCGTCGATTTGCCCGAGCCGTTGGGTCCCAGCAGACCGAAGATCTCGCCCTTGCGGACTTCGAGGTCCAGGGCGTTCAGCGCCCGCACCTTTTGGCGGCCCCAAAAATCGCGGTAAACCTTGGTCAGGCTACGAGTTTCGATCACTACGTCGGCCGCAGTGACGCCGGCTTTCTTGGCGGCCGGTTCGGCAAGATTTGTCGCCATGGAGGAGAAACTGATTCGAGAAGGACGGAAGAATAAAAGGGAGCGAACCGCTGGCACCAGGAAAACACTACACCACTTGGCCGCGTCACGGTAACCTGCGGCGCGATAAGCCTTTCGGACGGGCCGGGCGCTTTGAATACGCCGCCAAGCGAGGGGCGGTTCAAGGCGAAGTTGTAATTTCTCCAACCTTGATCCACCGCGAACAACGCTCGCCCCAAGGGCCGAACTTGCCACTATAAAGCAGACGAGTCCGGATCGCAAGGATTGTCGTAAGTGCTTTGAAACAAACAGTCTGCGCTAGGCGGCCCGATTCGGGCGCGGCCTCCGACCGCGGGCTCGATCGCGGCTTCCCCCTCGTTTCCAGCCCAAGTAACTCTTACAAGATTCAACCCCTGCGAAAACGACTGCTCGGCCGGTCGCAACTCGCTATAAAAAACTCGCAACTAATTGTCAGAAAACGAGTTGTGGCCGTTTTTGTCGGTGGGTTTCGCAGCCGGCGGCCACATGCCAAGGGGTTTTGGCACGAGCCTTGCTTTATAGGCATTCAGCGACACACGGCTGAGACGGCTGAGAGGCAGCCGGCCCAGTGGAACCGGAAATCAACGCTTTGCAAGGAGGCAAGCCTATGCTGACTCTCGTCCGCCGTCCGCGGCGGACGGTTATCTTGGTCGCGATTGGGTAGAGTCACGACCAAGAAGCCCGCCCAAGAATCCTTCCCGCCTGGATAGGGCCGCACGAGCTCCCGCTCTCGTGCGGCCCTTTCTTTTTCTTGGGTGCTTCGTCGTGAGCCAAACCGCCGCCCGCGACAAAAGCGCTTGCCGCCGGTAAACTTCAGGCTCTTAGGTCCCGCTATTGGACGTCCGCATGAGCCGGCTTCTCGTCTGCGATTACCCTTCGGCCCTCGAGTTTTTGCGCGGCCGCGTCAACTACGAGCGGACGACCTTCGTTTCTTACGAAGCGGGCGATTTCAAGCTCGATCGGATGCGGCGTCTGTTGGCGCTCTTGGGCGATCCGCACCTGGGCCTGGCGGCGATTCATATCGCCGGAACCAAGGGCAAGGGTTCGACCGCCGCCATGCTCGCCTCGGTGCTGCGAGCCGGCGGCTTCAAGGCGGGGCTGTACACTTCGCCCCATTTAAGCCAGATCGAGGAGCGAATCGCGATCGACGGCCGGCCGTGCAGCCAGGCCGAGTTTGCCCGCCTGGCCGCCGAAGTGGAGCGGGCCGTCGGGCGATTGCGGCTGGAAGCGGCCGATCCGATGGCCGGCGATCCGATGGCCGGCGAGCCGACCTTTTTCGAAGTGACCACGGCGATGGCCTTCCTGCATTTTGCCCGCGAGCGGGTCGCTGCCGCGGTGCTCGAAGTGGGGCTGGGGGGACGGCTCGATTCGACGAACGTCTGCTCGCCGAGCGTTTCGATCATTACCAGCATCAGCTTCGATCACACCCGCCAACTCGGCAACACGCTGGCCGCGATTGCCGCCGAAAAGGCGGGCATTATCAAGCGGGGCGTGCCGGTCGTTTGCGGCGTGCTGGCCGAAGAGCCGCGGGATGTGATCCACCGCATCGCGCGCGAACTCGCTGCGCCGCTGTTTCAACTGGGCGACGACTTTGCGTTCGACGCGGGGCAACGCCCGCAATCGCCAGCAGCCGAGCGGCTCGACTATCGCGAACCGGCCGAACATCCGACCTGGCAGTTGGACGATGTGCAATTGGGACTGCTGGGAAGGCACCAGGCCGCCAATGCGGCCACGGCCATCGCCGCGGTGCGCTGCCTGCGCCGGCAAGGTTGGGCAATCGGCGACCAGGCGATCCGCCAGGGATTGGCCGCGGCCCGCTGTCCGGCGCGGATCGAGGTGCTGGGCCGGCAGCCGACGGCGATCGTCGATGTGGCCCATAACGCGGCCTCGATCCGGGCGCTGATCGAGGTGCTGGGCGAGCGATTTCCGGCACAAACCCGCCGGCTGATCTTTGCCAGCAGCCGCGACAAAGACACCACCGCCATGCTGCAACTATTGCTGCCGGAATTTTCCGAGATCGCGCTCACGCGCTACATCGAAAACCCGCGGGCGGTCGAGCCGGAGCAACTCGAGGAACTTGCGACGGGCATTTTGGAGTCGCCGTCGTCGTACAGCCCAACGCGCCAACGTCCCACGCTGCACACGATGGCCACTCCCGCCCAGGCCTGGCAATGGGCCCTGCAGCAGAGCGCGCCCGGCGACCTGGTGTGCATCACCGGCTCGTTCTTTTTGGCAGCCGAGTTGCGGCCCCTGGTGCTGGCGAGCAGACTGGAGCCGACCAACGGAAGTTAGACCGACGATCCGTCCCCCACCTGCGGAGCCGCATCCATGACAAACGCCTTTCGCCTCGCCGCCTTGCTCGTGGGGCTGGGAACGTTCGGGCACTCGGCCGCCGCACAAGAGGCGCTCGATCTCGAGAGGGAGCAAGAGGTCGAACTGCTGCAGGCGCGGGTCGATAACTTCTTTCGCTCGCTGACCGATCCGGAACTGGGGCCGGAACGGGCGATGCGCGAGCTGATCGCCATTGGCAACGGCCCGCTGAAAGATCGTACCGAAGAGATTGCCAAACTGATCGAACAAGCCGCGGCGCTCGACCTGCGTTACGGCCTTTATACCGGGCACGAGGCGGTGAGCGTCAAGCCGGTCGGTAGCGATCTGATCTTCCTGCGCTATCTTTACAAGGCCGAACGGTTTCCGATCGTCTGGTGCTTTACGTTCTATCGGGCGGCGCCGATTGTCGGCGTCCAGCGCGAGTGGTCGCTAATTTCCATCAAGTTCGATGCGAAGGTGGAGGTACTGGAAAAGTAGCCGGCTCGGGCGTCGAGCCGATCTGCAAAATGGCTTGGGGCTGCGATTGAGGCCGGGACGAGGGGCACTTCGCGCAGCCGGTGCCGCAACCCGCTGCCCGCCGGCGGAACAACGTCTGCCACGTCTGCCAGCCAATGTAGGCCGCCGCCGCCAGGCAAGTGCCGATCGCCAGCAGGTCTTGAAGGGCCATGTTCATGAGGCGATCCACATGCCGATGTTGTAGGTAAGCAGGGCGGCGACATACGCCAGCGACGTCATATACACGAAGGTAAACGCCGGCCAGCGCCAGCCCCCCGTTTCGCGCCGCATGATCGCTAGCGTCGAAGAACACTGGGCGCACAGCGCAAAGAACACCATTACGGACAGAGCGACCGGAATGTTGAATACCGGCCGGTCGGTCCCCGCCCAGGTCGCCTGTTGCAGCGTCTCTTGCAACTGGGTTGAGTTCTCGTCCTGGCCTTCCCCTAGATTGTAAATCACGCCGAGCGTTGCGACGACTACTTCGCGGGCCGGGAACGACGCAATCGCCGCACAGCCCAGCCGCCAATCCCAGCCAAGGGGGCGCACGACCGGTTCGACCAGCTTTCCCATGCGGCCCAGGTAGCTGGATTCGAGATACGCCCCGGCGATCTCGCCTTCGACCGCCGCCAGCTCGTCCTTGACGGCCGACTGCCCCTCTTCAGCCGACGCGGCTTGCTGCTGTAGCTCGGCCTGTCTGGCCAGCAGCGACGTGGGAATCGCCGCGGGATCGTGCGGGTAATAGGCGAGTCCCCAGACCAGGATCGAAATCGCCAGGATTAGCGTTCCGGCGCGATAAATGAACGCCCAGCCTTGCTCGAACATGCGATGCAGCACGATCCAAATGCCGGGCAGCTTGTAGCCGGGCAACTCCATCACAAACGGGGGCGTCGGGCCGCGGAAGAACGTTTTCTTCAAGATCCAGGCCAGCAGAATGCCGACCACGATGCCGATCGAATACATCGCGAACAGCACCAAGCCGTGCAGGGTGATCCATCCGCCGGCATACGCTTGAGCGGGAATGAACGCGGCGATCAACAGGGCATAGACCGGCAGCCGGGCGCTGCAGCTCATCAGCGGGGCGACGAGGATGGTCACCAGCCGGTCGCGCCGGTTCTCGATCACGCGGGTCGCCATGATGCCGGGCACGGCGCAGGCGAAGGACGAGAGGAGCGGAATGAACGACTTGCCCGACAGGCCGATCCGCGACATCAACTTGTCCATCAGGTAGGCGGCGCGAGCCATGTAGCCGCAATCTTCGAGCAGGGCAATGAAGAAAAACAGCGTGAAAATCTGCGGCAAAAAGACGACGACGCCCCCGACTCCCTCGATCACGCCGGTAACCAGCAGCGAGCGGAGCGCCCCTTCAGATACGACGCTGGCAACTCCGTCGCCGGCCAGGACTTTGAGATTGTCGAGGGCCCAGTTGGCCCCAGTCACATCGGGAACGTAATAGACGGCCTGAAACAAGAGCAGCATGACGAAGACAAAGACCAGCGTGCCCCACACGCGGTGGGTCAGCACCCGGTCGAGGCGATCGCTGAGCGTGGGTTTCCGCTCGGTCGGTCGCTCGACGACGCCTGTCAATACTTTGCCAGCCCAGGCGTAGCGCGACATCGCCTCGACCGCCGGCACGGGCAATCCGGCGGTTGCCAAGCGTGCGCGGGCTGCTTTTACGGCGGCCAGCAGCGACTCGTCGATCCCCGCGATGCCGGACGAAGCGAGATAGCCGCTGGTATCGAGCAGCAGGCGTTCGAGCAGATAACGAGGCAGCGGTTCGTTGCCACCAGCAGGGGCGCGGGCCGCCAGCGCTTCGACCTCGCGAACGAACGGCTCGGGGAAGGGGCTTTCGGCGACTCGCGGCTGCGACTCGGCGGCCAGCGAAAGTATTTTCTTGAGTTCGGCCAGCCCGATGCCGCGGTTCGCCTGCACCGGCACGATCGGCACGCCCAGTTGCTGTCGCAAGCGATCCAAGTCGAGCGTCAATCCTTTCCCTTTGGCCACATCGACCATGTTCAGGGCGACGACGGTCGGCAGCCCCAGCTCGAGCACCTGGCTGACCAGGTACAGGTTGCGCTCGAGGTTGCCCGCATCGACGATGCAGAGCACCACGTCGATCGGCTCGACATCCGCTCGGCGGCCGAGCAACACATCGACCGCCACCATTTCGTCGGGCGAGCGGGGTGCCAGGCTGTAGGTTCCCGGCAGATCGACCAGGTTGAACGGCCGGCCATGAAACTCCGTCCGGCCGATCTTCTTTTCGACGGTCACGCCCGGATAGTTGCCCGTCCGTTGGCGCAAACCGGAGAGCGCGCCAAACAAGGTCGATTTTCCCGTGTTCGGATTGCCGACCAGGGCGACATTCAGCGGGCGGGGTGGAGACGAAACTGACATAGTGATTCAATTCAACTCGATCCGCGCAGCCTCGCTCCGGCGAATACTCAGGCGATAACCGCGCAGTTCCAGTTCCAACGGGTCACCTAGCGGCGCCACGCCAATCAATTGCAGTTCGACGCCCGGAATCAACCCCATCTCCATCAGGCGGAGGCTGATTTCATCTTCACCCTGAATCGCGGCGACTGTGCCGCGCGTTCCGACAGCCAGCGTTGCAACCGTGTTCACGCGACCTCTCCCAGCCGCACTAGCACGCTGGTCGCTTCGCCGCCGCGGAAGCAGAGCTGCGAACCATCCAGCTTCACGATGCACGGAGTGCCGGCCTGAACCATTTCGATATTCGAGCCGATCCGCATGCCCAGTTCCTGCAGGCGATGCACGTCGTCGTCCTGCCCCATCAGTTGATCGATCCTGGCCCGCTGGCCGGGTCGCAGCATCCAAAGCGGGATAATGTCGTGCATGAGAGGCAGTACCGATGGCTAATGAAACTGAGTCTCACTAGCAGATTGTAGCGGCCAGCCGCGAACGAATCAACGACCAGAAACGCTTTCCGGCAAATCGGTGAGGAGACCGGGAGTCCATCCAGGATAGTCGGGCAAGCTGGCGAAATGCGATTCCAGCGATTTCATGACCGCCAGCACCTTCTCCTCGCGCCACGGCAACGCGGCGACCTGCACGCCCAGCGGAAGACCGACGCTCCCGCGATCGACAGCGGCCGCTTGACGCAGCACCTGATCGCGTGCCGGTGGACGGCCTTGATCTTCTCCCGGCCGCACGCGGGTCGTCGAGACCACTCCGGCGGGAAAGCCCAACAGATTGAACAGCATCGAGTAGCTGGCCGCGGCGATCAGGTCGATCCCCTTGCCATGCTGGGGCGCCGGCAAGGCATGCGGCGGGGCCAGAATGGCGTCGATCCGATCGCGCTGCAAGCGGTCGATCGCGGCCCGCACGAATTGGTGTTTGCGATGGGCAAGTTGCCGATAGGCGTCGGCCGAGAGCGGGCGAGCCGTGGCAACCAATCGAGTCATCCAGGCCTGACCGGCGATGCGCAAGCCGCTGGCCAGCGACTTGCGTGCGAGCGGTCTCAGGGCAGCGATGGCCATCAAACGGCGGACGCGCCAATCGAGCCGGTTGCCGGCGCTCAGCCGGGGGCCGTCGGCGCCGCCGTCGGCCCCGACCAAGCCGACGTAAATATCGAAAAACTCGCCGCTGGTGAGTGGATGAGCGGCGCGGGAGTCGTTCAGCTCGACCAGTTCGGCGCCCAGGCCGCCGAGCGCGCTGGCCGCCTCGCGCACGGCGCGCCGCGCGCCGGTGGAGGCGGGGAAGACGCCGTCGTGCGTCAATACGCCGATCCGAAGCTTGCTAAGATCGACGGTCGCTGGATCGGGCAAGGAGCCGGGGACGACATCGCCCGCCAGGTAGCCATCCGACGGGTCGGCCAGAATTCGCAACGCCAACCACAAGTCCTCGACGTGCCGCGCCATCGGCCCCGGCTGCGTGACGATCGCCTCGAAGCCGCGGAGCGTCGAAACCGCGCCGGCCCGCGGGAGGCGCAGCGATGTCGGTTTGAGGCCATGAATTCCACAGAAATGAGCGGGGACGCGAATGCTGCCCCCCAGGTCGTTGCCGATTCCCAGCGGCGAGCCGCGAGCGGCGACGATCGCCGCTTCGCCCCCCGTGCTGCCGCCGGGCGTTCGCGTCAGGTTCCAGGGATTGTTGGTCCGCCCATAGACCGGGTTGTCGCATTCATGCCAGACCATCAGTTGCGGCAGGTTGGTCTTGCCGAGAAGAATCGCGCCCGCCGCGCGCAAGCGGCGAACGGGCAAACCGTCCTCGCTCGCCAGTTCACCCTGGCGCGAAGGCAGGCCGATGGTGGCCGGCGTCCCCGCGACCTGAAAGCATTCCTTAACGGTGATAGGGACGCCGTGCAGCGGGCCCAGCGCTTCGCCGCCAGCCTGCCCGGCGTCGGCCGCGGCGGCCTCGGCCCGGGCCTCGTCGAACCGCCGGACGACGACGGCGTTCAGCCGGCCGTCGACCGCCTCAATGCGGGCGATGTGCGCCTCGACCACCTGAGCCGACGAAACCTCGCCCCGCGCAATGCGGCGGGCTATCTCGGCAGCGCCCCAGTCGGTCGGATTGTTGGAGGTGGGGGGCACGGTGGGGTTAACGATCGATCTCAACTTCCGGCAAGGCCGCTTCCAGCTTCTCGACCGCGCCGTCCGAGACTCCGGTGAATGTCAGCACCAGCTCGGTGAGGTTCTTCAAACCGTGCAGTTGCTCCAGGCCGGCGTCGGTCACTTGCGTGCTGCCGATGTGCAGGTATTCGAGCTTGCCGAGCTTGCCGACCACCTCCATTCCGGGATCGCCGACATTGCACTGGTCGAGCTTGAGCCACTTCAACTTGGCGAGCCCTTCCAGATGAGCCAGACCGGCGTCGTCGATGCGGGTGGACCAGAGGTTCAGCTCTTCCAGATTGGAAAGGCCGGAAATGTGTTCCAGCCCTTCGCTGCCGACGGTCGTGTTCGTCACGTCGAGTGCCTTCAGGTCTTTCATACCCTTCAGGTACGACAATCCCAGGCTGGTGACGCGGGTCTCGCGCAGTTCGAGCCTTTGCAGCTTGGTCAGTCCCTGGATTTTTTCCAGGCAGGCATCGGTCACACCCGCCGCGCCGTAGAGCATTAGCTCTTGCAGGTTGGTGAGTTGGGCGATGTGGTCGAAGCCGGCAGCGCTGATCTTCGATTGTTCGAGCGACAGAGCGCGCAGGTTTTGCAAATCGACCAGGTACGCCAGCACGTCGTCGGTAATGGTCGGTCCCCACAGCCGCAGAAACTTGAGATTCGGAAAGCCCTGAATGACGGCCAGCCCTTGCTCGGTGACCAGGTTGCAGTCGGACAGGTCGAGCACTTCAAGCTGCTTCATTCCCTTGATCGCGTCGAGATAGGTGTCGTCGAACTTGGTTTGCGGCGCTCGGATCCGCCGCAGCGTTTCGATCTCGGCGAGGGTCTTGTAGCCCTCGGCCGTTAGTCCGGTCTTCTTCAAAAACAGGTCTTCCAGTTTCGGCAGTGCTTTCAAGTGCTCCATGCCGGCGTCGGTGACCGAGCTTTGTTCGAGCGATAGGTATCGCAGGCTGGGATGGCCTTTGAGGAGGGCCAAGCCTGCATCCGTGATGCCGCGGCTTCCCGCTTCGAGCCGCTCCAGTCCCGGCAGCCCCGCCAGATGCCCCAACTGCTCGTCGGTGGCGCTGCTGCTCAGCTCGACGGAGGTGACGTGCCCCGTGCTGTCGGTCTTCAAATAGGCATTGGCCGCTTTCAAGGCCGCTACATCGGCTTCGTTGTCGGGAGGAAGCTCAACCGGGGCCGGCTGGGCCGCTACTTTCGTCTTGCCGCCGGCGAGCGGGCCGCTGGGCTGCGTCGAGGGACAGCCGGCGAGCGCGACGACAACGAGGCCCGCTGCGAGCGCCGCTGAAATGCGTGGAAGGGCATATGGCATGATCGGTTGGCTCCTGAATCATTGTGCGATCGGTCGAATTTCAGGGTATCGCCGCGGGCCGATTTCGGCAAACCCCCGTCGATAGTTGTCCCACCCAGCGAGCGGTCCCTAGAATTGAAGTATCGCCGCGATTTGTTTCTACGCTCCTCCTCGCTCGGGAGTTTTCACAATGGCTACTGCCACCCAACCCGCCGCAACCCAGCCCAGCGCCACCAGGCGGAACCGCCCCAAAATTCACGAGACGAAGTGTTTTATCGGCGGGCAGTGGATGGCTGCCCGCAGCGGCAAGACCTTCGACACGATCGACCCTTCGACCGAAGAGGTGATCGCCCAGGTGGCCGAGGGAGACACCGACGACATCGACCTAGCGGTCAAGGCGGCCCGCAAACAGTTCGACGGGGGCGAATGGAGCCGGATGGACGCCCGCGATCGGGGCCGGCTGATGCACAAGCTGGCCGACCTGCTCGAGGAAAACGCCGACGAGCTGGCGGCCCTCGAATCGCTCGACAACGGCAAACCGATCCGCGACAGCAAGGCGGCCGACCTGCCCCTCACCATCGACTGCCTGCGCTACTACGCCGGGTTTGCCGACAAAATTCACGGACAAACGATTCCGATCCGCGGCAACTACTTTTGCTACACGCGACGAGAGCCGGTGGGGGTCGTCGGCCAAATTATTCCCTGGAACTTTCCGATGCTGATGGTCGCCTGGAAGTGGGGCCCCGCCCTGGCCACCGGCTGCACGATCGTCATGAAGCCGGCCGAACAGACCCCGCTGACCTGCCTGCGGATGGCCCGGCTGGCCCAGCAGGCGGGCATTCCCGACGGCGTGATCAACGTCGTTCCCGGCTTCGGGCCGACCGCCGGCAGCGCGATCGTCAAGCATCCGGGGATCGACAAGGTGGCCTTCACCGGCTCGGTCGAAACGGCCCAGATCATCGCCCGCGACGCCGCCCCAACGCTCAAGCGAATCACCTTCGAGCTGGGCGGCAAAAGTCCGAACATCGTGCTCGACGATGCCGATTTGGAATCGGCCATCGCCGGCGCGCATTTCGGCCTCTACTTCAACCAGGGACAGTGCTGCTGCGCCGGCAGCCGGGTGTTTGTTCAAGAGCGGATTTACGACCAGTTCATCGACCGGCTGGCGGCCATGAACCAAAGCCGAAAACTGGGCGACCCACTCGATCCAGCGACCGAGCAGGGGCCGCAGGTCGATCGGGCCCAGTTCGACAAGGTGCTGCACTACATCGCCCTGGGGCACCAGGAAGGGGCCCGCTGCGTCAGCGGCGGAAAGCGGCACGGCGACAGCGGCTTCTATATCGAGCCGACGCTGTTTGCCGACGTGCAAGACAGCATGGCAATCGCCACGGACGAGATTTTTGGCCCGGTCATGTCGGTGCTCAAGTTCAAAAGCCTCGACGAAATCGCGGCCCGCGCGAACAACACGACCTACGGCTTGGCGGCAGCCGTCTGGACCCGCGACATAGCAAAAGCCCACGCCCTGGCGGCCAAGCTGCGGGCCGGGACGGTCTGGATCAACTGCTACGACGTGTTCGACGCTGCGGCGCCGTTCGGCGGCTACAAGATGTCGGGCTACGGCCGCGAGCTAGGCGAGGAAGGGCTGAAGGCGTACCTGGAGCACAAGACGGTGACGGTGGCGATGTGAGGCGGGGATCGGGAGTCGGGGATCGGGAGTCGGGACGACCAATGCTCGGGAGGGCGAGGGTGTGTGACCATTTTTTCCGGCAACGAATCCGTGGTGCATCGCTCGCCAGGCCATCCCTATTTCTTTTCGTAATACAAACGCTGAATTTCTTCGCGAGCCGCGAAGATTTTTATGGCCACGAAAAACACAAAGACCCACGAAAACGTATGCAG
>JBBDYF010000238.1:0-2201 GCA_040901775.1 Pirellulaceae bacterium | reverse complement strand
GGTTTGATGAGGGGAGAGGGGCAGTTCAAACTGCCCCTCTCCTACTCGACCGTTTAGAAAGTGCGGGCCGTCGAGCAAGGTCAAGGCCGCCCATAAGCGCTCCCTTCCTCCGTTCATTTCGATCTACCAGGTTGCCAAAGAGCCGGCGCGCCAGGCCCGCGTCGTATGTGGACTAAATTGTACCAATCTAGGGACATTCTGTCAATACGTCCACTACGATTTTTTGGTCCCTGCCCGCGAGAGCGCTGATGCGCGTTCTAGGGCGTCAGGGCGATCTTGATGTACTCGTCTGCCTTGTCGCTGAACGAGGCATAGTCTCGCGGAGCGTCGTCGAGCTTCGGTGGTCGCACTGGCACGCCGGGACAGCCATTCATGGCAGGAGCGTTGACAAACTGTCCGCTACGGCGAGGGGAGCCACAGCGGGGCCTGGCCCGCGAGTCATTTTGCCGCGGAACGCAGCGCTACCAGCAGGGCCGCTAACTCTTGCTGCTTGGGCTGGGGCAGCGCTGCCAGCAGGCATTGGCTCGGCTCGTCGAACCGGATTTCAAACGGCCCTCCTCGATCCAAGAACAAGTCGGCTCCCAGCGCCTGCCGCGCCTTGGCAACCAGCGACTCGCCGGTCTGGTCGCCCGCCAACAGGTCATCGACCCGATAAAACTCCAACTCGGGCAGGGCCAACAGAGTCTCGCGAGTGACGACTTGCAGCGTCTGGCCATCGACGATCCGCCAGGCGAGGTCCATCGGTTCCAAGAGCGCGGTAAGGGCGGCCGACAGGGGTTGGTTGTCGGCCACGAGCGTCGCTTCGCCATCGGGATTCCAGCCGGCGGCGGCAATGTCGCGCCAATCGACCAGAATTTTCATGCCGGTCGCCTCTTCCAGCCGCGGCAAAATTTGCACCAGCGGCGTGGGCTGGCTGTAATTGAGAGTCAGTGGCGCCGCCAGGCGCGCCGCCGCCCGCTGCGAGCGGGTGTCGAGCGCGAACAGCGCCGGATCGAACCGGCTGGCATAAGGGAGCTTGCGGGCTGTTCGCAGTTTCTCGCACAGCACAAACAGCCGCGCATGAACCGCCCGTCGCTGGCGGATCGTCAAAGCGTCCTTGGTCACGGTCATAGCGCCCGCCGACTCGTCCTCGCCCCAGCCGCGAGGATCGACCAGTGCCTTGATCGTTTCGGCCAGATCGGCCGCTTCCTCTTCGTCCCCTCCGGAAAGATCCTGGAGCGGATAAACCTGCGTCCGGAGCGGCGTCGGCTCGATCAGTCGAGCTACTAGCTGGTCCCCTTCCACGACGTATTCCAGCCCCAAACTGGCGAGCGCCGCGGCCAAGGCCTGGCCCGTCGTCGTGTTCGTCAGTTTGACATGCACGGGCGAGGCGGCGTTGGCCTGCGCCAGCGGCAGGGCATCGGGCTCGAGCGTGATGGGGAGGGTGCTCAGATCGGACAGGACTTGCAAAAAATCGGCGAGCGGCGTGCCGGCGGTTTCGATTCCCGCCAGCGGATCGGCCAGGCGGGCGGCGACATCGACCGCGCGCGGCGGAGGGCGCGGCAACTCGGGCCGGGGAGGCTCGGCCGACGTGCTTTCGTCAGGCGTGCTTTCGTCCGGCGTGGGCAGACGCGGCGCGGCATCGGCCGGCCGGGCGAGCGGGTCTTCGGTCGCGCCCGAAAGGATCTGGTCGAACTGGGCCAACGGATTGGTCTTGCCAGGTTCGTTTGCCGCCGCCCCGGGCAGACCCTCCGGCTGGACGAGCCCCAAGGGATCGCCGTCGCCCGGCGGCGGCGGCGCGGGCGCGACGGCGACCGCATCGGACGAGTCCTTCGGCGACTTTGTAGCAGTGGCCTGCTCGGGCGGGACGATTTGCTCGGGCGGCGTGTCTCCCGGCTGCTTGGGTTCGACAGGTACTTTTTCGTTCGCCGGCGCCGATTTGGCCGCCGGTTTCGGCACCACCGCTGCCGGTTTGCTATCGCTGCGCACGGCGCTGATCGCTGCCACGGCGGCAATCGCCAGGGCCCCACCGGCGACAATCGAAAGAGCCGCCAGGGACAAACCCTTCCAGTGGCGTTGCGGCGAGAACGCCGGCCGCTTGGCCGGTTTCGTCTCGTCCGCCGGCGCGGAAGGAGGTTCGACCACCGGCGGCACGGGTTGCTCGATTGCCGGGTTAGCCGAATTCGGCGTGGCACTCGCCGGCGGAGACCCCGCAAACCGGG
>JBBDYF010000237.1:0-15301 GCA_040901775.1 Pirellulaceae bacterium | reverse complement strand
CGCGTCGATCTCGATCGCCCGCTTGATCGTCTCCGTGTTGTCGAACTCCATCATCACCCGCACTTCGACGCCGTGGGCCGCGATCGCCCGGTCGATCTCGTGGCGAATCTCCAGGTCGGCGTCGAACGCCACCATCTCCAGGCCGTGCAGGTCGGCCAGCGACACCCGTTCGCGACTCGCCAGATTATGCCCCGGAGCGCAAACCAGCACCATCGGCTCCTCGCGCCAGGTCGTCGCCTTGATCGTGCGCGACGAACGGGGAAAGCTGACCAGCCCCAGATCGACCTGGTCCGACTCGACCAGTTCGTACACCCGGTCGGGGTGTTGATACTGCACGCGGACGTTCGCCTTGGGATACGCCTGCATGAACCGCTGCACAAAGCGGTTCATGTGCGACAAGCCAATCGAATAGATCGAGGCGACGCTGACCCGGCCGGCGACCTCCTCGTGCAGCGTTCGCACCTCTTCTTCCAGGGCAAAATAACGCTGCACCAGCTTGCGGCAGCCTTCGTAATACGCCTCTCCCTCGGGGGTCAGCACGAAGGGACGCTTGGTCCGGTCGATCAGCTTGACGCCCAGGTGTTCTTCCAGCGCGTTAACAATTTGGCTCGCCCCCGATTGCGAAATGCCGTTCTCGGTCGCGGCGCGCGAAAAGCTGCGCCGGCCGACGACATCGCAAAACACCTTGAGCGATTTGAGGTGCATGGGAATGATAAGAATTTCTGATACCGACAACTCGAAACATGAGTAGCGAGCATCGTAGGATATTCGGCAGGCACCCCCTCGTCAATTACCATTCCAGAAATTTCGCACGGGAATCATAAGCGAGCGAGATTGTCGCCGTGCCCCCCACAGCGGGCGAAGCACAGCCGATAGAACTGCGTTAAATGACGTTCTCTAAACGACTTGCGCGATCCTATGGTCGCGGCTTGACGGCCAATACCTTCACGCTGGCGGCATAGTCGTTGACATTGTACCGCAGCAGCAGTTCGGCCAGCCTGCCGTGGATCGAAGGCAAGCAGGAGGCGTCGGCCTCTCGCGGGCGCGGGTCGTCTTGACAGCCCCGATTTTCTGCCAGTTCGACTCCATCGGCCAGCTTACGCTGGCCGCTCGCCAAGTTTGCCAGCGGCAAATCGCCTGTCGCCCGCTCCATCGCCGGCGAGCAGCAAGCCGCCTGCCCTTCGACCTGGGCATAGGCGTTCAAATCGGCCCCGCTGTCGAGCACCTCGACGTGCGAAAACCCGGCCGCCAGCAGGCCGGCGCGATACTCGTCCAGCGAAATCGCGCCGGCAATGCAGCCGACGTAGGCCATCAGGTCGCTTGCCAACTCGGCGGGCAACGGCTGCTTGAGGGCAATGTCGGACAGGGCGACCCGGCCGCCGGGCCGCAGCACGCGGGCAATCTCGTGAAAAACCGCCGGCTTGTCCGGGGCAAGGTTGATCACGCAGTTGCTGATGACGCAATCGACCGAGCCGTCGGCCAGCGGCAGTCGATCGATCGTCGCCTGGTGAAACTCGACGTTCGCCAGCCCCGCCTGGGCGGCATTCTTGCGGGCCAGGGCGAGCATTTCGGGCGTCATGTCGATGCCGATCGCCCGGCCGCTGGGGCCGACGCGCCGCGCGGCCAGGAAAACGTCGAGCCCGCCGCCGCACCCCAAATCGACAACCGTTTCGCCCGGCCGCAGTCCGGCCAGGGCGGTCGGGTTGCCACACGACAGTCCCATGTTCGCCTCGGCAGGAATCGCCGCCAGCTCGTCAGGCGAATAGCCAAACGCCACGGCCACGGCCCGCACCCCCGCCTGATTCGACGAAAGCCCGCTGCCGGCGGCTGCCCCATAGTTGGCTTGTACTGCTTGTTGAAGTGACATATCGGGTTCCTGGCTTTTGGCTTAGGGGGTCCACGGCGCGACGTTGCACCCACGATTCTACGGAGTTCGCGGGCGGAATGGGAACCCGGCGAGCATCACCAGGCGAGCGGGAAGCGTGAGCCTCCCGATAGCGTGGCTCGTCCCGACGACGCGGCGGCTCTGGCAGATCAACCCTATCGGCCAGCTTACGCTGGCCGCTCGCCAGGAAGGCGCTCGCCAGGAAGCGGCGCAAAAAAACCGGGACCAGGTTTGGTCCCGGCTATTATCATGCATCCACTATCATGCGAACAGCTTGCTTACCGGTTCGGCCTTGACCAACTCGCGCGGCTGGTTCAGGTGGTTATAGACGATCGTGTTGGGGCTAATGCCGACGGCATGGTAGATGGTGGCGAGCAACTCGATCGGGTGCGTCGGGTTGTCGAGGGGAGCGGAGCCGGTGGCGTCGCTCTGGCCGAGGACGAAGCCCCGCTTGACCCCCGCCCCGGCGACCACCGCCGTATAGCAGTAGGGCCAGTGATCGCGGCCGTCGTCGCTATTGCCGTTGCCGCTGGTGCTGACGCCGCGCTGCGGGCTGCGGCCGAACTCGCCAAGAGCGACGACGAGCGTCTCGTCCAGCAGGCCCCGTTCGTCAAGATCGGAAATCAAGGCCGAGAGGCCGCTGTCGAGCATGGGGGCCGACTGCTTCTTCATGCGGTCGGTCAGGCCGGTATGCACGTCCCACGAGTGGTTGTCGCTGTTGGCCACCTTGGGCCAGATCACCTCGACCACGCGGGTGCCCGCCTCGACCAGCCGGCGAGCGAGCAAGCACGATTGGCCAAAGGTGTTGCGGCCGTAGCGCTCGCGCATCGCTTCGCTTTCGAGGTTGAGCGAAAACGCCTCGCGCGCCCGGCCCGACATGATCAAGGTGAGCGCCGAATCGTAGTACTTGTCGAGATCGTACTTGGCCACCGCCTTGTCGATGGCGGGCATCCCCTCGTTGATCAGGTCGCGGAGGCGGGCCCGGCGACCGAGGCGCGACTCGCTCACTTCGGGCCGCAGCGTCAGGTCGTCCACCCGCACGCGGTCCATCTTGGTCATGTCCATGTCGTCCCCGCTGGGGAACAGATAATACGGATCGTAGGCCCGGCCCAGAAAGCCAGCGGTGCCCGCCTTGTTCACCACGTTGCTCTCTTGCAGCGGGCGGGGCATCATCACGAACGGCAGCATCGGCACGTCCGGCGGCTTGAGACGGACGATGTTTGAACCGAAGGTGGGAAAGTCCTTGGGCGAGGGAGGTTCGAGCTGGCCCGAGGGGCTCACCTTGTCGGCCGTGTAGCCGGTGTGAATCTGATAGATGGCGGCGGTGTGGTTGAATAGGCCGACGGGCGTGTAGCTCATCGAGCGGATGAACGAGAACTTGTCGGTCGTCGCGGCGAGCTTCGGCAGCAGCTCGGTCGTTTCCATTCCCGGCACCTTGCTGGGAATTTTCTTGAAGACGCTGCGAACGTTGTCCGGCACGTTCTCTTTCGGATCCCACAGGTCCAAATGGCTGGGACCACCTTGCAGATAGACCATGATGACGCTTTTGGCCTTGCCCCAACCGGGGCCGCTGCCGGTGGCGGCCGCAGCGGCCTGCGCGTTTTGCAACTGGAACATTTGGCCGAGCGTCAGCCCCATGATGGCCGAGCCGCCGACCCGCAACAGATCGCGGCGAGTCACTCCCACGTGCGGATCGCAGACGTCTTTTCCGGGCTGGCCGGGGATCGAAATCATCGTCATCGGGGCGACTCCTCGTGGGTGGGCAGGCGAAGGGAGGATGCTAGGCAGGCGACACGGCGGGAGCAATCCCACTACCGCGCAGCGCAGGGAGAGAGCTTGGACGCTCCCCGCAATATAGCGACCCGCGAACTCGAATGTCAATCTTTTGATGCGATTCTCGTAGATTTTATCGACGCGCCCGGCCCCGCCCCTAAAGCCATTTACCGCTTGCATTTAGGGAGCGTTTCGTCGGTCGTTAGAAAAGGCCGGGCGGCGAGTCGCTCTTGCGACGTTGGCAGCCGTTTGGTACAGCCGGCGGCACTCGGACGCTCCTTTCCGCTCGACTCACCCGGTGACTGCCATGAACCGCCGAAAATGGTTCCGCTCGTGTGCCTTGGCGACCTTGTCGCTGCCCCTGTTTGCCTGGCGCGGGGTGGCTCAAGAGGGGGGCAATCCGACCCTGGCCGACACATTGCGGGTGGGCCTCCGCTGCCGGCGCGAGGCAGAGATCGCCTTTGTGAATCTCGTGGTGGCTCGAGTGAACGAGCGGCGAATTCCCGAGGCGATGGTGCTCAAGCTGTTCGACTATGCTCGCGCTCGGCGGCCGAAGCTGCCGTTCCCGTATTTTGAAGCCGCGATGCGCAAGCAGGCGGTCTCGCTGGGAGTGACGCTGTAGGTTTGGGGAGCGAAGCGTTCGCTTTACTTGCTGACGGTGGCCTGACTCGCAATCTCGATCAACGAGCGGAGCGCACGATTGACGGAGTCGGATGTCTTGAAATGCCGGGCAACATCCGGCGCTAGCAAGACGACGTTGGTCCCCTCTGCATAGCGCTGGGCGTATTTGCCGCGGACGGCCCCGGAAAAGTCGTACTCGGGGCGCAATTCGTCGCGCGCCATTTTACCCGTTTTCTTCATACTGTTTCCTTTCCCGGCGATTTGCGATGCGGGCACTGATTATTCGAACGATGTCGTCCCGATCCGTAAATGATACCACAAGAAGCCTCCCCTCCCTGGAGACGCCCAGCGACAAGTACCGGTCCTCTTCTTGCGAATGATCGGGATCGTAGATCGTCGCAGCTAGCGGGTCGGAAAATACGGAGCTTGCCTAATCAAATGATACTCCATGTTTGACCGCATTAAGATCGGCCTTTGCTGGATCCCATTCAAACGAAAGAGGCATCCTTAGTCCTCACGTTAGGAAGATCGTTCCTATCCCGCCGCGGCGATCGATTGATCCCCTTCCGACGGTAGGCGGTCGCCGGCCATGCTGGCCCTGGGGCCGGCCGCTTTTACCGCGTCGGTGGCTTGGTCGGCGTAGTCGGCAAAATTCGCTTGAAACAGCTTGGCCAGGTGCAAAGCTTTGGAGTCGTAAGCCGCAGGCTTGGCCCAGGTGCTGCGGGGCTGCAAGATCTCGGTTGGGACGCCGGGGCAAGTGGTCGGAATCGCCAGGCCAAACACGGGCTCCGTAGTGGTCGCCACCCGCTGCAGTTGGCCGCTGTGGATGGCGTCGATAATCGCCCGCGTGAACGCCAGCTTGATTCGGCTGCCGGCGCCATACGCCCCGCCGGTCCAGCCGGTGTTGACCAGCCAGGCATTGGCCTGGTGCTCCTGCATTTTGTCGGCGAGCATCTGGGCATAGTGCATGGGATGCCAAACGAGGAAGGCCGCCCCATAGCAGGCCGAGAAGGTTGCTTCGGGGTCTTTCACGCCCATCTCGGTCCCCGCGACCTTGGCCGTATAGCCGCTGATGAAGTGATACATCGCCTGGGCGGAAGTGAGCCGGGCCACTGGGGGCAACACACCGTAGGCGTCGGCGGTGAGCAAGATGATGTTCTTGGGCTGGCCGCCGAGGCAGGGGAGCTTGGCGTGGGGAATGAACTCGATCGGGTAGCTGGCCCGCGTGTTTTCGGTCAGTTGGGAATTGGCGTAATCGACCTGCCGAGTTTTCGGGTCGTGGACCACATTTTCGAGCACGGTGCCGAAGCGAATGGCGCGAAAGATCTCCGGCTCTTTCTCCGCCGACAGGCCGAGGCACTTGGCGTAGCAGCCCCCTTCGATGTTGAAAACGCCGCGGTCGGTCCAGCAGTGCTCGTCGTCGCCGATCAATTGCCTCCCCGGATCGGCCGAGAGCGTGGTCTTGCCCGTTCCCGACAGGCCAAAGAAGAGCGAAACGTCCTCTTCGGGGCCTTCGTTGGCCGAGCAATGCATCGACAGCACGCCCCGCTTGGGCATCAGGAAATGCAGGATCGTGAAGACCCCTTTTTTCATTTCGCCCGCATATTCGGTGCCCAGAATGACTAGCTCGCGACTGTCGAAGTTGAGCGCCACGCTCGTTTCGCTGGTCACGCCCTCGATCTCAGCGTTGGCGGGAAACGAGCCTGCGTTGTAGATCGTGTAGTCGGGCGCGCCGAAGTCGGCCAGCTCGCGGCTGGTGGGGCGGATCAGCATGTTGTGCATGAACAGCGCGTGGTAGGGCCGCGAACAAATGACGCGCACTTTGAGCCGATGTTCCGGATCCCACCCAGCGAAGCCGTCGATCACGTACAGCCGAGGGACGCTCGCCAGATAGTCGATCGCCCGCTTGCGGCTGATGCGAAAGGCCTGCTGCGAGAGCGGGATGTTGACCGGTCCCCACCAGATGTCGCCGCTGATTGCGGGGCTTTCGACGATCCGCTTGTCCTTGGGGCTGCGCCCGGTCTTGGCGCCGGATTTGGCGATGATCGCCCCGCTCGAAGCGATCACCCCTTCGTCGAAATGGATGGCGTCTTCGTAGAGTGCCGCCGGGGCCGGGTTGCGCACGACCCCGCGGGCGAAAACTCCATGCTCCAGCAGTTCGATGCGATGCTCAGCCATGTGGCTGGAACCTCCGTGTATCGTGTCAGGCAATCGTGTCAGACAATTGTCAGGCAAACAGGAGTCGCCCGCGGGGCGCGGTAACGGGCCACACCAGTTCGACAGTTGTTACAATTCACGCGCGAATGACGACATTCTGAGAAAATCGTAAGTCAGGACGGATAAGGCAGCGGCCTATAAACCGGGGCAGTCGTTGAGCCCCTATCTAGTTATTGCAGACGGTTCAGGAGTTTCAATCAATGGTATTCCCTTTCTTGAAGCGCATCCACCGGCACGCTATCAGTCAGCTCAATATCAAGACACCGGTCGGGCGGAAGTCAACGAAGCGGCGAAATCGCTCGGTTCTCTCGGTAGAGCGGCTGGAAAACCGCGAACTGCTCGCCACGTTCACCGTCAAAAACGTGCTCGACTCCGGTCCCGACTCCCTGCGGCAGGCGATTATCGATGCCAATTCTAGTGCTGGCGCGGACGAGATTGCCTTCAACGTTGCCCCTGGCGGTTCGCAAACGGTCGCGCCGTCGTCGCCGCTACCAATCATTACCGAGACGGTCACAATCGATGGCACCACGCAGCCGGGGTACGCCGGCGCTCCATTGATCCGCCTTGACGGCATCGGGGCGGGGTTTGCGAATGGGTTGTTTTTCGTAAATCACAACGACAGCATCGTCCGTGGTCTGATGATTACCCGTTTCGCGGCCAATGGGATCGAAGTCAGTAATGCCAGCAACTTCCGTTTTGAAGGCAACTATATCGGGACCGATGGCACGGCCGACCTCGGCAACCGCGTCAACGGCATCCGCTTCGTCATCACCGGCGGTAGTCACACGGTAGGAGGCATGACAGATGCGGCCCGCAACCTCATCAGTGGCAACGACAGCAATGGGCTGCTCATCGAGGGCATGGACAGCAACCTGGTGGTTGGCAACTACATCGGCACGAACGCCGCAGGCACCGGAGCTATTGCGAACGGCGGCAACGGCGTTTTCATTCTCGGGGGCGCAACCAATAACACGATCGGCGGCACGACGGTCGAAGCCCGCAACGTCATCAGCGGCAACGGCAGCGACGGCATCGAGATTAGGGGCTCGAAAACGGATAACAACTTCGTCCTTGGCAACTACATTGGCACCAACGCCGCAGGCACCGCCGCACTGCGCAACGGCGCCGCGGGCGTCTGGATCGTTGGTGGGGCGCAGAACAACAGGATCGGCGGACTCACGAGCATTCCCGGCACGGGGGCCGGCAACGTCATTTCTGGCAACTCCTTTAATAACGGCGTACCGATCGAGGGCGCAGGGACCAACAACAATCTGGTTCAGGGCAACCTCATCGGCCTCAACGCTGCCGGCACCGCCGCTGTCCCCAACGGTGGCAACGGCGTCTTCATTCTCGGCGGCGCGAGCGGTAACACCATTGGCGGGACGGTGCCTGCGGCGCGGAATATCGTCAGCGGCAACAACAGGATGGGGATAGACATTGCCGGTTCCGGAACCGCCGGCAATCGCGTCCTGGGCAACTACGTCGGCACGAATGCTGCGGGGACTGCGGCTATCGCGAATGGAGTCAACGGCATTCAGGCGCGCGCCGGGGCGGTGGCCACGCAGATCGGCGTCGCGGAATCGGAACTCGTCGTTAGCGATTGGGGACACAATCAGGTCAAACAGTACCTCCCTGACGCCAACGTCGCCGATCAATCGACCTCGGTCGGACTCGGCCCATTAGGTATTGCAATTGTCCCGGACGGACACCGGTTCATTATCTCCCAGAACGGCACGCTCTGGCGTTTCAATCAGTTTGGCGTACTGGTGAATACCATCGCGACCGGATTGGGAGATACCCGCAACCTCGCCGTTGGGCCGGACGGCCACATCTATGTGGCCGTTCATAATACCAATCGAATCTTGCGCTTCAACGGGACAACGTTTGCGCCAATGGGGGCGTTCATCTCATCGGGCTTGAATGGTCCAGTGGGATTGAACTTCGGCCCCGACGGCCACCTGTACGTCACCGAAACGAACTTCAGCAACGCGGGGCGGCTGCTCAAATTCAACGGTGTCACCGGCGCTCCACTCGGTCAGTTTGGGTCACTCAATCTGCGCTGGGCGAGCAGCCCCGTTTGGGACGCCGCGGGAAATATCTATCTCACCGAACGAGTGGGCAACACCCTCCTCAAGCTCGACGGTACGACGGGGGCGCTTCTTCAGACGCTGGCCAGCAGCGGCATTCTCAACGGTCCTGAATACCTGGCCCTTGGTCCCGACGGCAACCTGTACGTTGCCGCGATCTTTCACAACAGCGTCCAGAAGTACGATCCGAACACGGGGGCATTCCTCGGCTATGCAATCGCGCCTTCAGCCGGACTTAATCTTCCGCACGGAATTGCTTTCACCCCGTCGGCCGTGGCGGGTAATCTGATTTCCGGCAACGCAAGGACCGGCATTGTGGTCACCGATGCGACGACGCACCACACGATCATTGCCGGAAACTACATCGGCACCAACGCCGCCGGGACTGCCCGCATTCAAAACTTCAACGGTGTTCTTGTCTCGAACGGTGCGGACGACAACCGTATCGGCACGGATGGCAACGGGTTCGCCGACGATCTCGAGCGGAACGTTATTTCCGGCAATCGGCAAGGCGTTCTCGTTATAGGCTCGACCGCCGACCGGACGGTAATCGCGGGCAACTTCATCGGCACCAACGCCGATGGCACCGGCGCCATCGGCAACTTCACGGGCATCGTCGTACGCTTTGGCGCCCAGGACACGCGCATCGGCACCGATGGCTCGAACGACCCGTACAACGTCAACGAGCGCAATATCATTTCCGGCAACCTCGCTATCGGAGTCGAAGTGTTAACGCCGGAATGGAATGGCACACTTCCCCCTGGCGGTGTGCAGACCCAAGGCACCATCATCGCCGGCAACTACATCGGCACGGACCATACCGGCACGGCCGCTCTAAGCAACGGACGGCCGGGGAACTTTGGCCGCAACATCGACCTATTGGCTGGCGCTCGCTCAACGCGCATCGGCACCGACGGCGATGGCCAGGCCGACGATGTGGAGCGCAACATCATCTCGGCCAGTCCGTTCGTCGGCGTTTGGATCCGCGGCAGCGGTACGAATGACAACGTCGTCGCCGGCAATTACATCGGCACCGACAAGACGGGTGAGAAAGCCCTGAAAAACGGCAGTGATGGAGTTCTCATCAGCGGCGGGGCGTCGGGCAACGAAATTGGCGGCAACGAGCCGGGATCCCGCAACGTCATCTCGGGCAATAATGGCAGAGGAGTGCTGATTACGGGGGCGGGTTCAAACGGCAACGTTGTCGCCGGCAACTACATCGGTACCGACAAGACCGGAAACGCCTCGCTGCCGAACCGCTCACACGGCGTGTACATTACCGCCGGAGCGAACGGTAACACCGTCGGCGGCTTGACGGACGACCCAGGAACTGGCGCCGGAAATGTCGTCTCGGGCAACGGCGAAAGTGGCATTGGAGTTAATACCGCCAGCAATAATGTCGTCCAGGGCAACATCATCGGACTAAATGCCTCCGGCAACTCGCCGCTCGGCAATTTCTTCCAGGGAGTCTTCTTTTTATTCGGAGGCACCGGCAACGTCCTGGGCGGTACACAAGCAGGCGCGCGGAACATTATCTCCGGCAATATCTGCACGGTTTCAATCGACGGCAGCGGCATTGTCGGCGGGAGCGTGTCTATCGGCGCCGGCGCGACCGACTCGATCATCCAGGGCAATTACATTGGCACCGACAAGGACGGCACCCGTGCGCTTGGCAATCTCGGGCCGGGCATCGCCATCCTCGGCAGTAGCAATAACACGATCGGCGGAACGGTGTCCGGCGCGGGCAATGTAATCGCCGGCAATGCCGAGGCCGGCATCTCCCTATTCAATATCGTCAACTTCTTCGGCCGCAGCGGCGAGTCCACGGGCAACACCATCGCCGGCAATTACATTGGCCTTGACCGTACCGGTCACGGACCACTTGGAAATGTCGGTAGTGGGGTCACCATCCATCTCGGCGCCTCAAACAACCGGGTCGAGCGCAATGTTGTCTCCGCCAGCCGACAGGGGAGTGGAGTGTATATCCACGGCGGCGGCACGACCGGCAACGTCATCGCCGGAAACTATATCGGCACTGATGCGGATGGCTCAGCCGCCCCAGGATTCGGCAACGGTGGCTGGGGAGTCATCGTCGCCTGGGGAGCGTCCGGCAATTGGATAGGGACGGATGGCGACGGGCAGAACGATGCGACCGAAGGGAATGTCACTTCCGGCAACGTCATGAACGGCATCTTGATCAATGCTTCTTCAGGCAACATCGTCGCCGGTAATTACGTCGGCACCGATAAGGATGGATCTTCGCCCCTGGCCAATGGCTTCTTCGGGATCTTTCTCTACAACGCCTCGGGCAACACGATCGGCACCGACGGCGAAGGTGACGATGTCGCCAACGAGGCCGAACGCAACGTCGTCAGTGGCAACGCTCAAGGCGGAATTGGAATCATGGACTCCAATACCAACGTCGTCGCCGGCAATTACATTGGTGTGGGCGCCGATGGCGCCACCCCGCTCGGCAATGGCGACGGCTTCGAGGGCGTCTCGATCGTCGGCAAATCCTCGTCTAACTGGATCGGCGCCCGCAGCGCGGCGACCGCCGATGCGGAACGAAACGTCATCTCCGGCAATTCCTTGGCCGGTATCTCCCTGGGGCGAACCGATCCCATTGTGCTGCCGCTGACTGGCCATACCCCGGTCGGTAACAGCGTCACGGGTAATTACATCGGCACCGATGCAACCGGGACTCTCCTCGTGCCCAACGGCCAAGGAGTTTTGATTCAGGAAGGCGCGGCGAACAACACCATCGGCGGCGACTCCCCCGGCGCAGGCAACCTCATCCGCAGTAACCTCGGCAACGGTGTCACCATCCTTGACGCGACCAGCACCGGCAATGCCATCCTTACCAACTCGATCTTTGACAACGGCGGCCTTGGCATCGACTTGGGCGGCGATGGTGTGACTGCCAACGATGCCGTCGATATGGATGCCGGCCCCAACAATCGGCAAAACTTCCCCGAACTCGAGGTCATCAGCCTGTCCGGTGCGATGGCGACCGTCGCCGGCGTGGTACATGGTCCGCCCGACCGGACGTTCCGCGTCGAGTTCTTCGCCAGCTCGGCCGCCGATCCCGCTGGCGACACGGAGGGTCAGACCTATCTCGGCTCACGCGATGTAATTGCCGATGTTCCTTTCTTAGAAGATTTTGTGCTTCCGAATGGCCAGCGATTCATCACGGCCACAGCCACGGATATTGCGACCGGCGATACGTCCGAGTTCTCCGCGGCGACTCATAACATTCAGCTTACTCCTCCCGGCCCAGTTACGGTTTTGCAAGGCATTCCGCACCCGATCCCCCTTGGCTCGTTCATCGATGTCAGCGTTGATGCTGGCCCCTGGACCGTCACTGTTGACTGGGGCGATGGCACGACAGAGACCTCCTTCGAAACCCTAGTTCAGGGACCGCTAGGGATCGCCACTCATGCCTACGCCATGGCCGGAATCTTTACAGTTACCGTCGCCGTCGCCAATGCACACGGCGACGTCAACCAGGCATTCTTCGCGGTGACGGCCCGGCCCGACGGCGACGGCGACGGCATCGAGGACGCCATCGATCTTCAGCCCTCGGTCTTTTCCGACGATTTTAGCGACGGCACAACCACGGGCGTCATCCTGGAGCGCGGCGGCCAGGTCATTACCATTTTGGACGCCCCGTTCCCCGCGGGCGTTGCGATCAGGGCCCTCCCGCAAGGCAGCCAAGGCGCGGCGGTCTTGAAAATCGAAGGTCTCCCTGGGGCTATGGTGCTTCAAGTGAACAACGATCAGGGCGGCGAGTCCGATGAGATTATTGTTACGCATGGCAGTCTCATTTTGGACGTCGTAAGCGGCGCCGTCGAAGCGAGCTTCAGCGATGATGCGGACCGGATCGTGGCAATGGCGAGCCTGCCAGCCGGCGCTCAACTGACCTTCAAGCCAGAGTCCGTAACGTTTGTCACGCCGCCTGCAAGCGCCGCGGCCATCGACATTGAGTTTCTCGGGGCCAGTGGCCAAAGCGCCACGGCCGAACTAGACGCTGGCATGGAAATCGCCTTTAACCCTGACATTTTTTCGTTCATTGCCACGTCCACGAATCCCGAGCCCGTGGAAATTGTCCTGGCTAGCGGAACGGTATTGAACCTCGCTCCCGGCCAGACCGCAAACGCGGGGGTGCATGTTGATATCCGCCCTGATTCGATCAATCTTGATTCCAACGGCACGGCGACAGTGGTGATCTTCGGGGCATTCTATTTAGATGTGACCCAGGTTAATGTGGGCAGCGTGTTGCTGGCCGGCGCCGTCGCCTGGCAAGCCACATTCGTGGACGCTGACAACGACGGGTATCTCGACCTGCAACTAAAGTTCCGGCTCCATGACATGGCCCTGGAGCAAATCTATGCCGACTTGTTATGGGCCGACCTTGATGCAGATGGCACGTTGGACGAGACGCGCCAAGGCGGGGAACTGGTGCTTACCGGCCGAATGCTCGACGACACGCTTTTCAGCGGTTCCGACAATATCACTCTTTTCGCTGCCGGCAAAAGGTTGCTCGACTTGCTGAAAGGGGAGAGAAGGGAGTAAGTCCAATTATCGATTCCACGGGCTGAAGTACGCGGTCTGTCGGGAGCCGTACCCGCGGCTCGTCGCGGATGAGCGGACGATCCTGTCGTCGATCGGCGTTGCTACGCTGGCGAGTTATGCCGACCACTATTTTGAGAGCGACGGGTGAGCAGCGGGCGACGAAGGAGGTGGCTCGGGGGGCGGTTTTAAACGGGCACGAATGTCGCTTCCATGGTCGCCAGATCGACGATCGCCAGCGTGTGCGGATTGGCCCGGTGCAGCGCGCCGGGGTTGAGCACCAGCGTCTTCCCCACCAGCTCGGCCTTGGCGACGTGGGTGTGGCCGTAACAGATCAGATCGTACTCGCTCCCCGCCTGCAACTCGCGAAACAGCCGGCCGTCGTCGCTGTGCAAGAGGGCAATCGTGCGCCCCGCCAGTTCGATCCGTCCGAACCGGCCATGACAGATCAGGCCCGCGGCTTGGATCGCCTGGCGCAATTCGTCCCGCTCAGTGTCGCAGTTGCCAAAGACAAAATGGACCGGCCAGCGGGCGAGCAGCTTGGGAATGGCTTTCGAACCGATGTCGCCGCAGTGCAGCACCTGTTCGACGGCAAGCGAGTCGAGCATCCGCGCTGCCGCCAAGGTGTTCGGCTCATTGGCATGGGTGTCGCTGATCACGCCGATCCGCATGACTCTTCTCCGGTGGGTGCGCTGGCTGGGTTGATGTTGGCAGATGGCAACCCGATTGTCGGCGGGACGTAGCGGAAAGGCAACGCCGCGGCCTGGGTCTGACGCCTGGAGAAGCCGCGCAAGTCGTTGCCGGGAAGTGCCTTGTGATCCGTCCGCGTCCAATCTCGCCCGTTCGGCACCCGCCCTGCTACTGGGTCGTCCCTCGGCACTGCGAACCCTCCTGAGGCCCTCGTCCCCTCGGGCTTCAGGAGGATCGCGGCGCCCTGATTGGGATTGATAAGTGCCGCAGTAACGATTGCACCTCGCATCCAACAGGTTTTTCATGCATCCCCGCGACCTTGCCGAACTTGCCGCGCTGGCGGCCGTGTACTCGCCGGCACTCGTTCGCGAGGCGCGCCAGGCCCCGCGCGAAAGCGTCGAGCAGTACTGGGTTGCCTCTCGCTGCCGGTTCGATCGCTGGACGCGGGTGCTCCGCCGGCTGGCCGACGCCGGAACCGAATTGCCGTTGCCGGCGACCGTCGCCTGGCCGCGCGTCAGGCCCGTGTTGGAAGAGATCCTGGTGGGCGAAGTTCTCACTCGCGTGTGGGCCGCGGCCAGCACCGCGTGCGACCGGGCACGCGACGATTCCGAACTGGAGCCGGTGGCCCGCAATGTTCTGGCGGGCCATTTGGAAGCCCGCCACCGCGTGCTGCAGTTGCTGGCCGATGGCCGGGCGATCGCCCCAGTCCACGCCACCGAACTGAACCAGTTGCGGCGAAAGGCCGAACGCTGGTGCGACCTGCTGCTGGCGCACCTGGCCCGCGACGTCGATATTACGGCCTTCGCCGTCGAGCCTGCCCGGGCGAACGAATTTGCCAACGACCTGGACTACGAAGCGGTCGAGTCGGCGCGCGACCTGACTAGCCAACTGATCGTGTCGTCGCTGCAGGCGTCGCTCGCCACTGGCTTGGCCGAACAGTCCCCCAACGGCGACCTGAATCGCCGCATCGGCGCGGCAGTGCTCGGCTGCCTGGCCGAGCAACTGCCGGAAGAATCGCCCCTTTCCGGTTCGCTCTGGATCGGCCGGGTCCAGGCCGCCACCGCCGACACCGAGGGGTTGATCGACGAACTGTTTCGGATTGACGCCCCGCACCGTCGCTGGCAATCGCTCAACTAACCGACTAAGAAGCTTGCTTCCGGCCGGCCAGCGCCGCTTCCCGTTCCTTTTGGCGCCGGCGGATGCTTTCCAAGTCGTCCTTGGGAGCCGCCGCGATCAGTTCCTGCGTGTACGCTTGCTTGGGGAAGGCGTAGATCGTTTCGGAGGGGCCGAACTCGACGATTTTACCCGCCTGCATCACGGCCATCATGTCGGCCATGAATTTGACCACGCTCAGATCGTGGCTGATGAAGATGTAGGTCAGTCCGCGCTGGGCTTGCAGCCGTTTGAGCAGGTTCAGCACCTGGGCCTGCACCGACACGTCGAGGGCCGAGACCGATTC
>JBBDYF010000236.1:0-15410 GCA_040901775.1 Pirellulaceae bacterium | reverse complement strand
CGCTGGCAGCGTCGGCCGTGGCGGGTGTTCCGCCGTCTCCGCCGTCTCCCGTGGGCGAGGCAGGCGCATCGGCAACCGTCGGGCCGGCAATGGCCAACTGCGGCGCGCCGCCGATTGCGGCCCGCGCCAGGCGGCGGGCTTTTTCTTCTTCGTCTTCGATGCCAGGTTCTCCAGCGGCCGATTCGCTGCCGCTGCTTCCTTCGGCGGCAGTGGCCCGGCTAAGGATCGTTTCGGCCAGCAGGGCCGCCGTGTTCGCCTCGGCCAATGGGCCGTCGGCCTCGGCCTTCGAGAGACCGCCCGACGCGCTGGCATTGCCGCCGGCCACCGTTCGCGCGGCCGCCAGTGGAGTCGGCCCCGGTTCGCTGGCCGCCGGCTGGCCCCCCGCAGTTCCCAGCGGAGCGGCGATTTCGCCCACGTCGGTGGTCGCCAACGCCATGAGCTGCGCGCCGCCGGTGCGCGTCGGACGGGCAACCCGCGGCGTCTGCGTATCAAAGTTCAACACCGCCTGGCCGCCGCCCGAGGCTCGTCCCACTCCCGCTTCGGCGATCGTTTGCGTCGGTCCCAGATCGACTTCGCCCGTCCCCTTGGCCGCGCTAATCGGGCCGCTTTTCGCAGCGGCATCTGCGCGGGTCAGGGCGGCACTGGAACTGGCGGTAATCTCGGCAAGCTGGCTGCCGCTGCCGGCGAGCGCCGCCTCGGCCGCGCGGGCGGCGAGCGACGAGGTGGGAACCTCGGCCCCGGCCAGCGCGCGGGCGATTCGGGCCGGGCTGCTGGGAGAGAGGGCGTCGCCCGACGGCGTGTTTTGCGTCGCCTCGGCGCGGCGGGCGGCGCTCGAGGCTGCCAGTGCCGGGCTGTTGTTCCCCGGCAGCGAGCTATCGAGATTCGGCGAGCGGCCCGCCCCGGCGGTGCCCGCCAGCGACCGCGAGAGTGCCAGGCGAGCCGGCTGCGCCGCGGGATCGCTCGACGCGGACGATGCGATCGCCGTGGCCGGGCTTTCCACGTTGGTCGGCGACGTGGCCGTGGCCGCTTCGGCAAGAGATCGTCGCGGCGAACCGGTCGCCGCGCCGCTGGGATCGATCGTGGGCGAGACGTTGGTCGTCGCGCGGAGGGCGCTGCCGCGGGCCAGTTGACTCGCCGGGCTGGCCGTCGGCGCTGCCAGGATCGGCTGCGTGCGCGACGCGCCGGAATCGGTTGCCGCGGTCTGGCGCGAGACGCTGGCCGACGACGGCCCCGGATTGGCCACCGCCGCCGTTTGCGGTCCCGCGTTCGCCGGCACGTCGCCAACCGTGGTCACCACGTTCGTCACGTCCGCGTCGGCGCTGCGGCTGGCGGTGACTGCCGACCCCAGTTCGGCTCCGACCACGGGCGAATCCGCCGACGCCGTTCCCGCTGCCGAAGTTTGCCGGGCCAGCGCCGGGGTGCGTGGGGGCTGCAGGCTTGCCGATGCACTTTGCGCGGCCGCCGGATCCCCGCTAATCCGGGCGGCGGTTGGGCTTTCGGTCGCCTGCCGCCGGGTCGCGGTGACCGTCGGCGAGACCTCGCTGGCCGCACGCGCGGCTACGACAGCGCCGGTTGGCGCTTCGGCGGTCGCCGTGGCGCTGGGAAGGCTCGGCGCGCCGGAGCGCCGGGTGAGCGTGGAGGCCGCCAGCGGATTGGTCGAGATCGTCGGGCTTTCTCGACCCGCCGCGCGGGCCAGCGAAAGAGCGGGCTGCGACGCATCGGCCGACCGCGGCACAGAGGCGGCATCCGTCGTGGGCTGCGCGGCCGTCACCTGCGGCGTCGCCCGCTGAATGCGGCTCGCCTGGGCCGCAGCCTCGACGGCAGCCGCCGCAGGCTCGCCCGCGGGTTGCTTCGGCCCGACATCGGCCGCGATGGTGGCCACGTCGGGCCGCACCGTCGCCCGCGGCTGGCGGTTGGCCACGGGCGAAGGAGTTTGCGCCACCTCGATCGACTCCGCCGCTGCCGGCGCTTCGCGCCGCTGTGGCTGCGCAGCCGGATAGCGCGTCACTTCGGTTGCCGGCTGGGCCGGGGGGCGGGCCGTGGGCGGGCTGGTGGTAGCTAGTCGAGCGGCGGTGGTGTTCGCCGGCACGAGTTCGGTGCGAGACGTTTCCTTGGCCGGCGACGGCGCAGCGGCCGAAGCGACTTGCGATTTCGGCGTGGCCAGCGGCTGCGCCACTTGCCGCCGGAGCGTTGGCGTGGCGGCGACCGAGGGGGCGTCTCGAACTTCCGTCCGCCGCGCCACTTCCGTTCTCGCCTCGCTGGTGGTGGTCGGCTCGTCGGTGGTCGTCCGCGAGACGGCCGCGGCGGCGTCGGTCGTCCGCTCGACCGGGGCAGCGCTCGGCCGGGCCTCGATGCCCGCCGAGGGGGTGCGCGCGATCGTCGGAGTCTCGACGAGTTGGCTGATTTTCAGGTCCGAGGGCTTCACCTGCCGGCTCAGTTTGCTCGCCTCGCTCGCTTGGCGGGGAGCCGCCTCGTTCGGACGCCGATGCTGCACGACGTTTGGCTCGGTCGTAGCCACCGGCTCGGGAACCGGCACCGGCTGCGGCTCGGGGGGCGACCGCGGATCTTCGGGCGTCGCCTGCTTGACGATTCGCTCGGGCTGCGGATCGGGTTCGGGGGTGCGGGTTTCCAGCGGTCGCTCAAAATCCTGCCGCGGCCGATCCTCTTCCGGCAGCAACTGGGTCGGATGATATTCTGGAACCAGCTTGGGAGGCCGCCGCTCGATGATTTCGACCTCGGCCGTCTGCGAGTCAAACATTCGGTTGAAAATCTTCGTTTCGATCATCTGCACGACCAGCGCGATGTGTAGGATCGCGCAGAGGACGACCGACAGTTGCAGCGACCGGCGAACGACGCGGCTGGCGACCAGGCGAAACGCTGCCAGGCAGCCGGCGATGACCAGCGGCACCAGGATCAGGCTGGTCCAGGCGTTTGCGTACCAGGGGACGCCCGAAAACGGCAGATACGCCGCGCTGATCCCCATCAGAAACCCGCCCAGCACGACCAGCGCGATCGAGACGGGCCACAGGTGCTCGTCGAAATAGTCGCCGCCGGTCGTGGGAACCTTGCGGATGACGCGGCGAATTTTTGCCATGGAATAAGTCCCTTGCACCAGCCGGCGCTCGGCTAGGGCCCTGCCGCGGAAAGCGAGGCGGAGTAGTCGCGGATGCCGGCTTCGTTGCACAGCCGCATGGCGGTGGCGACAAAGTCCCACTGCACGCGACGATCGGCCCGGATCACGACGGTTTGGGTCAGCGGATTATCCGCGGCGGCCTGCCGCAGATACTGGGCCAGCTCGGGCTCGTCCAAACGGCGGGCACCCATGTAGTAGCGTCCCTGAGTGTCTATGTTGATGAAAATCTCCTTCGGCCGGGCGGTCAGCGGCATCGCCTCGCTCCCCATCGGCAGCTCGACCTTGAGTGAGCGTTCTTCGCTGGCAAACTGGCTGACCACCATGAAGAAGATCAGCAGGTTGAACACCACGTCGATCATCGGCGTCAGATCCAAGAGCGCCAGCGCCGATCCCCGGTTAATCTTGACTGCCATCGTTAGAGCCGCGGTTGTTAAAAAGGTTCGCTAGTTGGAAAGGACGGTCGCCGGCTTGTCGGTCGGCGGCTTATCCGTGGGAGGCACCTCGCCATCGCCCGCTTGCCGGTTGAACCGGAGCCGTCCTTCGTACCGTTCGAGTTGCGGCAGCAGGCTGAACACCAACTCGTCGATTTCGCGAAAGACGGATTGAATTCGCCCCTCGAAATAGTGCGAGAAGAAGGCCGCGGGGATGGCGACCGCCAGCCCCGAAAACGTGGTCACCAGGGCCGTATAAATGCCAGAGGCCAGCACCTGCGTCCGATCCGTGCCGGCATCCAGAAGCGTCAGTTGATGGAACGCCATGATCATCCCTTGAATCGTTCCGATCAGGCCGAGCATCGTCGCCAGCGAAGCCGCGATATTGAGCCAGCGGACGTTGGCGTACAATTTGTCGGCTTCGCGCTGGCTGGCGGCGGCGACGGTCGTTTCGACCTCGGCCACCGGGCGGCCCACCTTCAGCAGCATCGCGCGAATCACGTTGGCGGCGGCCGACGGATGTTCCTGGCACAATTTATAGGCCCGCCGCGGGTCGAACGTTCCTTGCACGCCCGACAGTTGGCCCAGACCGCCCACCAGCGGGTCGGGCAGCACGCGCCCCCTGCGCAGTCCCAAAAAGCGTTCGATGGTGAACGATCCGGCCAACAGCGACAGGGCGAAAATCGGGATCATAAACATCCCGCCCGCCAGCATGAGCTGCCACAGGTTGATCGAATCTTGTGGCAGCGCGCTCGCCATCGGCTCGACCGGCGCAGCCGATTCGTCGCCCCTCGGCGCCGGGTCCGCGCTGGGGCCGGCGACATCGTCCGGCTGCTGCGCGACGAGGCGGCTTAGCCCGCTGCCGCCGGCCAGCACGAACAAGATCGCGCCGGCCAAGACAACCATGACGGCGAGGCGGATGTATGCGTACGCTGAATGGGACATGAACGTTGCCTCGTCGGGCTCCAACTGCTTGATCTCTAAAGCTTCTTCAAGACTTCCAATCGCTGCCGGGCGTCGTCGGCCAGTTCGTGACCGGCGTGTTTCTCGGCCACGAAGCCGTAAAACCGCCGCGCATCGCTCAGCAGCTTTGCTTTGGCCCCCTCGCTGGCCGTGGCGATCTGCACCTCGGCACAGCGGCCCGCTTCGTAACCGCTTTTGGCCTGCCAGTTCTTCGTCTCGTCCGCGGCCTGCTCGCCGCCGTAGCCGAACATGGCCCGCTGAAATTCCCGCACGGCCTGGTCGTGTTTTTTCTGCTCGAAGTAGATCTCGCCCATCATAAAGCGGGCTCGCGCGCCGACGTGGTCGCGCGAAGCGGTTGCCGCCGCTTCGTAATCTTTCAGCGCCTCGGCCGGCTGGCCGCTGTTCTGCTTCGCCCAGCCCAGTTCGTACAACGCCTCGGCCAGCAAGGGAGAGTCGGCGAATTTCGCGGGAATCTGACTCAGCAGCTTTTGCGATTCGTCCCACGCTTTGAGCTGCGCGGCCGATTGCCCGCCGTGCAACAGGATCAGCGTTTCGATCGCCGGCGTGCTCGCCTTGGTCTTGGCCGCCGCCTGATAGGCGGGCCAGGCCTCTTCGTACTTTTCCTGGCGGAACAGGCACTCGGCCTTCATGAAGGCGGCATCCGCGGCGAGTGGGCCTTGGCCGTAAGCCGCCAGTTGCTCGCTGAACAGGCGCAGCGCCTCGTCGTATTGCTTCAGTTGGAAGTGCGACCAGCCGAGCTTGTAGGCCCCCTTTTCGGCGAGTTCCCCAGCGGGGGCCTTGGCCTGCGAAGAGGCATACGCCAGGGCCGCTTCGGCATACCCTTTCTTGTCGTAGTGGAATTCCCCTACGTGGAACCAGGCCTCGGCGGCCAGCGGGCTGTCGGGATGCTCGGTCGCCAATTTGTCGAAGACCGACGCTGCCTCGGCCTGTTTGTCTTGCGACTTGAGTGCCCACCCCAGTTCGTACTGCACTTTGTCGGCCGCGGCGTACTGGGGATCGGCCCGCAACAATTCGGCCAGGGTTTTGGCCGCCGCCGCGTTCTCTTTCAAGGTGACCTGGGCGAGACCCATTTCGTACAAAGCGTCGGACTGGTGCGCCCGGTCGGGATTCGTTTTCAGGTAGGCGGCAAGATCGGCCAGCGCCTCCTTGGCTTGCCCCGCTTGCCGCCGGCACATTGCCCGGCCAAACAAACCATCGGACTGCAAGGGATGCTCGGGAAACCGGGTGAGCAAGGCGGTGAACGACTCGGCCCCCGCCGGAAACTGCTTGGTCTTCAGTTGGGCCCAGCCCTGGCCATACAGCGCGTACGGAGCGAGCGGCGAGTCGGGCCACTTGTCCAGAACGACGGCGTATTCGTCCGTCGCGCGCTTGAAGTCATCGGCCGCGTAAGCAATCTCGCCCAAGCGGTAGTGCGCCTGGTCGAGCAACGCGCTGGCCGGAAAATCGGCGATCACCTTGTTCAAACTGGCAACGGCCGCGTCGCCCTGGCCGAGCTTGGCCTGCGCCCGGCCCAGCAACACGAGCGTCTCGTCCGCCTGTCGCCAGGTCGGTTTAGCGGCCAGCGCAGCCGCCAGCGACTTGGCCGCCTCGTCGAACTGATCGGTAAAGAAGTGGCTCGCCCCGATCAGATAGTGGGCTTCGGCCGCCGCCTCGGGCGACTGGAGCGAGCCGACGATCGGCGACAGGGCTGCGATCGTCTCGGGATACTTCTTCTGCAAAAAGGGGACCAGCCCCAGCCGGACGCGCCAGGCATCAATCTCGGGATGGTCTTTCGCACTCGCCACCAGCTCGGCATAAGCGGCCTGCGCTGCGTCGTAGTTCTTGAGTTGCAGGTTCGATTCGGCCGCGACGTACCGCACGTCGGGCACCAGCTTGTCCTGCGGATAGGCGGCCAGGAACGTTGCCGCATGTTTCACGGCGGCAGCAAAGTCCTTCAGCCCCAAGGCCGCGAAAGCGGCGTTGTACAGCGCCTGCGGGGCCAACTCGTGCTGCGGATGATCGGCGGCCAGCTTGGCATACAGACCGAGCGCCTCGGCCCGGCGGTCGGGCAGTTCGTGCAGGGCGTCGGCCCGATCCATTTGCAGCGAGACGAGAAACGGGCTATCGCCCCCCGCCGCGAGTTGCCGCGCGGCGAGCTCCGCCGCTTCCGCTGACTTTTTGTTTTTGATCAAAATGCGCGACAGCCAGTGGGCCGCTTCCGGCGAGTGCATGTCCTTTCGCTCAACCGACTGGGCAAGCCAGGCCGCCGCCTCCTCCAATTTGTCGGCCTTGTAGAACGATCGCCCGGCGGCGATGGTCGCTTCGGGCACGTAGGCGGATTGGGCAAAGTCGCTCGGAATTTTGGCGTACAGCGCGCCGGCCGCGGCGAATTGGTCCAACTTCGCCAGGCAATACGCCTGTCGGAACACGGCGTGATCGGCGGCGGCAAAATCCAGGGCGGCGGCCACCTCGGCAAACTGCCGCTCGGCGGCGGCGAAGTCGCCCGCCTGGAGCACCGTCTCGGCCTTCCGCATTTTCACTTCGGTCGCCAGCGGGCTGGCGGCAAACTCCTTCAAGAACGAGGCGTAGTTCGCGCCGGCCTTGGCATATTCCTTCAGTTCTTCCTGGGCGACTCCCAAGGCGTACAGCGCATCGGCCCGCCGCTTGGATTTGGGAAAGTCCGCCAGCAATTTCTCATAGGCGCTCGCCGCCGCGGCCTTCTTCCCCTGGGCATAGAGCGATTCGCCCTGAAAATAGCGGGCCTCCTCGACGTACTTTCCCTTGGGAAACTTTTCGACGAGCGCGGCGAACGTCTCGGCCGCGGCCGCATAATGCTCGGGCTTGCCCCCCACCGCTTGCGAATACTGGCTCGATGCCAGGTTCAAGATGGTGTCTTCGAGCAACTCGAACTGGGGATGTTTCTTGATGACCGCCCCAAACGCGGCTGCCGCCTGATCGGGCTTGTTCAGTTGCAACAGGCACACGCCCAAGTAATGCTGCCCCTTGGCGGCGAGCGGATCCTGGGGGTGATTCTTAAGCAGCTTTTGCCACTCTTCGACCGCCAGTTCAAAGGCGCTGTTGTTTTGGAAGCTGGCGGCGTCCTGGTAAATCTGCGTCGCCGCGGGGGACGACTTAGCCGCCGGCTTTTCCTGCGCTCGCAGCGGCGAATTGCCCGCCAAGGGTGGCCACGCCAAACATGCCAGTGCCAACCCTGCCGCCAGAACCGTTGCTCGTCGCATTGCCCCGTCCCTCGATTCCATCGCGGATTATGCCCGCGGTACAGCCGCAAAGCGTGTCTTGGAAATCACTTGCGTCCGCCCGTTCGGCGGACGAAGATGCCACCCAACCCCGCCGCGAGCAAATAGTACAGTTTAGTCCGTTGGCCGCCGGGGGTAAAGCAAGCGGCCTGCCCTAACCGTGATACGATTGGTCGCGGCAGCCGCGAATGTTACAAGTTGCACGCCGCCGCCCCGATTGTTTTTTTTATAAACCCGATGGGATAACAGCGCTGTGAACAAAGTTCTGGTGACCGGGGGGGCGGGGTTCATCGGCTCGCATTTGACCGAGCTGTTGCTCACCCGCGGCGATACGGTAATCGTGGTCGATGACGAGTCCACCGGCCGGGCCGACAACCTAAGCGCCGTGGCTTCTCACGAGCGGCTGACGCTCATCCGCGGCTCGATTGGCGACGCCGACCTGATCCGTCGCGTGCTCGATGGGGTGGACCAGGTGTACCACTTGGCGGCGGCCGTCGGCGTGGCGCTGATCGCCCGCGAGCCGCTGCAAACGATCGAGCGGAACATCTATCCCACGCAACTGCTGCTCGACGAACTGTGCCGCCGGCATCGGGCGGGGCACAGCATCCGGTTCTACCTGGCGAGCACCAGCGAGGTGTACGGCAAAAATCCCAAGCTCGTGTGGAACGAAGAGGACGACCTGGTCTTCGGCCCCACCACCAAGCCCCGCTGGTCGTATGGAGCCAGCAAAGCGATCGACGAATTTCTGACGCTGGCCTGCGCCCGGCAATTCGGCCTGCCGGTGGTGATCGGTCGCTTTTTCAACGTCGTCGGCCCGCGACAATCGGGTGCCTACGGCATGGTGCTCCCCCGCTTCGTCGAGGCGGCCCTCGCCGGCAGGCCGCTCGTCGTCCACGACGACGGCCGCCAAACCCGCTGTTTCGCCCACGTCAGCGATGTCATCTTGGCGGTCGCCGCCTTGATGGATGCGCCCGCCGCGCTGGGGCGGGTGTTCAACATCGGCAGCGACCAGCCGGTCTCGATTCTCGACCTGGCGAAGCAGGTCGTGGCCGCCGCCAAATCGTCGTCGGCGATCGAGTACCAGACGTATTCGCAGGCCTACGACGACGACTTCGAGGACATTCGCCGCCGCGTCCCCGATCTGTCGCGGCTGCGGGCCACGATCGACTACCAGCCTCGCTTCGGACTGGATGGGATGGTGGCCGACGTGATCGCGTCGAAGCAAACCGCCTGAGGGCCAATCGAGAAATAACTTCCGCGCTATAACAAGGTAGAAAAGAGGCTTGCGGCAGGTGACCGAAACATGCAAAATGCCCTTCGTGGAAGGTTGCGAGCGAATTCTGAATCGCCGTAAGTTGGTTGTTGCTAAGTAGCCGGGACGGGGATCGAACCCGTACGTCCCTAACGGGACACAGGATTTTAAGTCCTGTGCGTCTGCCAATTCCGCCACCCGGCCTAAAGTCTTTATTGCCAACAACTTACGTCAATCGTGTCTCGCCTGATTTTGGGTCAACACTCCATAAACCTTCCACAGCAAAACCGCCATCTAGGCGTTCTTTCGGTTGAGCACGTCGGGGACGAACAGCGTGGCAACCGCCGCGTTGACCTGCCCCGCCAAGTTAATGTACCGCTGCGTGGTTGAGTAGCTCTTGTGCCGCATCAGCTTTTGCAGGGCATCGCCCGACATATTGCCCGCGTTCAACGTGGCGAACCCGCGCCGTAGATCGTGGAACCCGTACAGGTGGCAAGCCTCGGTGTGATCGTGGGCATCTTCGCAGGGGAGCTTGATCCCGGCCGCCTGCTGGATGCGGTGGAATTGTTCGTACAGCAGCTTCCGACCGCACCCTCAGGGGAGCATCATCGGGGAGAATCCAGGCAGCCGCTTTAGATGGTCGATGATGACCGGATGCAGGGGCACCGCTTCGTCTCGCTTCCCTTTGTTATCCACAGCCCGCGTAATCGCCGTGGCAGCGTCCATATCCACGTCGGTACGTTTGACCGCCAGGCACTCGCCAACCCGCCAGCCGGTCATATAGGCGAACGTCAGCAGTCCCCGCCACCAGTCGCAGGCCGAGTAGGGCATCCCTTCCGCGGGTAGCGTGGCCGTGTCGCAAGCGTCATAGAGCAACGCAAACTCGGCCGCCGTGATGTACCGCGGCAGTTTGCCGGGCTCCTTGAGCATCCGCATCTTGGGCACCGCGGCCAGATAGCCCCAATCGTGGGCCACTCGAAACACCGCCTTGAGCGTCCGCAGTTCCTTGTTGATGCTGGCTGCCGATTTCACGCTGCCGGGCCGCCGGCCTCGGCTCGCCTGCCGCTTGGCAATGAACGAATCGACCGTGCCCGTCTTGATCGACGCCACCCGAACCGGATTAACAGCCGCCTCGAATGCGTCTAGCGATTGCTCGATAACCTGCCGCGTCCCGGCCGCCTTCGTCGCCGCAATCTTGGCTACAAATTCCTTGCGGAACTCACCCCACGCTTTCCGCTCCGTCCCTTGGTAGTTGCCGGATGCGATTTGCCCCTCCATCTTGCGGGCGTGTTTCGTGGCGTTGCTCTTGCTGCCGATGCTCTTTGACTTCCGCTTGCCGTCGGGATCGTACCAACCGGCAGACCAGGGGCACTTCGATTCGCCCAACTTCGCCAGTTGCTTCGTGTCTTGAAAAACCCAGGCTCGCATTGTTCGTTCCCCCTTTATTCAGTGATCGTTTCCCATTCGGCCAGCGCGCCCAGGTCGCGGGCCATCGCTTCCAGGTCCACGTTCACGTGCAGCATCAGGTTGCGGCTAAAGTCCAGGTGGTACAGGTCGCCCGGCTCATAGGTCGCGTAGTTCTCAGCGCCCGATCTACGCCACGCTTTCAGCATCTCGGATTGAGGGGCCAGCTTGCGGTTCACCCGCTGCAAAACTGCCCGCCGGCTGACGGGAACCCTTGACCGGGCCGCTGCTTTTGATTTCTTCGCCATTGCACTCGCTCCAAATTGGGATAGGAAAACCGACTCCCCCAATTGTAAGCAAGCAAGCGGACGAGTCAATGGGCAGACAAGCAAACGGGCGATTGTGCTACCCTGCCGCCCGGTAGAACGACGCGCATCGTGGCACGCCAGCCGCCGTCAGCCCTTGATAGCGAAACGTGATCTGGCTGCCGACCGGGGGCGGGACGGCGCGGTGATCATCAGCCAGGCCACCGACTGCGAACCGCTGCCCGCCGTACTCGACTAGCAGCGAGCCGGTGCCAACCTTGCCCGGTAGGTGCTCGATAACCGTCGCCTCGGCATCGGCGAACGACTTCACCTTCAGCACGTCGGGCGAGCGACCAGCCGCGTACAGCGAGCCAGGAGCACGCAGGACCGCGCCTTCGCCGCCCTTGCGTTCCACGTCGGCAAGGAAGTCCGTGACGTGCTGGTGCCCGCGGCAAAGCGTGTGGCGAACAGCCAGGGCGTAGCGGCTCCTCTTGACCGCTGCCGGGATAGCCCGCATCCGGGCTTCCCACGGCGCGGGCATGGCTGGCAGGTCAAAGACGCAGAATCGAACCCCTCGCCACAGCGGGCCGCCAGCTTTGCGACGGACGATGCCCACCGTGGATTGCAAGCGACCGCGACCACCGAACAGTTCGCCATCGAGCGGCTCCCCAGGCAGGCCAGCGGTGAACCATCTGGGGGCGAGCATTGCACCCCGCCGCGAAGTGCGGGCGGGGGTAGGGTTGGTTGATCCGATCTACTTCGCCTCCTTGGCTCGCTTCGCCTTCGTCGGCTTGGCGGTCAGTCGCTTAATCTCGGCCGCCGTTGGATGCACCAGCGTCAGCGACGTGTGGAGGTGGAAGGTAGCCGCCGCGCCGTGCTCGACCAGCACAAAGGACGTTTCGCCAAGCTCGCCGACTTCAAACGCCAGCCACCAACTTAGCTGGGTGGCACCCTTGGCTTGGGCGAGAGACTTTTGGTTATTCGCGGCAACGTCGGCCAGCGCCTCTTCGCGCGTCAGCATATCGCCGGTCATCAGGTTCCACTCGCCATCCCATGTGTCGGCCCACAGCGGCGGTAGGTCGAGGGCGTGCCGCGGCGGGCGGTCCCACGGATCGCCAAGAACAAGCAGATGGAAATTGATGCCACCGAAATTCGCATCCGTGCGGAGCGGCGGCTGGGCGAGTTGATTGCCGAGCAAAAGGCGACGGTTGGGATGAATAAGGGGGCAGTCCCCGGCAAGACCGGGTCCAAGGGCGTCCCGGTCCTAGATGACCGCCCAACGCTCGCCCAGGCCGGTATCGACAAGCACCTAGCCGACCGCGCCCGCAAGCTCGCCGCCGTCCCCGAGGCTGAATTCGAGCAAGAGCTATCCGACTGGCGCGATCGCTGTGATGCCGGTCGATCGCCGGGTTAGGCGGGTCCGTCTGCGTCCCGCCTAAGATGCACCCCGCTCCCCGATGCCGGTCGTGCGCAGGCCGTTCGTCTGACTCGGGAATTTCCCAAGTGGTGTGCCGCGCACTGACGCTCATTCTTTGGGTTCGGTGAAGGGCCAGTACCCTGTTTGGCTCATCTTTCCTCCGCTTCGCTTTTCGACCACCCACCAATCGCGCATATCTCGCCCCAGCTCCTCAACGCTGGTTGCCAGCTGCTCGCGTTTGTCGGGCGGGCAGGCAAGGTAACTCTTTCGCACGTCGGCCAGGAGATGGGTCAGGATGGCAATGAACGTTGGTGGCATGTAATCGCCGGTATTCTCCCGAACGACCTGCTCTATGTCGCGGGCTGTAGGCCGGTTGTCCGATCTCGCACACGCCTCTTTCCAAACCGCAACCTGTTTCTCTGGCGGCAAGTTGACGAGCGGGCGTACCTGCGATTCGGTTTTCGGCCGCACGACGACCGACGGCACGGCCGGCATGTTTGGTGGCGATTCGGGGTGCGCAGGGCGAGTGGGCACGCTGTCGCCAATTGGCGACAGTTTTTCGGTTGCCACTTCCTCTCGCATTGCACTCTCTAACCGGGTCGCGGTCGCTGACGCCTCGATCAGGCGGTAGGCGTAGCTCCGCTCCATTTGCCACCGATGGCGAAGGTACAACTCGAATGTCCTGTGAGGGCTCCGATAGAGCTTGCTATCCCGGATTTCAGCCAGCGCCGCGCCGACGGCCATGAATTGCGGAAGCCCTTCGGCGATGACATTCTCTAGTTCCGCTAGCCGGCGGTGCTCTGCGCCGCGGAGCGTGGCGCTTGGATTGTGATTACCCATTGTCTCCCCTATGCAGACAGGTTGCGTGGCCTGGCTAAAGGTCGTGGCTCACCTTCAGCCGATTTCTGTGCGCAGTGCGAAACGCAAAAGAGGGTGAGTGCTACGCGGCTCTCGAAGTCCGCAGCTATTCTCACCATACGCCGCCCGTGGCGTCTGGCCCGGCCGGATCGGGCAAGTTGGGGTTGCATCGCAATCAGTGATTGCGTCGGGCAAAATCACGTTCGCCGGCTGGTCGCATCTTCGCTTGGCTGCCGAGTGATTGTCAATCCCTTTTGCAGTCGCCCCCACCATCGACAATTGCGAGGGGTTTAGATGCCGACGATGCAAGTTGAGCGAAAGGACGTAGGCGAGAACGTGTTCCAGGGAGGCAAGCTGGATCAAAATGAACCGTCTAACGCAACGCCGCGCCCGACGGCCTGTTCAGCCGCTGATAGCTAGGACCGGTGCCCCCTTGGAACCGGTCTTGCCTGACGCCGCGCCCGACGGCCTGTTCAGCCGCTGATAGTTCGGCGGTTTTGGGGTGCTCATTTTGATCCCCCGAAAATTGCCGGTCACTGCGTCCGCCAGCCGCGGCGCTGACCCCCAGTTCCTTGGCGACGACTTCGGCGGTAGAAATCAAAGGTTCATTTTGATCCTTTGATTTGTCGCGCTTGATAGTCGCTGGGCTTACACCTAGCTCTTTTGCAACGATCTGCGCTGTACGATTAGCAGAGTTATCATTTTGACAACTCTGCTCTTTATGCTGGTTCGCGCCAGTACCTCCGTGCGCTTTCTTCCGCCGGTTGTAAAGCCGCCCCCGGCACAGCGCCCGCTCCGCATCGGTTACATTTCGCTTGCCAAGCTGGTGCTGGTCAATCCAATCTAAGCAGGCGAGCGGGCGGAAAGTGCCGAAGCCGTAGGAAGCGTTTGCTGGCGTCAAATATCCAACGTCCAATCACACCAGGGCAGCGCCGCGAACGCAACAGCGAGCGTCTGGTGAGTCCGCCCTTCAGCGGACGGGGACGAAACGAAGCAGTTAACAACGGTTGTAACCCCATCCGGGGGGGCTGGCCGCGTCGATCAGCTTGCCAGATACATTGACCGCTCTGCCGACGGCATCGCGGGCCTTGCCAGAATCCAACTGTGGCAAACTTTCCACACTTGCCCCGGCTTGCTTCCCCTTGCGGACCTGCTGCCGCTCCTTCGCCGACGCGTCGTAAACCTCCCTTGCCCGCGCCCCGACCATCGACAACTGTGAGGGGTTTAGATGCCGACGATGCAAGTTGAGCGAGTCGATTTGCTCTAGCAGCCGGTCCAGATCGGTGGCTACTGCCGGGCCGCTCGCCTTTGACGCGGCCTTGGCGACAGCGAGCGCTTCCGCCTGCTCTTCCGGCTCCTTGGCGGCGATTTCGACAACCGCTTGTTTCGTCAGCCCAGACTTTCCAGACAGAATGTAAGTCTTAACTTCGTCGCCAAGGTTTTCGGCCAGCGTTTCAACAGCTGTTGCGAACTTCCCGTCGCGTTTGACGGTCGCAGGGCTGACCCCTAACTCGTTAGCGACGGTTTCGGCCGTGCGATTTGCAGCGGGTTCATTTTGATCCCGCTGCTCTTTGTGTTGATTCGCGCCCGTCCCGCCAGCGGCGCGTTTCCCGCCGGTTGTAAAGCCGCCCCCGGCACAGCGCCCGCTCCGCATCGGTTACGTTCCGCTTGCCTAGCTGGTGCTGGTCAATCCAATCCAAGCAGGCGAGCGGGCGGAAAGTGCCGAAGCCGTAGGAAGCGTTTGCTGGCGTCCAAATATCCAACGTCCAATCACACCGACCCCTCGCCGCGAACGCAACAGAGAGAGTCTGGTGAGTCCGCCCTTCAGCGGACGGGGACGTGGCGAAGCAGGTGGCAACCGTTGCTAACCCCGACGGGGGATCTGGTGAGTCCGCCCTTCAGCGAACCGGCACGAAACGCCGGTCGTGCGCGCCTTCTTGGTCCGCCAGGGCGAGAATGAGCCTGTCGCGCTCCCCTTCGGCGCGGTGGAGCAATTTGGTCAGCCGGTCGATTGCAGCCGACAACTCCAAGAGATTCCGCCGGGTGTCGTTGGTCAGCTTATCGCTGTTGAGGGTGAGCATGGGTCTATCTGGCGAGTGGTGCGAGTTGTTGGGCGGCGACTCTGGCCAGCGCGGTTCGAACGTCCTCTTGCGTGTACACGTCGCCGGTCGGTCGCCGGGTCGGACGCAGCGAGCGGCGATGGGGCGCGGGCAAGCCCATCGCCGTCGCCAGGTCGCAGACCTCGCACCACGAAAACTCCGCTTGCTGGCGTAGTCGTTCGCCGGCCTGGGTTGGGGTGAGCATCGGTTACACCGCCGGTTGAATGTTGGCGGCACGCAAGCCCTTGTCTGAATGCGACGAATCGAACTCGACACGCTGCCCGACAAGCT
>JBBDYF010000235.1:0-15487 GCA_040901775.1 Pirellulaceae bacterium | reverse complement strand
GATCGTCGCCCTGTGGTGGAGCTTCTGGCAGCGGACCAGCACCAGCGAACAGTTCATGGCGGCCGGGCGCTCGTTGCCCGGCTGGGCGGTCGGCTTGTCCGTCTTCGGCTCGTATATCAGCAGCATCAGCTTTCTGGCGAATCCCGGCAAAGCGTTCGCCGACAACTGGAACCCGGCAGTATTTGCCCTAGCGATGCCGCTGGCGGCTTGGATCGCCGCCCGCTGGTTCGTGCCGTTCTATCGCCAGGCGGGCGAAGTCTCGGCTTATCAACACCTCGAGCACCGCTTTGGCCCCTGGGCGCGGACTTACGCCGTCGTCTGCTTTTTGCTGGTGCAACTCGCCCGGCTGGGCACCATTCTCTACCTGCTGGCCCTCGCCCTGTCGCCGCTGCTGGGCGTCAACATCCCCGCGATCATCGTGGTCGTCGGCATCGTGGTGACCATCTATCCCTTGCTGGGGGGAACCGAGGCCTGGATCTGGGCGGGGGTGATTCAGGCGGTCGTTCTGGTGCTCGGGGCCGCCATTTGCTTGGGGGCGCTCTTGCTGGGAATGCCCGGCGGGCCGGTCGAGACTGCCCGCCTGGCCGCAGCCGAGGGAAAGTTCAGCCTGGGCAGTTTTGGCCCGAACCTGGCCGAATCGACCTTCTGGGTCGTGCTGGTTTACGGCTTCGTCACGCACCTGCAAAACTTTGGCATCGACCAGAGCTATGTGCAGCGCTACATCACGGCCGACTCCGACCAGGCCGCCCGGCGGAGCGTCTGGCTGGGAACGTGGCTGTTCATGCCCGTTTCGGTCGTCTTCTTTTTGATCGGCACGGCGCTGTGGGCCTTTTACCAGGGGCACCCCGATCGGCTGCCGACGGGGCTCGACGCGACCGCCCGGCCCGACGCCGTGTTTCCCCATTTTATCGCGACCGAGCTTCCCCCCGGGCTAACCGGCCTGGTGATCGCGGCCATCTGTGCGGCTGCGATGGATTCAAACCTCAACTGCTGCGCCACGCTCGTTTTGTGCGACCTTTACCGCCGCTACTTCCGGCCCCAGGCGAGCGAGCGCGAGTCGCTGTGGGTGTTGCGACTTTCGACGCTGGCGATGGGGGCGCTGGGCACCGGCGCGGGCCTGGCCATGCTTAGCGCCCGGTCGGCGCTCGATGTCTGGTGGCAACTGGCGGGAATCCTCTCGGGGGGCATTCTCGGCCTGTTTTTGCTCGGCTTGATTTCTCCCCGCGTCCGCAGCGGTGCGGCGCTGGCGGGCGTGGCGGCTGGCGTCGTGTTGATCCTCTGGATGACGTTCTCCCCCTCACCCACCCTATGGCCCTGGCCCATCCTGCGCAGCCCTTTCCACGGCCTCTTAACGCTCGTCTTCGGCACCGTCACCGTCTTGCTGGTGGGGCTGGTGGGCGGCCTATTTACGACGACTCGGATCGCCCCGCCCGACATTGATGGACCGAAACCTTGAATGACCCCGCGATTTGGTGGATGATGCAACCAACGCATGTCTAACGAAGCCGACACCTGCCGCAAGTTCGTCGTTCCCAAGCTACAAGCGGCTGGCTGGGACGACGATCCCCACTCGATTGGCGAGCAGCGTTCGATCACCAAGGGTCGAATCGTTCCGTTGGGCAGTTCGTTCGTCCGCAAGCCCCCGAAACGGGTCGATTACCTTCTCTCGTTCACTCGCGACTTTACCCTGGGCGTGGTCGAGGCCAAGGCTGACTATCGGCAAGGCGCGGACGGCCTTCAGCAGGCGAAATCGTATGCCGAGATGCTGGGCCTCAAATTCGCCTATGCAACCAATGGACGCGAAATCGTCGAGTTCGACTACTTCACCGGCCGCGAGACCTTGTTGGAAGCGTTTCCCACTCCCGATGCGCTGTGGCAGCGCTACCAGCGCGGCAGCGAACTGCCAAACGACGCGGTGGCCAAGCGCCTGCTGGAGCCTTATCATCTCGTCGGCCAGCGCAAGCCGTATTACTACCAGCAAATCGCCATCAATCGCACGGTCGAGTCGATCTTGAAGGGGCAACGGCGAATCCTGCTGACAATGGCGACCGGCACCGGCAAGACGGAAGTCGCCTTTCAAATCTGCTGGAAGCTTTGGAACGCCCGCTGGAATTGCACCGGCGAGTACCGGCGGCCGAAAATGCTGCTCCTGGCCGATCGCAACATGCTCGTCGATCAGCCCTACAGCGACGAGTTCGCGCCGTTTGAAGATGCCCGCAACAAAATCGCATCGGGCGACGTGGTGCTCAGCCGCGAGATGTATTTCGCCATCTATCAGGCCCTGGCCGAGGACGAGCGGCGCGTCGGACTATTCAACGAATTCCCGGCCGACTTTTTCGATCTGATCATCGTCGATGAATGCCACCGGGGCAGCGCGCGGGACGATAGCGCCTGGCGTGAAATCCTCCAGCATTTTGCGCCCGCCTTCCAGCTTGGGATGACGGCCACGCCGCTTCGCGACGAGACCCGCGACAGTTACGAATACTTTGGCAATCCGCTGTTCCAATATAGCCTGCGGCAGGGGATCGAAGACGGATTTCTCGCCCCGTATCGCGTGCATCGCGTCGTTTCCACCTGGGATGCGGCCGGCTGGCGCCCCAGCCGCGCCGAGCTCGACCGGTACGGCCGGGAGATTCCCGACGACGAATACCAGACCAAAGACTTTGAGCGGGCCGTGGCGCTGCGGGCCCGCACCGAAGCCATCGCCAAACACCTCACCGAATTCCTGAAAAAATCAGACCGCTTCGCCAAGACCATCGTGTTCTGCGTCGATCAGGAACATGCCAGCGAAATGCGCACCGCTTTGACGAACCTCAATGCCGACCTGACGGCCCAGTACCCCGACTACGTCTGCCGCGTCACCGCCGACGAGGGGGACGTCGGCAAGGGGCACTGGTCGCGGTTCCGCGACGTCGAATCGCACACGCCCGCCATTCTCACCACGTCGCAATTGCTGACCACGGGCGTCAACGCGCCGACATGCAAAAACATCGTGCTGGCCCGCGTCATCGGCTCGATGACCGAGTTCAAGCAGATTATCGGCCGCGGCACGCGGGTCCGCGACGAGTACGGCAAGCTGTGGTTCAACATCATCGACTACACGGGCTCCGCAACCCGCATGTTCGCCGACCCGGCATTCGACGACGAGCCGACGCGGATCACCGAGCAACAGGTGACGCCCGAAGGCGATCCTGTGGGCGAAGAAGAGGTAATCGCCGATCAGTTTCCTGAGGAAGACTTGCCCCCCGACGTGATCGAGCCCCCCGACGCCCAACGCCGAAAGTTCTATTACGACGGCGGACAAGTCGAGATTGTGGCCCATATCGTCCACGAGCTCGATCCCGACGGCAAGCAACTCCGCGTCGTCCGCTACACCGACTATGCCGCCGAGAAAGTTCGCACGCTGTTCGCCAGCGCGCTCGACCTGCGGTCGAAATGGGGCGACCCCGTAGAGCGATCCGCGGTGATTCGCGCGCTCGAAGAGCGCGGCATCAGTTTTGAGGAGTTGGCCCGATCCGCCGCCCAGCCCGAGGCCGACCCGCTGGACCTGTTGTGCCATCTGGCCTATAACGCTCCGCTCCGCACGCGGCGCGAGCGGGCGCAGAGCCTGCGGTCCACGCGGTCCGATTTCTTCGACCGGTTCGGCCCCGAGGCTCGGCAGGTGCTCGAAGAGCTTCTGGAAAAATACGCCGAGCATGGCGACGCGCAGTTTGTCCTGCCTGACGTGCTCAAAGTCCCCCCCATTTCGGCGCACGGCCAAATCGGCGATATCATTCGCCTCTTTGGCGGCGCGGACCAACTGCGGATCGCGGTCAGCGAACTACAAGCCCACCTCTATGCCGCGTAAGAAATCCGCCCAGCCGCGTCGCGCGACAAAAACCGCGCCGCGCGCTGCCCCCGCCGCCGCTCCCACCACGGCGCAGTCGCTCGGCTCGCTCCTGAAGTCCGCGCGCGACATCATGCGCAAGGACAAGGGGCTCAACGGCGACCTCGACCGCCTGCCGATGCTGACCTGGATCATGTTCCTCAAGTTTCTCGACGATCTGGAACTGCGACGCGAGGACGAGGCGAAGCTGGCTGGCAAGAAATTCCGCCCCGCCCTGGAGCCCCCCTACCGCTGGCGGGATTGGGCGACTCCTCAAGTTCCCACGGGCGACGACCTGACCGCCTTCATCAATCAGGAAGAATGCAAGCGGGCCGATGGGACCAAGGGACGCGGCCTGTTTGCCTACCTCCGCAAGCTGACCAGCTCCAACGGCGACACGCGGCGAGACGTGATCGGGGCCGTGTTTCGCGGCGTGCAAAACCGCATGGTCAGCGGCTACCTGCTTCGCGATGTTGTCAACAAGATCGGGCAAATTCACTTCAGCTCCAGCGACGAGCTGCACACGCTCGGCGCACTGTACGAGTCGATGCTCCGCGAAATGCGCGACGCGGCCGGCGACTCGGGCGAGTTTTACACGCCCCGCGCGGTAGTCCGGTTCATGGTCGCGGTTGCCAATCCGCAAATCGGCGAGACGGTCCTCGATCCGGCCTGTGGAACGGGCGGATTCCTGGTCGAGACGTTCAACCACCTGAGCGGGCAACTCAAACGAGTGGAAGACCACAAGCTCCTGCAAACCGGTTCGCTCTTTGGGTGCGAGGCCAAGCCGCTCCCCTATCTGCTTTGCCAGATGAACCTTCTGCTGCACGGGCTCGACGCCCCGCAGATCGATCCGGCCAACGCCCTGCGGCACAAGCTCACCGAAATCGGCGAACGAGACCGCGTCGATTGTATCCTGACCAATCCGCCGTTCGGCGGCGAGGAAGAAAAGGGGATCCAGGCCAACTTTCCCGACGACCGGAAAACGGCCGAAACGGCGTTGCTCTTTTTGCAACTCATCATGCGTAAGCTCCGCCGCGCGCCGGGCAAGGCGGGCAAGCCTGCCCGGGCGGCGGTGGTCGTCCCCAATGGCACCCTGTTTGGCGACGGCGTCTGCGCCCGCATCAAAGAGGAGCTGCTCAAGGAATTCAACCTGCACACGATCGTGCGGCTGCCCAATGGCGTCTTTGCCCCCTATACGAGCATTCCGACGAACCTGCTGTTTTTCGACCGCGCCGGGCCGACGAAGCACGTCTGGTACTACGAGCAGCCGCTGCCCGAGGGGCGGAAGAATTACACGAAAACCGCGCCGCTGCAGTACGAGGAATTTGCCGATTGCCTGGCGTGGTGGCCCAAGCGGAAAGAGAACGAGCGAGCCTGGAAAGTCCCAGCCGCGGAACTGCTGGCCGCCGGCTGCAATCTGGACCGCAAGAATCCGCGGGCCAAGGAGGACATCACCCACCTGTCGCCGGTGGAATTGGCCGCCAGCATTCTCGAAAAGGAACAGCGGATCGCCGAGATCGTGGGCAAAATCCAAGAGCTGCTGTCTGCGAGCGGCGCAACCAAATAGACTTCCCCCCATGCCCCGCAAGCGATCTTCTCGACCGGCAATCATCCAGCCGAACTACGACGGCCTGGTCGGCGACCTTTCCGATCTGCTCGCGGCTGCTCGGCGGTCGTCGGCCCGGGCGGTCAACGCACTGATGACGGCCACGTATTGGGAGATTGGCCGGCGGATCGTGGAGTTCGAACAGGGGGGTGCGGAAAGGGCGGAGTATGGGACGGAGTTGCTGAAGCGTCTGTCGGGCGATCTGAGGGGCCGGTTTGGGCGTGGTTTTGGCGTAGTCAATCTCAGCCAAATGAAGCGATTCTATCTTGCGTGGCCCTGGCCAAAGTCTTTTCAGACACCGTCTGAAAAATCCACGGCGATGGCCAATCCTGACGCGGCAGCGATTCGCCAGACACTGTCTGCGGAATTGTCACTTGAGATTTGCCCTACATTATCGGGCAAATCCGAGACAGCGTCTGGGAAATTAGGCTTTTCCGGCTACACGCTGGCAGAGCTGGCCCGTGCTTTCCCGCTTCCCTGGTCGCACTACGTCCTTTTGATGCGACGATCGCGTTCGCCGGAGGCGCTGGAGTTCTATCATGCCGAGGCCCTACGTGGAGGCTGGTCCGTCCGGCAGCTCCAGCGGCAGATCGATTCGCAGTTCTACGAGCGAACCGCCCTGTCGCGCGACAAGGCCCGGATGCTCGCAAGGGGCGCGCAGGCCAGGCCGGACGACGCTCTGAGCGCCGATGAGGAGGTGCAAGACCCGCTGGTCCTGGAATTCCTGGGCCTCAAGGATGAATACTCCGAGTCCGACCTGGAGGAGGCGCTGATCCTTCACTTGGAACACTTTCTGCTGGAGCTGGGCAACGATTTTGCCTTCATCGCGCGGCAGCGCCGCCTGCGAATCGACGACGAGTGGTATCGCGTCGATCTTTTGTTCTTCCACCGCCGCTTGCGGTGCCTGGTGGTGATCGACCTGAAACTGGGCCGGTTCACCCACGCCGACGCCGGCCAGATGCACCTCTATCTCAACTATGCTCGCGAGCACTGGGCGCAGCCCGGAGAGAACCCGCCCGTGGGGCTGATCCTGTGCGCGGCCAAAGGGGCAGCCCTGGTGCGGTATGCGACCGACAACCTGCCCAACAAGGTCGTGGTCAGGGAATACCTGACCCTGCTGCCGGACGAGAAACTGCTCGCCGCCGAAATTGCCGCCACCCGCCAGCGGTTGGAGGCGCGGCAATGAGCAAACATTGGCCAACGGTGCGGCTGGGCGAGGTGCTTGAGCCGATAGCGCGCCCCGAAGCCGTGCAACCCACAAGCCGCTACCGAATGCTCGGCACGCGATGGTATGCCGGCGGACTGTTTGCGAAAGAGGAGCGCACCGGCCAAGAGATTGCGGCGGCCAAACTCTACCGCGTGTGCGAAGGAGACTTCGTTTATAACCGGTTGTTCGCCTGGAAGGGATCGTTTGCCATTGCCGGAAAGGAGTCTGACGGCTGCTACGTCTCCAACGAGTTCCCGTGCTTCGGCATCCGTCGAGAGCGATTGGATCCTTCCTTCCTCGGTTACTATTTCCACCGTCAAAGCGCTTGGTTCGAAGCGTTGGGTCTGAGTTCAGGTGCGACACCGACGAGTCGCAACCGCCTCAAAGAGTCGCTCTTTCTCAAGATGAAAATCCCGCTGCCGCCGCTGGCGGAGCAGCGGCGGGTGGTGGCGCGGATTGAGGAACTGGCCGCTCAAATCCACGAGGCCCGCTCGCTTCGCGGACAAGCCGTGGAAGAAGCTGAATCGCTTTTGCGTTCGATTCTCACGCATGACAAGCAAGCAAAGCCAGCACCGATGCGAGAACTGGTTAAGCTCCGCTCCCCTGATGTCACTGTGCAAGCCGACGAAACTTATCAGTTCGCGGGTGTGTATTGTTTTGGTCGAGGAGTTTTCAAAGGATTGCGTAAGTCCGGGATGGATTTCGCCTATGCGCGCCTAACCCGCCTTCGAGCCGGTGAGTTTGTATATCCCAAGTTGATGGCCTGGGAGGGTGCACTCGGCGTTGTGCCGCCTGATTGTGAGGGCTGCGTCGTTTCGACAGAATTTCCGGTGTTCGAAGTAAACGAAGACCGCGTGTTTCATGAGGTTCTCGACACGCATTTTCGCACACCCTCGGTATGGCCGAAGCTTTCTCGTGAAAGCACAGGCACGAATGTTCGCCGTCGTAGATTGAATCCGCAGGACTTTTTAGATTACGAGATTCCGTTGCCATCACGCCACACACAAATGACGCTCCGAGTTGCAAAAGCCGAGGTGGATGCCCTGAAGCGGCTGCAAGCCGAAAGCGCCGTCGAGCTCGACGCCCTGCTCCCCGCCATCCTCGACCGCGCCTTTCGCGGCGAGCTGTAGCGCCGCGTCGCGGCGGCTCTCGCTCCTAAAAAATCGAAGTGGACATCTTGACACAAACGCGCGCGGCGCATATAGTTCTGTCCACGCGGCGCAAGGCGTGCGCGCCGGCTCTTTGGCAAGACGGTTTTCCGAGATAGCAAACTGCGGGTGGTGTGCGGCAGCGGGTTTAAGTCTTCTAGATCTTCTAGCGGGAAAGACGATCAGCGGCTTTATCAATGCCGCAAGTGCCGGCAGCAAAAGAAGTTGCTGCAATCAGCCGGGGTACTGGCAAAAGAAAAATCGGGCGCGATCAGCGATTGGTTTTTCCCGAGCGGCTGCGTGCAGCAGCGAGGAGCGATCCCCAGTGGCGCGTGCCCGCGGACTTGGGTTTCGCTAATCGGCCTGATAAGCGAAACGCACAATCCGGGTTTCGCTAATCGCGCCTAAGGCGTGGAGCCACCAGCAGTTACGCCTTGATTAGCGAAACGTGGGGCAGCGAAAAACGTGACCAGCGATTAGCGATTGGGGCCGCAGCGGGCGGGAGTTGAGCCTCGTCGGCCTCTCTGGCGGAAACGATAGAAGGTGAGGGGCGGCCGGCGCGATGCCTACCCCACCGATGACACTGCATCCTAAAGCATGGATGCGTAAAGAGTTGTGTCAAAAAAGTGGAGGATAACGGACTTGAACCGATGACCTCTTGCATGCCATGCAAGCGCTCTCCCAACTGAGCTAATCCCCCGCGGGCGGCCGATAAAGGCTATTATCGACCTGACTGGGCGAAATATTTGCCCAGCCGGAAAAGGCCAACCTATCAGTGCCTTTCCGCACTGTCAAGGACGTGCGAAAGAGTCCACAGGTTCAGCCTTTGCGACGACGAACCCCCCCTATCGCCCAGCCGAGATTTGAAGCTCCGCGTGACTGCCAAAAAGCTGATTTCGACTCTGCTGAAGATCGTCGCCTCGTGCGTGATGCTGGGGTATCTGGGGTGGCAGGCCTATCACGACGAGCGCTTTCTGGCGCTGGCCAGCGGGCCGAAGGATTGGCCCATCCTGCTGCTGGCGCTGCCGGTCTGCCTGCTGGCGGTGACCTGCACAATCCTGCGGTGGCACATGCTGGCGCGGACGCTGGGGCTGGACTTTCCCGTCCGCGACGCCTTGCGAGTCGGCTTTTTGGGTTACCTCGTCAACCTGCTGCCGCTGGGCCTGGTCGGCGGGGATTCGCTCAAAGCGGTGATGCTGATCCACGGCAATCCGCGGCGCAAGACCGAAGCGGTGGCGACGGTCCTGGTCGATCGGGTGATCGGCTTGTACGCGCTGCTGCTCTTGGCGGCGATCGCCTCGCTCTTCATGCCGACCGATCGACTGGGCGAATTGGCGGCGGCCGATCGGGCGACGATCGTGAACCTGGGCTATGTCGTGCGCATCATTTCGCTGGCCGCCACGGTGGGGCTGGTCGTGTTGCTATGGCCCGGAGTGACGCACTCGCGATGGTGGGATCTGCTGGAACAGACGCCGCTGGTCGGCCCAGTGCTGCATAAGCTGGTGGGGGCGATGCGGGCCTATCGCCGCCGGATCGACTTGCTATTGGTGGCGATCGGCATCAGCCTCGTGATTCACTTGTTGTACGTCGCGTCGGTCGCGCTGATGACGATCAGCATCGGCATTCCCGCCGAGTACCGGCCGGCGATCGGCTCGATCTTGATCATCGTGCCCCCGTCGATGATAGCCGGCGCGCTGCCGATCGGGGCCTACGAGGTGACGCTCAACATCCTGTTCCGCAGCATCTCGCCAGCCGGCGCGCCGCATAATTCGGGCTTTTTGATCGCCTTGGGCTACCGCGTGATTCAGATTTGCATTGCCTCGATCGGGCTCGGTTACTGGCTGACCAGTCGTAGCGAGGTAAAAGTGCTGCTGCACGAGGCGCAGGATGCACCGCTGGAAAACGACAGTAAAGGCGGAGGGCACGGGGCTCGAACCCGCAACCGCTTGCGCGGCAACTGATTTCGAATCAGCTTGCTAGCCATTCGCTTACCCTCCGAAACTGAATTTAGCCTGCACGATCGAGACCGGCAAGACGTTCGGAGGGACTGGGGCTGGGGGTTCGAGGTTCGGGGCAACTAGCCGCTCGCCTACCGGGCGTCGAACACCTTGAGCACCTCGTCGCCGTAGTGGTTGATCACCTTCACGGCGAACCGTCGGGGCCGATAAGCCGCAGATTTCGCCCCTCTTTGGAAGTGCTCGGCTCGCTGCTTCTTTTCCTCGATGCTGATCGTGCGGTGCGGGCTGAGGCTTTCGACCGAGAACGGTCCGCAGACGCGGACCCCAGGTTGGTCGTGCGGCGGTCGCGCAACAGCACCGCGTAAAGAGCACGCGGAACCCGCATAGATGCCTCGTCAGGCGGCCTTTAGGCCAACTGCAGCGGCGGTTTACGTCGCCGTAGCGGCAGGCCGCAGGGGGGCGGGCCAGGGGGGCGTGGCACGGCACGTGCATCTAGGGTTTTATCGAACTGGGCATGGAGCGGACTCGCGAAAACAAATTGCTATCGCATCGCGGCCCATGCACGAAGGAGATTTTCCCATGCGTACGAACCTGAAACAGACCATTACTAAAGTAGTCACGAGCTTCACTCTGCCTGCGACGTTGTTGGTAGCGCTGTGCGCGACGCCGATCGAGGCTGCTCCACGCAAGCCCGTTAAGGCCCAAGCAAATGTGGGCCTGCGAGCAGACGGCCGAATTGTAGCCGTGAACGGGGTGCGCGTCTCGTCGGAAGCGGCCCTGCGGAACCGGATCAAGATGTCGGGCGGCAATGCCAAAATAACCGTCGCCCGCAATGGCCGGCTGCAAACATTTAGCGCACCGGCGCCGCAGGCGAATCAGCGCGCGGCCAGCCGCACGAGCGGCGGGTTTGGCATTATCAACCCGGCGCTGATGGTGATGACTTCGCAAGGCGTGATGCATCGCGACGCGGCGGCCCGGCTGGGCCTGCCCGGCACGCCGATCTCCGGTACGCCCGAATGGCCGCACGAACATCCCCGTAGTCGGTAAGCGGGGGCAATTCGTGGGAAGGGAATTTGAACAACGCCCCAGGTATCGTAGAATGCTTGGGGAGGCGTGCATGATTCACTTTATCCAGCAGCATCGGGCCGATCTCGACGCGCTGTGTCGCAAACACCAGGTTAAAACCCTGGAGTTATTCGGTTCCGCGGCCGACGGCACGTTCGATCCGGCAACAAGTAACGTGGACTTCCTGCTGGAGTTTCTGCCGTCGGCTGCCGGCAGCGCCTTTCACGGCTACTTCGAACTAAAAGAGGACTTGGAGCGTTTGCTGGGTCGTAGCGTCGATCTGCTCATGCCCCAGGCAATTCGCAATCGCTATCTGCTCGCAGCAGTCAACCAGCAACGGACGCTCTTGTATGCGGCATGACCCGCGAGTCTTATTGGAGGAAGTCCGGCTGGCGGCCAAGGACATTCAAGACTTCACCGCCGGGCGCACCGCGGGCGACTATCAAAGCGACCGCTTGCTGCGCGCGGCCGTGGAACGCCATTCATTCTGATCGGCGAGGCGCTATCGCGACTGGAGAAACTCGCTCCTCCACTGGCATCTCGTATCACCGACTGCCGCAAGATAATCGGCTTTCCACGGGTACGAGTCCATCGATGACTCGATTGTCTGGGCTACTTTGACCGGACACTTGCCCGGCTTACTAAGCGAGGTGGAATCACTGTTGCCAGAGCAGCCTCCTTGAGCCGAGCCCTAACTTCCGGCCTGGAGGCATGGGCTAAGCGGCCTATCCCGCCCCCACGCCCCGGTCGAACGCATCCTGATCGCGCACCGAGAGAGCCAGCGTCGATTCGAACAGATTCGACGAAATTTTCCAGCTTGGGGTGTGGTCGGAGTGGGCGTTGGCGTGGGCGGCGATCAACTGGTAGAGAAACTTGAACAGCCGGCGCGGCACCCGCAACGCGCGAAAGGCTTCGATCAAACGAGCCTGCGCGACCGACGCCTCGAACAGGTCGGTCAGCGACGGCTGCTGGCCGGGCGCCGCGCAAGCCCGAATGCGGGCGGTGGCCACATCGAATAGCGCCTCGCCCGTCCACTCGAACGACGGGACCATGTTCTGCTTGTCGAGCCGGGCCCGCTGGTAGAATTCGCGCTCTTCACGCTCGATGAACCGCGTCAGCTCGATCGGCAACAACATCTTCAGGCCCAGGCCCGGGTGCTTGAGGAACTTGTTGTCGAGCATCGGCCAGAGCAGGGCTTTCATCAGCTCGGCCGAGCCGTTGACCAAGTGCGGCTCGTCGATTCGATCGACCAGCACGACAATGCCGCTGTGGCCGAGCGTTTGCAGCAGCCCTTGCAGCTTGAGCAGCAGCTCGTAGCGGTCGTCGGTGCTGTCTTTGTTGGGCAGTGGCTGGCCGGAAAGCTCGGCCGGCTGGAAATGCATCAGCACCTGCCGCAGCGGGTTGGTCTCGTGAATGCCGACCCGCATCCGCCGCAAGATGCCGCGCGCCAGCCAAAAGTTTTTCCAGGCCTTGTTGAGCCAGGGAATGAAACCGAGCAGGGGCACGATCGAGAACAGCCACAGCGGCCAGATCAAATTGCCGTGCCCGTTGTACCACAAGATGAAATACAAGAGCAGCCAGAGGGCGAGCCAGGTCCACCCCACGGCCAACTGCCAATAGCTCCGCCACGACTGAAACTTCAGCCGTCGGCGGAGATGGTGCCAGCGGCCTTTGAACGTTTCGCCCGTCGATTGGTCGTAGCAAGCGGCCAGCAGCAGCAGGTCGCGGGCTTGGTGCCGGTCGAGTTCGTCCACTTGGGCTTGCTCGATTTGGCAGACGACCGCTTGGCTCGGTTGTTTGACTTCGAGAATCCGATCGACCAGGCCGGTCACGGCCAGCGAGAGGATCGAGTCCATGTGGTCCCACAGCTTCCACTGGGCGAGGGTCTTGTCGGCTCGGCGGTTGTTGCGGAAGCCTAGACGGTCGCGAAAACGGTCGAGAAACGGGTTGAAGTCGTCGTAATGTACGACGAAGGTTCGCCGCCCCGCGTGGCGTTGGTTGTGGGCCTCCAAGTGGCGGGCCAGTTGCAGCCGCATGGCCGTTTTGCCGGAGCCCTTCTCGCCAAAGATGATCGAGGTGGAGGGCTCGCTGGGATCGCCATAGACCTTGTCCCAGGTGGGGTGGTAGGTGCTGTCGATGCAGTGTTCTTTGAAGACGAGGTCGGTCTGAGCGTCTTCCTCGGCAAAGGGGTTGCGGGCGATGCCGTGGTGGTCGAGGAACGTCTGGACTTTCATGGGCGGCGCATCGAGTGAGGAGGGACCGATCCGGTTAGTCTAGCTGACGAGCGGATTGCTTGCGGCGGAGACTGGCAATTTCTGGCGGCCCTGCGAGCGTCTTTTCACGATCCTGCCGGGCACCAGCAGCATTCCGCAGTGAACGTATTGACATGCAGTCCGCGAATGCGTACAATTTCGTCCATGCATGGCGCGGAGCGTGCGCGCCGGCTCTTTGGCAATTTGGTAGATCGTTATAAAAGGCAGTGCCCTGCGGCAATCCCGGGCTGGCTGTGATTGACGAAGTCAACCACGGCTGAGCAGCTAAAAGCCGTGGTTCTGCTCGCGCGAACCACAGCCCGGACGCTGCGCGAACCATAGCCACCCGGCGCGCATTACGCTAATCGGTCTGATAACGAAACGGGTTTTAATGTTTGCTAATCTCGTGGCGCAAGTGCTGCAACCCCAACGAGTTGCAAGTTATAAGCGAAACCGGCGCTGCCGAAAAAAAGGCATAAACGATTAGCGAAACCCCGTTTTAACCTAGCTCGCCGCGCCCTCGCATTGGCACCGCAAACGGGACAAAAATCGGTTCGTAATCCCAGCAGCGGCCAACTTGACAGTCCGCCGGGGCAGCCTTAGGATGCCGTGTTTCCACCGAACTGAACCACCCCGACGGGGTGTCTGTGCATTGTCAGCAAAGTGAGTTCCTGTCATGGCTGTTCCTAAGCGACGTTCGTCCAACACGCGGACCCGCAAGCGGCGATCGCACCACGCTCTGAAGCCGAAGCAACTTTCGTACTGCCCCAAGTGCAGCACGGCGGTGCCGCAGCATGTGGTTTGCCCGAATTGCGGCTACTATATGGGCCGTGTGATGGTCGAGCCGGTGGAAGAATAGGCCACCTCACCAGCCCGACGAGTCAGTGGGGAAAAGTACGGTAGAGTGGGCCAAGTACGGTAGAGTGGGCCAAGTACTGCCAAACGCGATGTCCTCGCTAACGCTTCGGGATGTCCCTCGCTAACGCTTCGGGATGTCCCTCGCTAACGCTTCGGGTTAGTGTTAACAAGGTTCTTTCGTGTCCAAGATCGCCTTTCTGTTTCCCGGTCAGGGTGCCCAGACGGTCGGCATGGGCCGGCAACTGGTTGAAAGCGCGGCGGGTGCGCGCGAAGTGTTCGACTGTGCCCAGTCGGTGCTCGGTTACGACCTGCTGGCGGTCTGCCTCGACGGTCCCGCCGAGAAGCTCGATGCGACCGTCTATAGCCAGCCGGCGTTGTTCGTCACCAGCCTAGCCGCGCTGGAGTGGCTGCGGGCGAATAGGGCCGACGTGGTCGATGCCTGCCAAGCGGCGGCCGGCTTGAGCCTGGGCGAGTACACCGCGCTAGTCTTCGCCGAAGTGATGTCGTTTGAAGACGGATTGCGGGTCGTGCAAGAGCGGGGCCGGGCCATGCAAGAAGCGGCCGACGCGGTACCCAGCGGCATGGTCAGCATTTTGGGCCTGGAAGCTGGGCAAATCGAAAAGCTGTGCGACGATGCCCGGGCCGAGGGAGAGGTGTTGCAAATCGCCAACTACCTGTGTCCCGGCAACATTGTCGTTTCGGGTCACAAGGGAGCCTGCGAACGGGTGGCCGACCTGGCGACGAAAGCGGGGGCAATGAAGACCATTCCGCTGGCTGTGGCCGGCGCGTTCCATACGCCGCTCATGCAGCCGGCGGTGCCGCGGCTGGCGGCGGCGCTGGCGGGCGTGACGCTCAAGCGGCCGCGAATTCCGGTCGTTTCGAACGTCGATGCCAAGGCTCACGACGATCCCGAAGAGATTCGGGACTTGCTGGTGCGGCAGGTCATTTCGCCCGTCCTGTGGGAGGAGTCGATCCGCAAGCTGCTCGCGCACGGCCACGGCCCGTTCTGGGAAGTCGGGCCGGGACGCGTGCTGCGGGCGCTCTTGAAACGAATCGATCGCAAGGCAGCCAGCGACGGGGTGGAATGTTGATAAATGACTAATGACGAAGCACTAATGACTAAATCTGCATTAGTCATTAGTGCTTAGTCCTTAGACCTTTACGGAGTTCAAAGATGGCCGATAGCCCTTATGCATCACTGAAGGTCGATCTTTCCGGCCAAACCGCCCTGGTAACCGGCGCTTCGCAGGGACTCGGCAAAGCGATTGCCATGACGCTGGCCGCTGCCGGCGCACGGGTCGCCTGCGTTGCCCGCAGCGCCGACAAGCTGGCCGAAACGGTCGCTGCAATCGCCGCGGCGGGTGGCCAAGCCGAGGCCTTTCCGTGCGACGTGAAAGAGAGCGGCCCGGTCGATGCGCTGGTCGATGGCCTCGTCGAAACCTGGGGCAAGCTTGACATTTTGATAAACAACGCCGGCGTGACCCGCGATACGCTGCTGCCGCGGATGAGCGACGACGACTGGGACACG
>JBBDYF010000234.1:0-2237 GCA_040901775.1 Pirellulaceae bacterium | reverse complement strand
GCCCGAACGCTGGCCGGCATTGCGTTCGATCCGCAACCCTGGCCGGTGGAAGTGCCCAAACAGTCGGCAGCCGCCGCGTACAATCAGTCGCGGTCGATTTTTCGTTAGGCGGCATACTAACCCGCTGCGTCAGCGAGGGACTACTAACCCGCTGCGTCAGCGAGGGACTGCTAACCCGCTGCGTCAGCGAGGGACTGCTAACCCGCTGCGTCAGCGAGGGACTGCTATTTTCCCTCGCTTACGCTTCGGGTTGGTATCAGCCTGACGCTTCGGGTTGGTATCAGCCTGACGCTTCGGGTTGGTAGGGGCGTCAACAACACAGTTTCACCTGGCAAGTTCCATGCCTCGCGTTCTCGTCCTCGGCACCCGCAATCGAAAAAAGCTGGGCGAACTGGCCGAACTGCTCGCGCCGTGGGGCCTGATCCTGAAAACACTGACCGACTTTCCCAATGCGATCGAGGTGGCCGAGACCGGCGATTCGTTCGCGGCCAATGCAAGTCTCAAGGCGACGCAGCAAGCCCGGCGCCTGGGGCACTGGGTGCTGGGCGAAGACAGCGGCCTGGCGGTCGATGCGCTCGGCGGCGCGCCGGGAATTTATTCGGCCCGCTTTTCCGGCGCGGGTGCAACCGACGCCTCGAACAATCGCTTGCTGCTGGAGAAGCTGCAAGGCGTTCCGACCCAGCGGCGAACGGCTCACTACGTTTGCTCCGCGGCCCTGTCCGATCCGCAGGGCGTCGTGCGAGCCCAAAGCGAAGGGATTTGCCGCGGACGCTTGCGCGTCGATGCGGCCGGCAGTGGTGGCTTCGGCTACGACCCGCTGTTCGAGGTCGTCGAGTGGCATCAAACGTTCGGCGAATTAACGCCCGCCGTCAAAGCGGTTTTGAGCCATCGCTCGCGCGCCATGCGGCTGCTGCTGCCGCAGTTGGCGGCGCTGGTCGCCAGCGGAGGTTGGTCGCCTTAATGTTACTGGCGGCGGGCCGCCCGAGACGTACAATGCGGAGCGACCCTGGGCGACTCAACAAAATATGGCAGGCAGCCCAATGAGAAGGACCGCCTGCCGTATGACGAGTGCTTGAATGATCTATCCACAATTAAACGGGTTCGACAGTTTTTCGCAAGACCAGATGCCGCAATTTTTTTAGAGGAGCTTTCGCCATGAGGAATCCAGGGGGCCGTGCGTTGTCGGTCTGGCTGTTGGGCAGTCCGGCGTTGGTCGTGTCAATGGTTGCGTTCTCCTGCCAGTCGAACCCGGCCCGCGCGGAGGAGCCTAAGGCCTGGGCGGCGGCCAATCTGGACGACCTGGTCGAGTTGTACCGCCACTTTCATGCCCATCCCGAGCTTTCGTTCCTAGAGAAAGAGACCGCCGCCCGCCTGGCCAAGGAACTGAAGGCGGTCGGGGCCGAGGTGACCGAGGGAGTCGGAGGCACGGGGGTCGTCGGGGTCTTGAAAAACGGCGCCGGTCGCACCGTGATGGTCCGGACCGATCTCGACGCCTTGCCGGTCACCGAAAAGACGGGGCTGGCGTATGCCTCGCAGGCGACCGCCAAAACCGCTGCCGGCGAGACCGGCGTCATGCATGCCTGCGGGCACGATATTCATATCACCAACCTGATCGGCACGGCCCGCTGGTTTGCCGCCCACAAAGACGCCTGGCAGGGAACGCTGGTCTTAATCGGCCAGCCGGCCGAAGAACGCGGCAGCGGCGCGAAGCAAATGCTGGCCGACGGGCTGTTCACGCGGTTTCCCAAACCCGACTATGCCTTGGCGCTACATTGCGATGCGGAACTGGCGACGGGCCGGGTCGGCGTCCGCGGCGGCTATGCGCTGGCCAACGTAGATAGCGTCGATATCACGCTGGTCGGCAAGGGGGGCCACGGCGCGTATCCGCACGCGACCATCGATCCGATCGTGATGGCGGCGCAACTCGTGTTGAGTTTGCAAACCATCGTCAGCCGCGAGATCAAGCCAATCGAGCCGTGCGTGATTACGGTCGGGTCGATCCATGCCGGCACCAAGCACAACATCATCAGCAACGAGTGCGAGCTGCAGCTTACGGTGCGCAGCTATACCGACGAAGTTCGTCAGCAACTACACGACGCGATCGTGCGCCGCACCAAGGCGGTGGCGGCCGGCGCCGGCGCGCCCGAGCCAAAAATCGTCTTTTCCGAAGGGACGCCCGCCATGTTCAACGACGAAAAACTGGCGGCCCGAGTGCGCGCAGTGTTCGCCCGCGAGCT
>JBBDYF010000233.1:12422-15609 GCA_040901775.1 Pirellulaceae bacterium | reverse complement strand
CCGCAAATCACCCACCCAAGCCAACCCCAATTGTTAAGCCTGACAAGGCACTAGGTTCCGGTCGGCATCGCGGTGGCAATGCTGTTGAACGTGACGTTGGCATTGGTGCCGATCGCTTGGATCGAAACCAAACAGACGATCACGATGAGGGCCAACATCACGGCGTATTCCACCGCGGTCGGGCCATCTTCGCTCTTCAAAAAACGCTGCAGTTTCAAAGCAAAATTCTTCATGGTAAACTCCCGTGACCGGCCAGAGCCGGCACGCTGACAGTGGCGACTCGGATCCCCCGGCGCGGCGACTCGCACAAGTCGCCGACCTGCCGTGCGCCGGGTATAGATCCAAACTGGAAACACTCGCCTCGGCATCGTCGTTTGATCAGGCAATCACGCTCTGGAGCTGGGTGCCCCAGGCACGCAATCCACCCTTTCGGCAGCCCGGCTGCCGCCGCGCGAATGCACGTCGGCCCTTGGCTTTGCGTCCCGGCATTGCTGCCGGTTTGCCTTTATCGAGGATGTTTTGAGGCGGCAGGTCTTTGGCAGGCGCGCCCCGCGCTTCGAAGTGTTGAATGGGACGAGAAATCATCCCCAATCCGAATGACGTGGGCGACTTGCCAGCACGGAGCAACCAGCCGGAAAGCCAGCGTCCCCGCACAGTTGAAACCTAGGTCAGCTTCACGCGGAGTCAAATTCGGAGCTTTAGCAAATCTGCGAAAGAACAGCAGAATCTAGGAATCAACCTGCCCGCGGAGTACAGCGCGTGCGCAAGCGCCGGCAGCCAGCCAGCGTGCAATCGACAAGACCGGCACAACCGGGCAGGGGGTCGAGCAGCCAGGGGGTCGGGAGTGCTTTGGCGGGCAAGACCCCACCAGCCTAGAAGGCCTCCTTCCGCCAAAGACTCTCGACCCCAATCAGTGCGGATAAGAGGACTTGAACCTCCACGACCTTTCGGCCACTAGAACCTGAATCTAGCGCGTCTGCCAATTCCGCCATATCCGCCTGTCGCTCTTTCGTTACAGAACTCCATCTTTATAGGATAAGACGCCGCAGCCGGGCAAGGGGTTCGCGGAATCAGGAGTCAGGGAGCAGGAGTCAGGGACCAGGAGCCAGTCCCAACTGACAACTGACAACTGACAACTGACCGCGCTATTCGTACCGCGGCACGCTCGGATCGACCTGCACGCTCCAGGCCTCGATCCCGCCGCTCATGTTCTGGGCCTGCGTAAACCCCTGCTGCCGCAGGAAATGCGTCACCCGCTGGCTCCGCCCGCCGTGGTGGCAATGGACGACGATCCGCCCCCCGCGGCTCGCTTCCAACTCGGCCAAGCGCCCCGCAAGCTCGCGCATCGGAATGTGAACCGAATCGGCGATGCTGGCCGTGGCCACCTCGCTCGGCTCGCGGCAGTCGAGCAGCACGAACGCCTCGCCCTTGTCGCGCAACTGCTTGACCGAGGCGACGTCGATCTCCATGGGAACGCTGGCGGGTGTCGTCATCGGTGGAAGCGTCGCTGTGGATTTGTCGTATTTCGCCAAGGGAATGCTTCGGCAGTTCTTATTAAAGGGCCGCCAAGCCCAAAAGGCAACGACCGTCTGCCAGGCAGTTGCCGCGTTCCCGCCCATTCCCCACTGCGAACGTGCGCGTACGCATCGTGTGTCAGCCAAGCCGCACATTTGTCGCGAAAGTGCGAAGCGAATCAGTACCTGTCCGAAGCAGTTTTTGGTTATTCGGGATAAACCAGCGTTGATGCTCGTTCGAGTGCGTCTTGCCGCACGGTGGGTCTAATCCTCTATTTAGGCACCTATGTTAGAATAATTCCCGTGTCCTTTGTAGAGGATTTTCCACCATGTTCGAGAACAACACCCCGCTGCTACTGTTCGCGGCCATGCTCAGCACGACGGTGCTGTTGGCGGTGGGGTCGGCCTTTGGATATTGGACGGGCACCCGCTCTGCCGCTCGGCTGGCGGCTGCGGAGGGGCGTTCGCAGCAGGCCCCGTTTTTGAACCGCCTGGCAAGCTGCACCGATTCTGGCCAGCAGACGCTGGAGCAAAGCCTGTTGGTGGCGACGCTGGCCCGCAATGCGGTCGTTCCGGTGCCGGCGGAACTGAGCCAGGCCATCGAAAAAATGACGGAAACGACAACCAACCTGGCCGAGCAGCTCCGGCAACTGCAAGCGAGCGGCAAGTCGGGTGCATCCGTCGCGGAGCCCACGAATAGCGCCGCACCCCGGCGCGATGCGCCTCCCCTAGAGAGCGAGCGCCTTGCCCCGCGAATTCCTCAAATCGCCCAGGGATCACGAAACCAAGGGCCACGAAACCAGGGGAACGCTTTGATGACCTCCGCTGAAATGTCGGAAGCCGACGGCGAGCAGCATCCTCCCGGCAACTCCGCCAAAGACCAAGATCCGCCGCGGTATCCATACGATTGCGAGCAGCAAATGGCGCCGTGGACGGACGAGGACGAGCTTCCCACGGCCGATCGTTTGGTCGAAGTTCGTTGCCACGACATTTCAGCCAACGGCATCTCCTTCTTCTGGCCGAATAAACCCGAATTCGACCGGATTGTCATTTCCATTGGAGGCGGAGATCGCCTCGCTTTCATGGCGGCCCAGGTGTGCGACCACAAAGCGGTCTATATGCATCAGGAGCACAACTACATTGTCTGCTGCCGATTCTTGCGACGGGTCGAAGCGACTGAGATCGAATGCCGCGAGTTGGCCGTTGTCTGAGTCAAAAAAAATTTGTGTCAACGGCACGCGCCGTGCGTTGGTCGCGGGTCACTTCATCCACCTTTGCCAATGAGACACCGATCGTGCCTGACGAAACCTCGCAAAAAATCAATCAAGCGGTGCAGGAATGCCTGACCTATTGCTACTCACAACCCAAGCCGCTGTCAGCAGTTGCGAGCTGCATCGCGGGCTTGCGCCGGCGTCCGGGCTGGAACGAGGGGGAGGTCGTGATCGTTCAGCAAACTGTTCTTCGAATGCTCAGCGCGCTCGTTAAGCAGCCAGAAGACATGGACGATCCGGAGCCAGACTGATCGCGCAGCGACCAATGCGCGGCGAGCGATTCAGCGAAGGCCGCATGGGAGCCGGATCCCCACTTTTGAGACGCTCACACTTTCTGGGAAAATTGTTCGCTATCGGGGTGCTAACGCACCCCGCTCGCCTGATGCAGCAGCGTCGCTTGGC
>JBBDYF010000233.1:0-12322 GCA_040901775.1 Pirellulaceae bacterium | reverse complement strand
GAAAAATGGATCGCTATCGGGGTGCTAACGCACCCCGCTCGCCTGATGCAGCAGCGTCGCTTGGCGAGCGGGAGGCGTCAGCCTCCCGATGGAGCCCGAACATCCCCCGAACGTTTTCTCGAAAAATGGATCGCTATCGGGGTGCTAACGCACCCCGCTCGCCTGATGCAGCAGCTCGTTAAACTGATCGGTCCGATAAGCGAAACGGGTCGGGCGTTTCGCTTATCTTGGCGCAAGTGCCGCGGGTCAAACGAGTTGCAAATGATCAGCGAAACCAGCGCCGGCAAAAAACAGCCATAAACGATTAGCAAAACACCACTGACAACTGACCAACTTTCCATGTCTCGCCCCGACCCCACTGCCGCTCGCCAGTTCGCCATCGAGGTCGTCGGCCGGCTGCGCACCGCCGGCTTCGAGGCGCTCTTTGCCGGCGGCTGCGTGCGCGACGAACTGCTGGGAAATGTGCCCAAGGACTACGACGTGGCCACCAGCGCCACCCCCGAGCAAATTCAAGAGGTCTTCGGCCGGCGGCAAACGCTGGCCATCGGGGCCAGCTTCGGCGTCATCACGGTTTTGGGCGGCAACCGGGCGGGGCAGATCGACGTGGCGACGTTTCGCCAGGACGCCGGCTATAGCGACGGCCGGCATCCGGATGCCGTCCGCTTTACCACCGCCGAGCAGGACGCGCTGCGGCGCGACTTTACGATCAACGGCCTGTTCTGGGATCCGGCCGAGCGGCGGGTGATCGACTTTGTCGGCGGGCAGGAAGACCTGCGGCGCGGCATCCTCCGGGCCATCGGCGACCCGCGGCAGCGCATCTCCGAAGACAAGCTGCGCATGCTGCGGGCCGTGCGGTTCGCCGCCCGCTTCGATTTTCAGATCGACGCAGCCACGCTGGCGGCGATTCAAGCGCAAGCTCGCGAACTGCCGATCGTCAGCGCCGAACGGATCGCAGCCGAGATGCGGCACATTCTTACCCATGCGAGCCGGGCCCGCGGAGTAATGCTGCTTTACGAGGCGGGATTGCTGGAGGTTGCGCTGCCGGAAGCTGCCATTCTGCAACCGGAACTCGGCATCGGGGCGGCCGAGGCGCGCCTGGCGTGGGAGCGTACGCTGCGGATTTTGCAGCGGCTCGACCGACCGACGTTCGCGATGGCGTTGGCGGCCCTGCTCCGCAAGATCGAGCTGCTCCAGCCGGGAATGCCGCGGCGGCTGTTCGATCGCTGGAAGCTCTCGACCGACGAATTCGAGGCGGTCGCCAAATTTCTTCGCGAGGAGCTGCCGATTCGCCAGGCGAAGCTAATGCCCTGGCCGGAGCTTCAGCGCATCCTCATCGCACCGCGAGTGGAAGAACTGCTCGGTTACTGCACGGCGGTAGCGGAGGAATGTGAAGACGGAATGGCCGAGATCGACTTTTGCCGCGCAAAGCTGGCGCTCCCTGCCGACGCGATCAATCCGCGGCCACTGATTACGGGCGAAGACCTGAAGCGGCTTGGCTTTTCGCCGGGACCAGGCTTTCGCGACTTGCTCGAAGCGGTGCGCGACGCCCAACTCGAAGGACGAATCGCGACCACCGAGGAAGCGCTCGACCTGGTAAAGGAGCAGTGGCCGGCGCGATAGGGGCGTTTAGGAGCGCGACCACTGGTCGCGGCCCATCTTCGTCGTCGTCGATACAGGCCAATAGCGCGATAGGGGCGTTTAGGAGCGCGACCACTGGTCGCGGCTATGCATGCGGGCCCCGACACCTGTTAGACGCCGCCTAATGCGCGTACCATGCTGACAAGACCAACCCAACTGACCACTGACCACTGACCACTGACCACTGACCCCAGCCCTCCACCATGTCCGACCCACTGTTTCCGCTGCTGCTCGTACTGCGCTACATGCATATCCTGGGAGCGATCATGCTCATGGGAGGGACGATCTTCATGCGGTTCGGCCTGGCGCCGGTCGTCGCGGGGTTGGATGCGAAGACAAAGGCGAACATTCACGAGCAGGTTCGCACGCGCTGGTCGAAGTTCGTGATGCTGGCCTCGGGCCTGCTGCTGGTCAGCGGCATCGCCAACATGGTTCTTTATCCGATGAATTACGAGATCGACACCATTTGGGGAATGAAGTATGCGATGGTCACGGGAATCAAGTTCCTGCTGGCCTTGCCTGTTTTCTTTTTTGCCAGCCTGCTGGCGGGTCGCAGCGCGACCGCGAAAAAGTTTCAGGCAAATGCGATCACCTGGATGAACGTGAATCTGGTCCTCGCGCTGATCCTGGTGCTGATCGGCGGCGTGCTCAAGTTTGTCGGCCGGACGCCGAAAACGACCGAGCCGAACGTTGCCATTGCCACACCAGCGGATTCAAATGCCACGCCGGCGCTTTCCTTTGCCCGGCCGCGCGAATAAGCTGGGGGATAACCCCAGGTAAGCTTATGCACGACCGCCAGCGAGCGCTTCGAGTTCTGCAAGAGTCGCGCGAGGTTCTCGCGCAGCGGCTGACCGAGCGCGTGCTCGACGAGGCCGACGAAATACTGGCAGATGCCCGCGGCGACTCGTACATGAACGAGATTGAGTCGTTGTACGAGCAGCTCGGCATGAAGCTGTCGCACGTGGGACAGATGATCTCGCACCTGCCGGCCGAGGGTGCCGAGCCGGCGACAACGACCGCGGCCGCGGAGCACGCTTCGCAAGAGACCTTCACGTTGGCGACCGAGGGATACTCCACCGCCGACGGGGCCATCGCCGACGGGGCCAGCGACGATCGCCTGCCGGCGATTGCCGGCCCGATGTACGTGGCCGCGTTTGCCTTGCCGCCGCCTGGCGGCGCGGGAAGCACGCGGGCCAAGGCGACACAACTTTCGTTGCAAGCCTTTGCCGCTCAGATTCAAGCGGGCGACTTGCGGTCGGCGGGGAGGACGATCGGGGCGCTGTTCGAGCTCGAAGCGCCGCGGGCGATTGCCTGCGCCGCCGCCTTTGCCCAGCGAGCGCGCACCGAGGCCGGCTTTTTTCGCCGCATGCTGGGGCTGGGCAGCGAATTGCAAAGCGGCGATTCAGAGCGGGCCTCGGCATTGCTCGTCGAGTGCTTTGGCCTGTCGCCGGCGGATTCGACGGAAGTGTTGCAAACCTTGCAGCGCCGGCTCGGCTGGGACCACTAACAATCGCCAAAATGAAGAAGTTCGTATGGACGGCAAAGTGAAGAAACGCCTGGAAGTGATCCGCCAAAAGCTGCTGACGCTCAAGCAGCGGATGGCCGGCGCGAAAAAACAGGACGACGAGCCGGGCGAGGTAACCAAGCTCGAGCAAGAGATCGCCGCACTCGAAGCGGAAGCGACCAAGCTGCGGGCCGGTTAAAGGCGCGTGGCCTGCACGATCTGGTAGCTGCCGGCTTCGCGGGTGGCGATGGGGTCGAATCGTTTGGCCAGCGCCGCGCGGTACCAGTCGGGAGTTTTGGTCACTACCAGCAACGTTCCCCGTGGCGCGAGCGCGCGGTGGGCGATGGTTGCGAACAGTCCGGCGAGGCTAAAGTTCGAGAAGTAGGGGGGATTCGCCAGAACCAGGTCGAACGTGCCGGGGTCGAGGCTGCTGCCGTCACAGTCGAGCGCGGCGGTCAAGGTGCTGACGCCGTTCCGCTCGGCCCCCCAGCGAACGGCCTCGATCGCGCGCGGGTTGCTGTCGGTCGCCTGCACTCGCACCCCCTCGGCCCGCAAGGCTGCGGCGATGCCCACCGCGCCGCTGCCAGAGCCCAGATCGAGCACGCGCAGGCCCGGCTGGATGTCCATGGCCTTGATGAGCGCCCGAGCGCCGCCGTCCACCTCGCGATGGCTGAAGACGCCCGGCCTCGTTCGCAGATCGATCGGCCGGCCGGCGTCGCGGAAGGCGAACTCGCTGGTAAAGTCCTTGATCTTTTTGAGCGGTCGGGTCTTGGTCGCCAGATACAAGGTTGTCCCTGGCTCGGGTCGGCGGGTCACTTTGTCGAACATGCCGCGCAGTTGCTCGTGCAGCCATTGGTCGGCCGGGTTGTCTATGGCCGCAGCCATTCGCCCGCCGATCGCTAGATGCTGGTGGCTCGCTTGCAGCAGGTCGCGGGTCAGCTCGGCGTCTCCTTGCTTGCTGAAGCACCAGGCGGCCAGGTCGATTTCGTCCGGCGGCGGATCGGAGTCGCAGACGAACCGCAGATTGCCGGGCAGCGGTGTGCCTGCAAGCTGCGACTGCTGGACCTGATACAGGTCGAGCGAGAAACAAGCGACCTGCGACTGAGCATGAGCCTTGGCCAGCGCCAAGGCGAGTTGCGCCCGGCCGAGCGTGTTGCACAGGATGCGTCCGGCAGGCAACTCGGCGGCGAACTGAATCAGGCGTTGTTCTTGGGGACGAACTTCCATGTGGGGTTGGGCTACGGGTTGCGTTTTCGCTGTTGGTGTTCCACCACGAATGCTTCGTCGCCCGAGAGGTGGCGGTTCTTTTCGGCCATCGCTAGCGGACTCGCAGGATTGCAGAAACCGGGCAGTTTGCCGTGCCAGTCTAACTTGCCAGGCGGTGGAATGCGGATCGGGCAGCGATGCACGGCGTATTTTATCCAACTTACTCAATCGACAGCCTGGGAAAAGTTTATCGCCCGCGGGTTGCACCGCCAGGGCGTCGCAGGCCGATAAACGGGGCTAAGGCCCGTTGCGCCCTGCGCGGTGCCGATCGAATCCTCCTGCCGGACATGCCGCGATATGATTTCCGCCCCAGGCAGTCGCAGACAGTTCTTCGCCCAGTTCGCCGGCGCCGCAGCCGCCGGCTGGTTGGCCGGCGGCCTGCCCGGTCTGGCGACCGAGGCCGTCACGATCAGTTGGCCCTCGCGCGTGGTGCAGTTGCCGGCCGACGACGAGAACCAGCAGCCGCCGGTGGTGACCGCCGTGTGCCTGCACAGCAACGGGCAATGGTTGGCCACGGCGGGCGACGACCACATCGTGCGTGTCTGGAGCCTGGCCGACGGCAAGTTGCTGCAAAGGCTCGATCAGCATCTCGACTGGGTTCGCACAATCGACTATTCGCCCGACGGCAAGCTGCTCGCCTCGGCGGGCAACGACCGGCAGATCCTGCTGTGGGATGCGGCTACGGGCGAAATGCGCGATGTGTTGGCCGCCCACGCCGGGGCGATCGCGGCGATTCGCTTCAGCCACGATGGCAGCCGCCTCGCCGCGCTGGGGTTTGAAGGAACGATCAAAATCTACGACGTTCGCAACCGCGTGCTGGTTGCCGAGCCGAGCGCCCCTTGCCGGGACATGCGGGCGATTGCCTTCTCGCCCGACGATCGGCTGCTGGCGGCGGGCGGTCGCTGCGGCGCCATTCGCCTGATCGCGACCGAGCGAGCCGAGATCCTCCGCGATATTTCGGCCCATCGCCAGCGCGTGCGGACCATCAGTTTTTCGCCCGACGGCTCGTACCTGGCTTCGGCCGGCGAAGACCGATTGATTCACATTTTGCCGCTGGCCGATGGAGCAGCCGGGTTCACGCTGCCCGCTCGGCCGTCGAAGGTGCTGGCGCTCGAGTTCTATGGCCCGCACCAACTGGCCGCCGCCGGCAGCGACAACCTGATCCGCCTGTGGGACGTGATCGAGCAGCGGGAGATTGGCCTGCTTGCCGGCCACACCGGGACGATCGCCGCGCTGGAATGCCAGGGCAAAGTGCTCATCTCGGCCGGATACGACACGACGGTTCGAATCTGGAGCATCGCCGACCATGTGGCGGGCACCAAGGGGCCGCTGCCCCGCGTCGGCCGCCAGCCGGCGATCGAGGGTTTGCCGCGGCAGCGTTAGATCGCGCGGTTGCTTCAGTACGACGATGGATTGTGAGAGAACGATAGCGCACACGGAGGTGCCTTGTGGGATTGTGGAGCCTGCTGACTGGTCGGCGGAAAACGCGCGTCGCCCGCCTTGAAACTCGCGCGGGCGGCCAGCGCCGCAGTCGGTTCGAGCTGCTGGAAGAGCGCCGCCTGATGGACGCCGACCCGATCAAGATCGGCGTCGTCTATATCGAACAAGACGGCGGCTCGGACCTGCACGGCGACACCTTTGAAATCATGTTCCAAGGGGGCGCCGCGAATACCGAGCTGACGCAGCTCGTCATCGACGGCGATCACGGCGCGACGGGCCTGACGGTCGGCGACATGATTTTCGACACGATCCACGGCGGCCTGGGCGCCGACGAGGCCTTCAACCTGCAAGTGGTCAGTTCGACCGGCATTCAGAATGTAAGCTGGCAAGTCTCGGACGGCGGCACGAAGCTCACGCTCAACTTCCAGGGATTCCACGCGGGCGAGAAGCTGGTCTTCACCATCGACGTCGATGAAGTGCAAGACTTCGACCCGGGCGAAACAAACCAACAGACGATCAACGAAGGGATCGACCCGATTGCCTCCGGCGTCGAGTTTCAAGGCTCCCAGCTCACCGGCAAGTTCCACGCCCCGCACTTTCACGACGTGCAGGGAACCAGCGAGTTTCGGAATCTGTACGATCCGCTGTTCAACGGCTCGAACCTGCTCGTGACGCAGGGAAATCCGGGCGGCCTGCCCAACGACGATTTTCAGGGAAAGCGCGACCGCTCGACCGGCACGCTGCTTGGCTTGCAGCAGCATCCCCTGCCAATCACCATCGGCGGCAAGGTATTCGCCGACAACGATCGCGACCTGGTGCAAGACGCGGCCGATCCCAACATCAGCGGCGTCACCCTCTCGCTGTGGAAGAAGGTGAGCGGCCAGTGGCAGAACACGGGCCACACTGCCCAGACCGATTCGCAGGGAAACTACCTGTTCGGCCTGAACCTGAACCTGCAGCCGGGCGTGTATCAGGTTCGGGAAGCGCAGCCGGCGGGTTACTTCAGCGTGGGGGCGATCCCGGGCAACGTCAGTGGCATGCCCACGGGAGTCACCGTGGCGGGCGATCCCGATGTGCTGACGGAGATCAACATTCCGCTGGGCGATACGCACGCCGTGCGCTACGACTTTGCCGAAGCCCAGCCGGCGTCGATTCGGGGGCGCGTGCATCTGACCGATCGCGAGGGAAACTGCTTCACCCAGGAGGCGCTCAATCGCCCGCTCGCTGGCGTCAAAGTGACGCTGAAGGATGCCTTGGGCAACATCATCGGCACGACGCTCACCAATGCCAACGGCGAGTACGAGTTCACCAACCTGATGCCTGGAACGTACTCGATCGTCGAAGAGACCCCGCCGGGGCTGTTGGATGGGGGCGATCACGTCGGTGTGATCAACGGCATCCAGGTCGGCCAGGTTTCCAGCAACGATGTGATCGAGAGCATCGTGCTCCACGGCGGCCAACACGGCGCCAACTACGACTTCTGCGAAAAAGAGCCGGCGATGGTCGCCGGCTTCGTCTATTACGACAAGAACGACAACGGCCTGTTCGATAGTGGCGAGGCGGCGATTCCCGGCACGACCGTGATCCTGCTCGACGCCGGCGGAAAGCAAGTGGCCCAGACGACGTCCGATGGCACCGGCTTTTACAAGTTCGCCAATCTGTCGGCCGGCACTTACGCGATCAAGGAAGTGCAGCCGGCGGGATTCCTCGACGGCAAAGACACGCCCGGCACCATTGCGGGCATCGTCGTCGGCACCGCCGATAGCACGGCCGACAAGCTGAGCGGCGTGGTGCTGCTGTATGGCGACAGCGGCGTCAACTACAATTTTGGCGAGCTCAAAGCGGGGAGCATCGCGGGCCGCGTCTGGGTCGATCCCGACGAAGATATTGTCTTGGACGCGGGCGAAACGCTGCTGGCGGGCGTCACCATCGAGCTGCTCGGTGCCAATGGCAACGTCCTGCGCACCACGACGACCAACGCCCAGGGGCAATACCATTTTGGCGACCTCGCGCCGGGCGTCTATGCCGTGCGCGAGCAGCAGCCCACCGGTTACTTGCAAGGAGGGCAAAAGGCCGGTTCGCACGGCGGCAATGCGAGCGTGACCGACTTGATTACGCAGCTCGTCGTTGGGCCGGAAGAGCACCTGATCCAGTACGACTTTTGCGAGCTGCTGCCCGTCAGCATCGCCGGCCTGGTGTGGGCCGATCGCGACGGCGATTGCCTGTACGACGCGGGCGAGTCGCCGATCGCCGGCGTGACGATTCATCTGCTCGATGCCAGCGGCAACGTCGTGCGGACCACCACAACCGATGGGCAAGGCGAGTACCAGTTCGACGGCCTGGCACCCGGCGCCTACAGCGTGCAAGAGATTCAGCCAGCCGGCTACTTCGACGGCGACGAAGTCCTCGGCTCGCACGGCGGCGTCGATACCGGCAACGACCTGCTGGCCAGCGTCGTGCTGCAATCGGGCGATAACGCCATCAACTACAACTTCTGCGAGCTGCTGCCCGTCAGCATCGGCGGTCGGGTCTTTTCCGACACCAACTCGAATTGCGATTTCGACGAGGGGGAATCGCCGCTTGCCGGGGTCACCGTGCAATTGCTTGACGGACAGGGGAACTTCATCAGAGCCATGCAGACCAGCGGCCAAGGCCGCTATCAGTTCAACAACCTGCCGCCGGGCACCTACACGGTGCGCGAGCTGCAGCCGGCCGGCTACTTCGACGGCGGCGAGCAGGCGGGCTCGCACGGCGGCGACGATACCCAGAACGACCTGATCCGGAATGTGACGCTGCTCTCGGGCGACAACGCCACCGACTACGACTTCTGCGAAAAGCCGCCCGCCAGCCTTTCCGGCTACGTCTTCCGCGACGGCGCAGCGATCACGACCGAAGATGGCACGTTGCCGACGAACCTGTACGAGCTTCGGGACGGCAAGCTCACCCCGGACGATCTGCGGCTCAAGGGGGTGGTGCTGGAACTGCGGCACACGCTCACCGGCGAGCCGGTGCTGGGCGAGGATTGCCTGCCCGGCGCTTATCCGCCCGGCCCGGTGCGAGTGCGAACCGACGCCACCGGCTTCTACCAGTTCAAGGGGCTCAAGTCGGGCAACTACTCGGTCTTCGAGGTTCACCCGGAAGGATATATCGACAGCATCGACACCGCCGGCACGACCAACGGCCTGGCAATCAACGCGGGAACGCTGGTCAGTCCGCTGGTCCTGCAGCGGTTTGCCATGCAGGGGGTCAGCTTCCGGTTCGATGCGATCCTGCAGATCCCGCTCGCCGCCGGCCAGCATTCGACGCTGAACAACTTCAGCGAAGTGCAGGTGGTCCGCTTCACGATTCCGCCGCTCGATCGCGAGCCCCCGCCGGAGCTGCCGGTGACGAGAGATCCTTTCTGGCAGCCGCCGCCGGTGTTCATCCCGGCCAATTTCTTCATCCCGCCGCAGCCGCAAACGATTGTGACCGGCGGTTCAAGCGACTGGACCTGGCACCTGTCGATCATCGACGCCGGGCTGCCCCGCGCCGGCAAACAGAGCACGCGGGTCAGCGATGTCGTCTGGCGGCCCGCCCTGCTGGTGGACAAGACCGAGTGGCAACCCAGCCGCCTGCGGCAAGGAATTTGGACCATTCACACGGCGCATGAAGTAGCCGGCGACGAAGGCCCGCGAGCGCATGTGTTTGGCATTCCCGGCGCTATCCCCATCGTGGGCGATTGGAACGGCGACGGCCGGAGCGAGATCGGCCTGTTCTATAAGGGGGAATGGTTCCTCGACCTGAACGGCAACGGCCACTGGGACGCCGAGGACTTGTGGGCCAAGCTCGGCTTCGAGGGGGACCGTCCGGTCGTCGGCGATTGGGACGGCGACGGCAAAGACGACATCGGCATCTTCGGGCCGGAATGGGCCGGCGATCCGCGCCACATCGAGAACGAGCCGGGCCTCCCCGATTCGGGCAACGTCCGCTCGTTGCGACCCAAGAATCAGCCGCCGAATCCCGACCAGGCGACCGAGGGGGAGCGGCTCATGCGTTTGACCGCCAAGGGGCAAGAGCGGGCCGACCTGATCGATCACGTCTTCCGCTTTGGCGGCTCGACCGATGTGCCGATTGCCGGCGATTGGAACGGCGACGGCATCCGGTCGGTCGGCATCTTCCACAACGGCAAGTGGCACTTCGACATGGACGGCGACGGCCGCTGGTCCGCAGGAGACCAGACCGCTCATTTCGGGCAGCAAGGCGACATTCCGGTGGTCGGCGACTTCAACGGCGACGGCATCGAAGAGATCGGCATCTACCGCGCCGGAAAATGGTTCATCGACACCAACGGCAACCGCCAGATCGACTCCGCCGACCGGCAGATCGAGCTGGGATCGGCCGCCGACAAGCCGGTCGTGGGCGACTGGAACGGCGACGGCGCCGACGAGCCGGGCCTTTATCGGGAAGAAACGGCGCCGAGGGACGAACTCGAAGGTTAGGCGGCGTCGCGTCGGCCAGCGCGGGATTTGGCTCGCGCGCCCCGCTGTGGCATAATGGGGGAGTCACTTTTTCAGCCACGTTACGAGCGTTGCCCGCCCATGTCGATTGCCACGCCCACTTCCTTTCCCGCCGCCGGTCCTTGGCCGACCGCCACTGCGCCCACGGTGCAAAACGTCGCCCAATTGGTCCACCGCTTGGGCGACATCCCGCTGCACCGCGTTCGCACCCAGCCACCCCCCGGAGCGGCCACGGTCGCCGATGCCGTGGAGTGCAAAGCCCGGCAGAACTGCCTGTGCGAACTGGTGGACGGCGTCCTCGTGGAGAAGGCTATGGGTTATCGTGAAGGGATGATCGAGTTGGCAATCAGCGAGGCATTGCGGGTCTATAATCGCACGACCAAGCTGGGAATTGTCACTCCCGCCAGTTCAATGCTGCAGATACTTCCGAACCTGGTGCGGATGCCCGATGTGGCGTTCACTTTTTGGAGTCGTTTTCCTCAGGGCAAGATTACTGACGATCCGGCGCCCCTGCTCGTGCCCGATTTGGCCGTCGAGGTGCTTAGCCCCTCGAACACGCGCCGCGAGATGCAGCGCAAGCGGGCCGAGTACTTTGCCGCCGGCACACAGCTCGTCTGGATGATTGATCTGGACGAACGAACGGCGACCGTCTTTACGAGTCCCGAGCAGTCGTCGGTTCTGCAAGCCAGCGACGTGCTGAGTGGCGGCGCTGTCCTTCCCGGATTTTCGCTGCCGTTGGCCGATGTTTTCGCCGAGCTCGACCAGCACGCCCCGCCGACCGACGAGCCCCCACCTATCTCGCCGCGGCCGAACGACTAAACCGCATCCTTGCCGTGGCATTCCCCCAGCGCCGTCACTGCCAGCGAGGTCGCAATCAGCGGATCGTTCTCGCGCATCCGATCCGACTCGTTGACCCACCAGCCGCCGCCCGTTTGCAGCCCGGTCAAGTGCTCGACCAGCGCCTCGCGCCGACGCTCAAGCTCGCCCGCGGGAAAGTGCCGCAGCACCGCCGCCAGCCCCGTGTAGTAGTAATACCGCAGCCCCCGCTGCCAGCCCGCTTCCGGCGGCAGGTGTTCAAAACCGGGAACGAGTTCTAGCCCCGACCGCTCGGCCAGCCAGTCGATCGCCTTAGCAAGCGGCTCGTCGGCCGCTTGCCCGCCGCCAGCCAGCAATGCCCGCACTCCGTCGCACGTGGCGGTGCCGTAAGAGCGTGGCGCGGTAAGCCGCTCGTCGTGGTACGCCGCCTTGTTGCTGAGCGACGCCGGCTCGCAGGTAAAGGCAAACCCCCCGTCGGGTTGCTGACAGCGGAGCACGTACTCTCGACCGCGGTCGAGTGCCTGGCGGATCGTCACAGGGGGCTCACGCCCCCCGCTCGCCTGTTGATCGCTCTCCTCGCAGGCAAGCGCTTCGAGCACGTAACGGGTCACGGAAATGTTCGTGCCGGTCGTGATTCCCTGGGCGTCGTCTGGACCCAAAAAATCCCAGCCGCCAAAACTGGGCGAATCGGCTGCAAAGCCGCGCGTCTCGGTAACCTGCGCCCCAACCAGATAATCCAGAACTTGCTTCCCTTGCGGCGCGGGAATCGACAGCCGCAACTTCCGCCGGCTCGTCAGCCAGAGGGCAGCGGCGTAGGTCGGAAAGTCGAGCGTGCCGTCGGGAGCGGCGATCGTCTGCTTTTTGGCGAGACCCCGGTCGAGAAAGGCATACGCCCGTTTGATCGCCCCCGTGTGTTTCTGCTGTGTGGCCCGCGGCGCGTTTCCCAGGGCAGCGAGCACCAGCGTGGTGACGGCGGCTCCTTCTTTCAACTGGCCGTAGGTTGCCGAGTGCCAACCGCCATCGCGGGCCTGCTGGGCAACCAGCCAGTTGATGCCGCTGTCCAGCGACCGCTGCAACTCGTCGTTCATGTGCGACCCAGCGGCGCGAGGAGTGAACTTACAGCGAAAGAACGAATGAAGGCAATGTATCGCAGTCAGTCATT
>JBBDYF010000232.1:0-15670 GCA_040901775.1 Pirellulaceae bacterium | reverse complement strand
ATCCCAAAACCGCCTCCTAACCCTTGACAATCAACACAGTCGCTTTGCGTTGAAATGAAATAGGGATGGCCTGGCGAGTGGTGCGGCACGGATTCGTTGCCAGGAAAAATGGCCGCACACCCCGGCGGTCATCCACCCTCCAGGTGAATCTCCGGGATTAAATCCGGCACGATCTCGGCCGAGGGAAATTCTTCTTGGCTGTTTAATATCTCGCGGCAGCAGGCTTCCAATTCGCCGAACAGCTTGTCGAGATCCAGCCCCTCGTGCCGCGGGCGGTACAGCTCTAAATAGCCCCGGCTGCCGTGATACAGCTTGATCGCCCCGCGGGTGTTGCCGTTGCCAAAATGGTGCAGGCACACGGCAACTTGAATCAGCCCCTGGTAGAACTTGCGCGACGGGCCGGCGTAGGCGGCCCACAGTTCTTCCCACACCTCGTGGGCCTCGAAGAAATCGCACCGGTTAAAGTGTTCGATTCCTGCCAGGTATCTGGGGTCGTGACTTTCGGACATTCGCTGTAGGGAACGCTCTCTGCGGCGTTCCAGATGGTGACGTTCTTAAGTCCGTCTTACCGCCGGTTCAGTTCCATCATCAGCCGCAGGATGTAGAAGAACAGCAGGGCGACCGAGGCGAACAGCGCCAGGGCGGCGGCGACGTACTGCTCGGTGCGGTACCGATGCAGCACGTTCGAGGTGTCGTAAAGGATGTAGGCCGAGGCCAGGCCGATCATGATCCCGGAGAAAAAGACGCCGAGTTGAAAGCCGAACAACATCGAGGCCAACACAATCCCCAGTGCCGCGAACCCAAAGCACCACAGGTATTTGCCCCACGACGTGAGATCGGACTTGGTGATGAAAACGAGCGCCGTCAGGCCGCCGAACATGACCAAGGTCAACACGCCCGCGGCGGGAATGGCGCTCGGCGCAAAGCGGCCCGCCATGTACAAGAGCGGTACGAAGATGATCGCCTCGGCCACCACGTACAGGCTCAAACCGAGATACTGAATCGCCCGCGACGTGTCTGAATTGGCCCAGCTTTGGGCCAGCCAGCTAACTCCCATGAACGCCCCCAGGACGACCAACCAGCCCCACGATGAGGCGAAGATCGTCCGCATCGCCCCTTCGAGCGCGTCCATCGGCACGAGCGTGAAGATCGCGGCTTCGATCGCCACGAAGGCGGCAATCGCCCCTGCCAGATGCACGTAGGTGCGGCGGATGAACGTGGCCCGCGCGTCTTCGGCGGCCAGGGCGGCCGGCGTTCCATACGCCAGCGGTGACTCATACGGGTTTTCGGGCGAGTAGCTCATGAGAATGTCCTTGCGATAAGGGCTTTTGGCAGGCCCAGACCTTTTGGCAGGCCCAGACAGCGCCCGCGCCTGCACTGGAACTCTATGCCCCTCGTCATGGGGTGTCAAGTTCCCTGCGTCAATTCTTAAAGCCTTGCGGCTATAGGCTTTAGTTCTCGGCCTCTCAAGCGGCGAACAGGTTGCCGCTGCTTGACAGCCAAGCCACGCGGGGGCCAGAATTCGCCGGCCCTTCATTCGCCCTCGCCCGGATGCCGCGCATGCCACTTGCCGCCAAACGCCCGCCCGCCATCCCGCGAACCGCCCAGGGGCAGGTTCGACAGATCGTCAAGCTGCTGAAGCAAGAATATCCTCGGCCCGAGTGCGCCCTGGTTCACGACACGCCGTTTCAACTGCTGATCGCCACCATCCTTTCGGCCCAATGCACCGACGAACGGGTCAACATCGTCACGAAAGCACTGTTCGCGCAGCATTCGACGCCCGAGCAACTGGCAGACGTACCGATCAAGCGGCTGGAGAAATTGATCCAGAGCACCGGTTTTTTTCGGAACAAGGCCAAGAATATTCACGCCTGTTGCCAGCAGTTGGTGGACGAACACGAGGGGCAAGTACCCGCCAACCTGGACCAGCTCGTTGGTTTGCCCGGCGTGGGGCGGAAGACGGCGAACGTCGTGCTCGGCACCGCTTTTGGGATCGCCAGCGGCGTGGTGGTCGATACGCATGTGACGCGGCTGTCGCAGCGCCTCGGGTTGACGGAGCATACCGACGCGGTGAAGATCGAACGGGATCTGATCGACCTTTTGCCGTCGAAAGAGTGGATCGATTTTTCGCACCGTTTGATCTGGCATGGCCGCCGAGTGTGCAAGGCCCGCCGACCGCTCTGCGAACAGTGTGTTTTGTATCCGATCTGTCCTAAAGTCGGCGTCGAATAACAGGTGTTTCGATGATTCTTTCCGGCGATGAAATCCACAGGAACCTGGGCACGAATATCCACATCGATCCGTTCGACGAGTCGCGGCTGAATCCCAACAGCTACAACCTCTCGTTGCACGACGAGCTGTTGACGTATGAAGAGGTCGTGCTCGACATGGCCGAAGCGAACCGGACGCGGCGGCACCGCATTCCGCCGCAGGGGCTGGTGCTGACCCCCAACCAGCTTTACTTGGGACGGACGACCGAGCGAACCGAAACGCACAATCTGGTCCCGATGATCGAGGGGCGATCGAGCGTTGGCCGGCTCGGCTTATTCGTCCATGTGACCGCCGGGTTTGGCGACGTCGGATTTTGCGGCTTTTGGACGCTCGAAATGTTTGCCGTGCAGCCGATCCGGATTTATCCGGGCGTGCCGATCTGCCAGATTTTCTACCATCAGATCGTCGGCGAGATTACCGAGTACAGCAGCAAGTACCAGCACAATCGCGACATTCAGCCGAGCTTGTTTCACAAAGAGCTGAACCCCGACGGGCAGCGGCACGATCCGCAGCGCCTGCTGGCGTTTGGCCAGGGATGAGGGTTCAAAGTTCGAGGTTCAAGGTTCAAAGTCGAAACTGATTCGCTACAATGATTGACCTTCACGTTGAACCTTGAACTCGGAACCTTGAATTGGTTGCCGAAGGAGCCCACCTTGAGAGAGTTTTCGTACGCGGCGCCCACGACCCTCGCCGAAGCCGCCCGCCTGGTCGCCGGCGCAGGGGGGCGCGCCAAGATTCTGGCCGGCGGGACCGACATCCTGGTGCAACTCCGCGAAGGACTGCGCGAGGCGGACCTGGTCGTCGATGTCAAGAAGATTCCCGAGCTGGCCGAACTGAGCTACTCGCGCGAGCAGGGCCTGCGCCTGGGAGCGAGTGTTCCCTGCTACCGCATCTACGATCATCAGGAGATTGTCCAGGCGTATTCCGCCCTGGTCGATGCCGCCAAAATCATCGGCGGCTGGCAAATTCAAAGCCGGGCCAGCGTCGGCGGCAACCTGTGCAACGCTTCGCCCGCCGGCGACACCATTCCAGCCTTGATCGCGCATGGCGTCGCCTGCGTCGTCGTCGGACCCAATGGCTCGCGCGAGCTACCGGCTGCTGAGTTTTGCGTTGCCCCAGGGAGAAACGCATTGCAGCCGGGCGAGATTCTGGTGACGCTCGTCTTTCCGCCGCCGGCGGCCAGGGCAAGTTCGGCCTATGAGCGGTTCATTCCGCGAAACGAGATGGACATTGCCGTGGCGGGTGCCGGTTCGTGGCTCCAGCTTTCCACCGACGGCAGCCAGATCGAAGCGGCTCGCGTAGCCGTGTGCGCCATCGCTCCGACGCCCAAATTCGCCGCCGAGGCGAGCGCGTGGCTGGCGGGTCAGCCCGCCACGGAAGCGACATTCGCCCAAGCGGGCGAACTGGCCAAGAAAGTTGCCGCCCCGATCACCGACATGCGGGGGACTGCCGAGTACCGGACGCACCTGGTCGGCGTACTAGTCAAGCGGACGCTCGCCAAGGCAGCCCAGCGCGCCCGCGCGTTGTAAATCGCCACATACACATTCTCACCGATAATCTTCCCACCGTGTCCAAAAAAACTCACGTCACCACTTCGATCAACTGCGAGCGAACCGAGCTGCTCTGCGAACCCCGCCAGAGCCTGCTGGAAGTTTTGCGCGACGTCTTGAAACTGACCGGCGCGAAGGAAGGATGCAACAACGGCAATTGCGGCGCCTGCACGGTGCTGATGAACGGCGTGCCGGTCAATAGTTGCATCGTGCTCGGGGTCGAGGCCGAGGGGGCAAGAATCGAAACGATCGAAAGCCTGGCCCAGCAAGGGCACCTGCACCCGCTGCAGCAGTGCTTTCTGGAAGGGGCCGCCCTGCAATGCGGCATTTGCACGCCCGGCTTCCTGGTCGCCGCCAAGGCCCTGCTCGACAAAAACCCCAATCCCAGCGAGCACGAAATCCGCTTTCAACTGGCGGGCAATCTGTGCCGCTGCACCGGCTACGACAAGATCGTCCGAGCGGTGCAAGACGCGGCCAAGGCACTGGCGGGCGCGAAGTAGGTACAATGGTGGGCGTCAGCTAACGCGTTAAGGAGCACTTGTCATGGCCACCGGCTTCGCCACCGAAATCATCACGCCCGAGCAGCTCGCGGCAATGCCGAACCGTAAGGATTTTGAGCTTGTCGATGGAAGGCTTGTGGAGCGCCACATGGGGAACAAATCGAATTGGGTAGCGACGCAACTAGCGCGATTGCTTGGAAACTATGTCGAGCAACATCGGCTCGGTTGGGTCTTTACGTCGGAGGCCGGATACCGGCTCGATATCAATCGACCGAATACGCTTCGCAAGCCCGATGTGTCCTTCGTTCAATTTGGCCGCTTGCCGAATGAAGAACCGGCGGATGCCTATGACAATCTCGCGCCAGACTGGGCCATCGAGGTTGTTTCCCCCAGCGACACGGTGCTCGAACTGGAAGAAAAGATCGATGAGTATTTGAGCGCCGGAGTGCGACTCGTTTGGGTCATCAATCCAGAGCGAAAAGTTGTCAAGGTTCACGTTCAAAACCGTCCGACTGAGGAATATCGTAGTGGCGATGAACTAACGGGCGGCGATGTGATGCCCGGCTTTCGCTGCTCTACTTCGAGTTTGTTTGCCATGCCCTCACCGCGTTCGCACGGGAAAAGCTGAATTCATGTCCGAATCGCAAAACCTCTACCTCAACAAACCAAAATACTCCGTCCTCGGTCAGCGGCCGGTGCGGCACGACGGGGCCGACAAGGTGACCGGCAAGGCGGTCTATACGGCCGATTTGCAGTTGCCCGGCATGGTGCAGGGGCGGATCGTGCGCAGTCCGCACGCCCACGCCCGCATCAAAAGCATCGACACCAGCGCGGCGCTCGCCCTGCCGGGCGTGTTGGCCGTGGTTACGCACGCCGACTTTCCCAACCTGAAAGAAAAGTTTGCCCTGATGGGCGAGGCGGGGGCGGTTAACCTGACCCATCTGGCAGCCAATTGCCTGGCGTCGGGCAAGGTGCTGTATCGAGGTCACGCGGTAGCGGCGGTCGCAGCCGTCAATCCGCACGTGGCGGAGGAAGCGGCCAAGCTTGTCCGGGTCGAATACGAGGTGCTCCCCAGCGTTACCTGGGTGCTCGACGCCATGCACGACGCCGCGCCAATCCTGCACGAAGACCTGCGCACCGACGAGATGGGCAAAAAAGGGGACCGGCCGACAAACGTTTCGGTTCACCTGCGCTTTGAAAAGGGGAACATCGCCGACGGGTTCAAGCAAGCCGATGTCATCGTCGAGCGCGAGTTTCGCACCGCCAGCGTCCACCAAGGCTATATCGAGCCTCATGCCGCCGTCGCCAATTGGAACGAAGACGGTCGGCTGAAGATCTGGTGTGCGACGCAAGGGGCATTCAACGCCCGCCAGCAGGTTGCCGAGTTGTTGCAGATTCCCCTGTCGCGCGTCGTGGTGGTTCCCTGCGAAATCGGCGGCGGCTTTGGGGGCAAGATCGCCGTCTATCTCGAGCCGGTGGCTGCCCTCTTGAGCAAAAAGTGCGGCCGCCCGGTCAAAATGACCATGCAGCGCAACGAATGTTTCGAGGGGACCGGCCCCACCCCCGGCTCGTTCATGCGGGTCAAGCTGGGGGCAAAAAAAGATGGCACGCTCGTCGCCGGCGAGGCCTGGCTCGCCTACGACTGCGGCGGCTTTCCCGGCGGAGTGGTCGGTCCCGGCGCGATGTGCGTCTTCAGTTGCTACGACCTGCCGCACGCCACGGTCGAAGCCTACGACGTGGTGAACAACAAGCCGCACACGCAGGCTTACCGGGCCCCCGGCAGCACCCAGGCCACCTTCGCCTGCGAGCAGGTGATCGACGAACTGGCCGAAAAGCTAAAGCTCGACAAAATCGAGTTCCGCCTGAAAAACGCCGCCAAAGAGGGAACCCGCCGCGTCGATGGCCCGGTCTATCCGCGGGTCGGCATGATCGAAACGCTCGAAGCGGCCAAAAGTAGCGAGCATTGGAAGAGCAAACTAACCGGAAAATGGCGCGGCCGCGGAATCGCCAGCGGGTTCTGGTTCAACATTGGCGGGGCGTCGAGCTGCTCGGCCAGCGTCAGCGACGACGGCAGCGTCAACCTCGTCGAGGGTTCGACCGACATCGGCGGCACCCGCACCAGCATCGCCATGCAACTCGCCGAGACGCTCGGCATCGGGGCCGAAGACGTGCGCCCCCAGGTCGGCGATACCGATTCGGTCGGCTACACCTTCCTCACCGGCGGCAGCCGGGTGACCTTTGCCACCGGCATGGCCGCCTGGAAGCTGGGCTTGGAGTTGCAAGAGCAGATGCGCGGCCGGGCCGCCCTGTTGTGGGATTGCCAGCCCGAAGAAGTGCAAGTGGAAGAGGGCATCTATCGCCGCAACGGCGAGCAGCTCACGTTCAAGGAACTGGCCGCAAAAATCGCCGCCAAGAGCCTCCCCCCGGTCGTTGGCCAGGCAAGCGTCGCCCCGGAGGGCTCGACCAACGGCTTTGGCACCCACATCTGCGACGTCGAGGTCGATCCCGAAACGGGCAAGGTAACCATCCTACGCTACACGGCCATTCAAGACGCCGGCAAGGCGATTCATCCCAGCTACGTCGAAGGGCAAATGCAGGGCGGGGCAGTGCAAGGCATCGGCTGGGCCTTAAACGAGGAATATTGGTTCGACGATGCCGACCGAATGCGCAACGCCAGCTTTCTCGACTACCGGATGCCAACCTGCCTCGACGTGCCGATGATCGAGACGATCATCGTGGAGGTGCCCAACCCGGCCCATCCGTTCGGCGTGCGGGGGGTGGGCGAAACGCCGATCGTGCCGCCGCCTGCCGCCGTGGCCAACGCCATCTACGCCGCCACCGGCAAGCGCTTTACGGAACTGCCCATGTCGCCGCCGAAGGTGTGGAAGGCGCTGAATTCGCAAGCCTGAAACGAGGGGCAGGCGTCTCGCCTGTCCTGGCGCGAGAGCAAACGAGAAAACGAACCACCCGTCCTCCGTTGCATCACATGGTTCGCCCCATATTGCCTGGTCCCTCGAGTCGCCGGCGTGCATTTGAATCGGCGGAATCACCAAGCGTCAATTCATCTACAGCGTCGAGAATACGTGCTTTGACCTTGTCTTTAATCTCAGGAGCATCAATTCGATCAGCAACATCGAGAAGATAGTCTAGCTGACTTTTACTGGTGTCAAAAGACAGTTTTGCAACTTCAACCGCTTCGCGGTTAGCTTGGTTCTCCAGGAGGCTCGCGTTGGCTTCGAGCTTACGCAAGTAGGCGTCTCGTCCGCGTTCGTAGACCAATCCTGCGACGGACGAAATGGCTGTGTACGCGGACGTGGTTTTGGCCCACAGTGCGAGTAGCCATGACCCATATGAGATAGATTCAATATGTAGTTGATCGTCGACATCTAATAGATCGCGTTCAATATCAGTACCAGTGTACCCCATCAGGTCATCAAGGCGGCCATTCTGTGCAAGCCAGAAAATCGCGTGAAGCGTTCGCAATCCGCGAAGCTTGTCTTCAATGACGTGAATCGGCGTACGGTTCGGAAGATCGCCCAGCGAGACAACAAGCGGAGGGATTTCGTTCGGGTTAATTGTCGAAATCAGGTTCACTTCGGCTGGACCGTCCGAAAAGAGCCGAAGCATCAATCCGCCCGATAGCCCCAATTCAAATCGTCCGTCACCCCAGTCTCCGACGCTAACTATTGACCGTCCTTTTGCAATTTCAACGAACTCTCCGAATTCACTAGGACGTGGCGTCGCGATTTCAGCGGCACCGATCGTAAATCGAGTCAACTTCCACTCCGTGTGAGGCTGGTTGGTTTTGGAGTCTTAAGTGGGCGAACGTCCAGCGCTGGCGTGGCCGAGCAACTCCTGAAGGGCCCGAAGATCGTAACCGGATTCCGAGATATTGTCAAATGTTGGGATGTGAAAATGATGTGAAAAAGGGGTGAGTCCAAGGATGCCGCGGCGTCAGCGTTTCCGAAACACGTCGTCGGAAGTTATCAGCGGCTCCTGGTTCTTCTGAAGCCAGGAAACTGCTGCCGCGTGGTTGGAATCGCCCCGCACCATGCTGGCAAACCAGGCGCCCGTATCGACGAAGATCACGGCTGGGCCTCACGCCCATAGAGAACATCGTCATGCCGGATGCTCGTCGCGGGATCGACAGCTTCCGCGGAAAGCGCGGCGATTCCTGCCAGAATGTCGGCTGGCGAGCCGGTTTGCGGCGCTGCATCGCGGGCTACAATGAATACTTCGACGGCGGTCCCTTCGGTAAGTTCCACCGGGACCGTGGGGCGCAAGCGTCCGTCCTCGACAATGGCCATGAATTGAGTTGTCACGTGGCGACCTCCTGAATCGGCCACCCATTCTACGCGAAGCAGGTCCACAACCCAAATGCCCCGCGTCTTTATCCCCGCCCAGCTTCGCGACCTCACCGGCGGCCAGGCCGAGATCGAAGTTGCCGGCGCGTCGGTGCGCGAGGTGGTGGCGGAACTGGGGCGGCAGTTCGCGGGGATCGAGCAGCGGTTGTGTCAGCAAGGCGAGCTATCGCCGGCGCTGCAAGTCTCAATCGGCGGGACGCTCAGCCGGCGTGGGCTCGACGCCAAGGTGCAGCCGGCGAGCGAGGTGCATTTTTTGCCCGTGTTTGGGGGCGGGTAGCGCTACATCACCGCAAAGTAGTTTTCCACCGCCAGGTCCAGATAGTCGTTCGTAAGCTTGGGCGTCGTCTTGCGGAACAGGCAGTAGTTTTTCACCTGGGTTAAAAGATCTCGCGGTTGGCAGCAGCGGAACGGACGATTCGCCTTACGGTAATGTGTTTCGATCAGGTAGGTGACCGGCCCCTCGTCGTACTCAAATCCGAGCCGGTCGCACATCAGCTTCATCAAATCGCGGAATTCCTGCTCGGTGGGGTCGATTACCTCGATCTTGTACGGGATGCGGCGGAGGAACGCTTCATCCACCAGGTCGCGCGGCTCGAGGTTGGTCGAAAAGATGATGAGCTGGTCGAACGGCACCTGAATTTTTTTGCCGTTGGGCAGGTTCAGAAAGTCATACCGCTTTTCGAGCGGCACGATCCAGCGATTCAGCAGGCTGTCGATGCTCATCTTCTGGCGGCCGAAGTCGTCGATCACCAGCGTGCCGCAGTTGCTTTTGAGTTGCAGCGGGCTTTCGCTGATGCCGGTCGAGCGGTTCAGCGTCACTTCCAGGTTGTCCATCGTCAATTCGCCGCCGACGACGATCGTGGGGCGGCGGATGCGGACCCAGCGGCGGTCGAGGTGCGACTGGTCCAAAAGCCCCGTGTTCGGCGGCAGCGGGCATTCCTCGTGGTTGACGGGGTCGAACAGGCGGATCACCTCGCCATCGACGCCGATCGAGCGGGGAATCCAAATGAACTGGCCGAAAGCGCGGGTGACGCGCTCGGCGATCGTCGTCTTGCCGTTGCCCGCGCGGCCGAACAGGAACATGCCGCGCCCCGAGTTGATGGCCGGTCCCAGCCGGCGGAGCATTCGGTCGCCGATCAAGATGTCGTCGAAGGCCCTTCGCAGGTCGGCCTCGGTGGGGTGCTGCTGCTCTAGCGATTGCCGCTTGACCGAGCCGATATAGTCGGTCAGCGAAACCGGCGCGGCCCCAAAGTAGGTGCAGTGGTCCATGAACCGGCGGGCCCGTTCGCGTCCCAGGTCGGTCAATTGATAGACGTAATCGTTCATCGGGGCGCCGCCGCGATAGACCAGCAACTGTTCGTATTTCAACTGCCGCAGCAAGGGCTCGATCATGACGAACGACAGTTTGACCTGGTCGGCGCAGTCGCGGCCCGTGGCATCGCCGCGCGAGAGCAGGTACTTGAGGACCAGCGCTTCCACTTCGCTGTCCGTCAGGCCGGCGTCGCGAATGGTTTTGGGTTCGAGGGGGACGAATTCTTCCGCTCCGTTGACGACGTGCGCCACGAGTTGCCCCGCGGCACCAGCGGGCGCGGCGGGCGTTTCCGCTGGTACGGGCTGCCCGGTTTTGGAATCGCCCCCCGCCAGTTCGTTGATTCGCTTGAGCATCTCGCCCAGCTTGGCTTCTGGATCGCCGTCGGCCGGATCGTGACTGGGAGTCTTCGCGGCCAGCGTGGCCCACGGATCGCCTCCCTTGCCATCCTTCCGCAGAAGTTCCAGCAGTCCCGAATCGCTTGCTTTGCTCATCGCTTTCGCCCCTTCGCCATCCCAACCCCTTTCCGCGCAGAGACGAATGGAAGCGCGGGGGTGTCGGGACTCCCCTGAAACCTAGGTCGGCCGCTTGCGAACGTCAAAGTCCCCCGTTGGGCAGAGCGGATCGGCAGAGCGTCGCGGTCAAACCGGTTCTGACGATTGAGCGACCCTGCGCGGGGTAGGCGATCCCACAATTTGTTCGAGCAACCGCCTGCCAGCCGGCATTCGCTGCCGCGGCGACCTAGGTTTGCACGCGCCCCGATTTCGGGGCGCTGCCAGAAGGCTCGCCTCACTCCCTTGGGTGCTGCTGCGGTGATGACTACGCTCGTTCCTTCACCAACCGATGTCGCGGCCATGTCGCCCGAGCGGAGAACCGCCCTCGAACGGCTGTTTTCGCGCATCGGCGAGGTCTCGTCGCTCCCTTCCACCGCCCACAAGATCATCAATCTGGCGGAGGACGACAACGTCCACGCCGAAGACCTCCGCGAAGCGATTCAAAGCGATCCGGTGCTGGTGGCCCGGATTCTGCGACGGCTCAATTCGTCGTATTACGCGCTGAGCCACAAAGTGGCCGACCTGCGAACCGCAATCAGCCTGTTGGGCCTGCGCGAGATTCGCAACCTGGCCCTCACGGTTTTCGTCTCGCGCTTTTACGAGCCGGGCAGCACGACGCACAACGCCTACAAACGGGAAAACCTGTGGACGCACAGCGTAGCGGTAGCCGCCGCGGCGCGGCTCGTATCGCGCGTCTGCGGGCGGGCGCTGCCGGAAGAGGCTTACATCTCCGGCCTCTTGCACGATATCGGTCTGATCTTGCTCGACCAGACGTTGCGAAAGCATTTTTTCAAAGTGGTCGATGCCATCGACGCCGCCACTCCCACCCATATTGTCGAAAACCGGATCCTGACGTTCGACCACGCCCTGCTAGGCGGGTACGTGGCTCGCAAGTGGAATTTTCCGGACCAGGTGGCCGACGCCATCACCTTTCACCATCAGCCCTGGTGCTACACGGGCGAGCACAAGGATTTGGTGTTCGTGGTGTCGGTGGCCAACTACCTGTGCAGCCGGGCGGGGCTGACCTCGCTGGGGGTTCACAACGTCGCCCCGCCGCCGGACGAAGTGTACCGGGGACTGGGACTCGATCAGGTGACGCTGGCCATCATCTGGGACGAGCTCGACTCGACCATCGACAAGGCGAGCGCGCTGGCAACGAGTTAGGGCCAGTTGTCAGTTGCCAGTTGTCAGTTGTCAGTCGAAGTACACAGCCCGGCAAAAAATCCATCCCACGAAGGCGTCAGTTCCACCACATGCTGCCGGGTTTTGCCGACTTCGCGCGGAGGGCCCCGACTTCCGGGCTTTCCACGGTGCGGTCGGCGACGTGCCACGAGGTGATCTCGACGCCTCCCGAAGCGGTGATGATCTCGCCGCTGCCGCGGACGAAGCCGCACCGGGTGGCGACCTGCTTGGGCGGCAGCCACTGCGTCAACTGAAGCTTGCTGTCCTCGTTCATCATGGTCGGGATTTCGAGACCGGCCTTGCCGAGCAAGTCTTCCTTGGCAATCAAAGCAGCCACCACGCACAAATCCATCAGATTCCGTAGATCGCCGAACGCCGGCTCTCGGGCGGCCAGTTCGTCGTATTTTTCCGTCATCAGGCTGGCCCACTTTTGCGTGGTGCTGCTCGCTTTGCCCGTTCCCTTGGCGCTGCCGTCGCCGGCAACCAAGTCGTCCTCGGCCATGACCTTGACGCCGGGACCGCGCAGTTCGAACGCCAAGCCATCGGGGCTCTTGCCCACCGGCTCGTAATTGCAGGCCAGCCACCACCGCGGGGCGATGTTCGTCGGCTTGGCCCGCTGCTTGGCCAGCAGCTCTAAATAGCTCGGCAGTCCCTGCACGCCCGAATCGGTCAGCCGCAGCCCGATCTGTTTCATCTTGAAGTCGCTGGCCACCAGCATGCGAGCGAAGCGGCTGGTGGCGGGCACGCCGGTGATCGTGATGGTTTGGGGGCCAAAGGCCTCTTCCGCCCCGGCAACGAACGCCGGCGAGAATCGCTTTTGCGTGCGGGCAAACTGTTCGTAACGCCGGCGACCTTCCGCGGTCGGATCGATCGAGACGGTGATGCCTCCCTGGCGGGCATCGTCCACGGTTCGCAGGGCGACCATCAAGTCTTCCAGCCGCAGCACGGGGCGGCCGGTCGTGACGCCGACGTAATTGCCGCCGTTGTCGAGTTTCCAACCTTCGCCCGGCCCCGCCAGCACGATGTCGTTCTGCTCGGGATAAACGAAAACGTATTGAATCCGTTGCAACCCGGCGAGGAAACGGATTTCGTCGGGCAGGAAGTACGAATTGTCCTTGTCCGATTTGGCAATCGCCGCTTCGATCTGGCGGAGCGAGATCTTCCGCATCTCGACCGGCTGGTTCAGCTCGGCGATGGCAGGTTTAAAATCGTGCTGGTAGCGCTCGCGGATCAGCTTGACATCCTCGGCCGTGGGCTGCGTTAGCACTCCTTCGGCATTGATGAGCACACCACCCACCGCCCCGAAGTTGTTGCCGTTGTTGCCGGCCCACGAAATGGTCGAAACCAACAGCACGAGCGCCGCGGCCGACACCCACAGACGCCAACCCGCGCGCAAGAGCGCCGGGGAACGCGACACACGACGTTGCGACATACTAATAAACTCCTCGAATGGGTACAGGCGAAAACCGAGCGCTGCCGGACCGGACGCGGTCGTTCGTGCAGTGCGGGCGCCAACGCCTGACCAGCGATCCGAATGCCCCTGTTGACTCTGCCTTCGGACTTGCCATCCACAATAACTGCCACCTCGGCACTTTGCAAGAAAAGTCGGCACTTGCGATAGTCTCGTCGGACAGACTAAGGTGGTGATGGGCGGCCGGTGGCCGCGCCGACCCCGCTGGCTGCACTCCTCCGGGCTGCTAGCCAAAAACCGACTTAAGCCGAAAACTGCGTCTGGATGCTCGCTTATCTGGTTATCCGCGAAGGCACAAAGTGGACGGACGTGTATCGCCTCGTACCGGGACGAACCGTTACCATTGGCCGCGCGGGAACGAATCAAATCGTCATCAAGGACGAACGCTGCAGTCGCAACCATGCCGAAATTTTTCTGACCCGTGGGGCCTGGACGCTGCGCGACCTGGACAGCCGCAACGGCAGCTTTGTCGGCGAGCGGCAAATTCGCGGCGACTGTAACCTGGTGGCCGGAGATGTCATTCGCATCGCCCAATCGCATCTGGCCTTCGTGCAGGATCTGAGCCAGGCTTTTCCCGACCCGGTCACCGGCGCCGGCGGGCCCGACCGGCTGCCGATCGGCGAAGAAACGGTCAGCGGTGCGCTGGTTTCTGAAACGGGAGACTTCAGCGATTCGAACGTGTTGACTTCGCACGAGCCGACGACGATCACCCATCGCCGCAATCAAACGCGGTTTCTGATTCCCGGCGGGGGATCCGACGTTGCCGTGCCGCGGCTCGGACAAGCGGCCGCCAAACTGTGCCGCCTGGCATTCGAGCTGGCGAGCGAGCCCGACGCCTCGGCCGTGTCGCACCTGGCGCTCAACGGGCTGTTCGAGAGCACCAGCATCGACGCCGGCGCCGTGCTGCTGGTGCCGCGCGGCTACGACGGCGAGGTGAACCCGGCCGAGTTGCAAGTCGTTGCTTCGCGTACCGATCGCGAGCCTTCGTACCACAAGCCGTCCAACTTTCTGGCGGCGACCGTGCTCCGCGATGGCGAAGCGGTGCTCGCTAGGAATATCGAAGGAGACAGCCAGCTTGCCACGCGCGACAGCAAGGGCGAATTCCACGCCACGGCGGCGATTTGCGCCCCGATCCGGCAAGACCGCAAGGTGATCGGCCTGATCCACATTTATTCCACCGCTTCCGATCGAGTCCCCGATCCCGACGATCTGGAGTTCACCTTGGCCGTGGCCGACAACGTGGCCCTGGCCTTGCGGAATTTGGCCCGCCAGCAGGAACTGGCCGAGAACCTGAACCAGACGCGCAGCGAGGTACAGCAGCTTCGCAAACAATTGGGGGCCGAGAGCGATCTGATCGGATCGAGCCCCGTGCTAGCCGGCGTGCAGCAGCAGATTGCCCGCGCCGCCCCCAGCCGGGCCACCGTGCTGATTCGGGGCGAAAGCGGCGTCGGCAAGGAACTGGTTGCCCGGGCGATGCACTATGCCAGCCCCCGCAAGAAAGGACCGTTCGTCTGCCTGAACTGTGCGGCGCTGACCGAGACGCTGCTGGAAAGCGAACTGTTCGGCCACGAGCGGGGCGCCTTCACCGGGGCGACGGAACGAAAACTCGGCAAGTTCGAGGCGGCCCACCAGGGAACCGTGATGCTCGACGAAATCGGCGAGATGAGTCCCTCGATCCAGGCCAAGTTCCTGCGCGTGCTCGAGGGACATTCGTTCGAGCGCGTCGGCGGCAGCCAGCAGATCAAGGTGGACGTGCGGGTGATCGCCGCTACCAACCGCGACCTGGAAAAGGCGGTCGCCGAAAACGCTTTTCGTCGCGATCTTTATTTCCGCCTGCGGGTGGTCGAGATTTTCGTCCCGCCGCTGCGCAAACGGCCCGAAGACATCGTCGAGCTGGCCAACTACTTTCTCGATCGCTTCAACGCCGAAACCGGCCGCAAAATTCGTGGCTTCACGCCGGAGGCCCTGCACCTGATGCAAAAATATCGCTGGCCGGGGAACGTCCGCGAGTTGAAAAACGTCATCGAGCGGGCGGTCGTGCTGGCCCGCACCGATTTTATCGAAAACGACGACTTGAACCTCTCCACGGTGGCGGCCGCCAGCGATTCGTCCGAGCTGGCGCTCGGCCCTAAGTCCACCTTCGAGCCGCTATCGCTCGACGAAGTCGAACGCCGCCACATCCACGCCACGCTGAAATCGACCGGCTGGAACAAGAGCCGCACCGCGGCAATTCTGGGCGTGGAACGTTCGACGCTCGACCGCAAGATGAAGCGGTACGAGTTGCGACCGCCGCACGCGCGGGGCGAAGCATGGCAGGCCGAGTAAGGCCAAACTCTCGTGTGTGAGCGTCTCGAAAGTAAATACAAGATCGCACCAGGGCGCTGCGTTTCGCTAATCGCTAATCGCGTTTTTTCGGCAGGGCTGGTTTTGCTTATAACTTGCAACCCGTTGGAGTTGCAGCACTTGCGC
>JBBDYF010000231.1:9604-15708 GCA_040901775.1 Pirellulaceae bacterium | reverse complement strand
ACACCTGACGGTGTGGGCTGACAAGTTGCGCCGCTACGCGGCTGAATCGCTCGTTTAGGCGAACAATCTGTCAATGCGTTTACCGTGGCTCACTGGCGATCGCGCTGCCCGTAAGACTTCTTACCTACAAGGATGACGCTCACACAAGCAATACGCGTTTTGCTTCGCTCGCGCTTCAGGCTTGTCTCGTTCGCTTTCCCTCGCGACCTTTGCTCGTGTCGCGTCAAATGCGGCCTAAGCCTGCATCTGGGCCAGCGACTGTAGCGCCTCGTCGCGGCTGGCATGCACGCCCCACAGCTTGTCGAAGCGAGCAGCCGCCAGCACCTCGCGGCCGATTTGCGAGACGTTGCAGGTCGCCAGGTTGCCTCCCTTGGCCTTGGCCCGCCGCCACATCTGCACCATCCATTCCAGCACGGTCGAGCCGAAGTAGGGAATCTCGCCCAGATCGACCAGCACGTTGCGGATATCGGGCGCGTCCAAGGCTGCTTGCAGGGCCCGCCACTCCGAAACCATGTCGGCCTCGGTAAAACTGGCAAAGGTAAACAGCGGGGCCACCACCAGCGAGTCCCCGGCGCGATCGATCCGAACGTACTTGGCGGTCTCTGCTGGTTTGCTGGTCTGTTCAGGATGGGTAGTGCTCACGGCTTTGCCTCCTCGGAGCAGCGTGCGACGCCGCGTTTGACCATCGTGACCTGATTTCCCGTCTCGTTGAACGTCACCTCATCCATGAACGTCCGCATCAGCAAGAGGCCGCGGCCGCTCACTTTTTCCAGATTCTCGGGATCGGTCGGATCGGGCAGCTTGTTGGGATCGAAGCCCGGTCCCTGATCTCGAACGATGAACGTGCCCCCCGCGGGCGCGATCCGGATCGTGACGAACAGGTTGCGGCTGGCGAAGGGCTCGCGCTGGGTGCGCTCGTCGATTAGATCTTGATAGACCGATGATTCTCCTTCGCGCTGGTCGCTGGTCAATTCGAGGTTGCCGTGAAACATGGCGTTGCGGAGCGCCTCTTCCAGGGCAATGCAGACGCGGATCACGCTCGATTCGTCGCACAGGCCGATGCCGCAGACCAGGCTCTGCACGTAGGCGATCAGCGAGGGGAGCAGGCTCGCGTCGTTGGGCAAGGCAAATTGGAACTCGCTCTGCCGGAGGCTGCACATCAGACGCTGGTGCGAGCGCTTGCCGCGGACGACTTCCAACACGTCGTGTACCGTTTCGAGCAAATGCAGATGCAAGGCGCTCTTGGGGACGTAGCTGGCGGCGCCCGCCTCGAGCGCCTGGATCGCGGTCTCTTCGGTCCCCTTGCCGGTCATCAGGATGATGGGAATCAGCGGATACCGCTCGACCACGGCCGAGACCAGTTCCAGGCCGTTCATGCCCGGCATCACCAGGTCGGTGACGATGGCCGCCGGCGCCGCGGCCGCGATTTTGGCGAGCGCTTCGTGGCCGTCGGCGGCGTATTCGACGCGCAAGTCGCGGGCCTTGGCCAACAGCCCGCCGACCAGTTTGCGATCGACGGCCGCGTCATCGACCACCAGCACCGTTGGCATTGAAGTTCCTCTTGTCGTCTGTTCCCACCAACCGCGGGCAGCGCCACGCCAAGCCGCTGCCTACGCCGCCGCACTCTCGCGTTGCTTGATCAAAGTCACTTCGTTGCCGCGATCGTTGTAGTGTACTTCGTCCAAAAAGGCCCGCATCAACACCAGGCCGCGCCCCGTATCGGGATCGAGCGAGCCCAGTTCTCCGGCGGGACGCAGCGCCCGGGAATCGAAACCGGGGCCCTCGTCGCGAATGACGAAGCGGGCCTGGCTGGTGCCGATCGCCACCTCGACCCACACCTTGCGTCCCTGATAAGGCGCCTGCCGGCGACGCTGCTCGACCAGGTCTTCGCCGCTCCCTTCGATCAGCGAGACGCGGGCCGCCTGCATTTGCTGAAAGCTGATTTCCAGATTGCCCCGATAGACGGCGTTGAGCAGGGCCTCTTTCAATGCGGCCCCGACGCGGAAGCGGCCCGTGGCATCGGTCAGCCGCATGCCGGCGATCATCTGCTGCACCAGGTCCACCAGCGGATCGATCAGGGCGGGATCGTTATCGAGCTCAAACGCGAAGTCGCAACGGTCCAGGCAAGAAATCAACCGCTCGTAGGTCCGGTCGGCTCGCGACAACGAGAGGGCGTCGTCCACGGCATCGACCAGGCGGTCCCCCAGTTGCGGCTTGGGCACGTACCCCGATGCGCCGCGTTGCAATGCCTCGACCGCCAACGCCTCGCTGCCGTGGCCGGTCATCAGGATGATCGGAATGCCCGGATGGTGCATCCGCACGGCAGCGACCAGCTCGAGCCCGTTGCGATTGGGCATTTGCAGGTCGGTGACAATCAGGTCGGGCGTTTGCTGGCGGATGTGCGCCAGGGCGAGCGATCCATCCTCGGCGAAGTCCACCTGGTAGCGACCATCGCGAGCCAACAGTCCTCCTACAAAGCGACGATCGACGGCTGAATCATCGACGACCAGAACGCGTGGCATGAGACACCTCCGCACCACAGGGCGCACGACCGGAAGCTAAGCACGAAAATGGGGCAAAACAAAGTCAACCTAGCGGCCGGGAGGTTTTGGTCCGCCGCGGCCCTGGACGTAGTTTATCAGATGCGGCACGAGCTTTGCCAACTCCTGCTTGAGCAATCCGAGCAGTTCTTCGGCTCCCAAAAGCTTCTGCTGCGCGCCTAATTGTTCGAGCGCCAAGGCCCGCTCGTACACGCGGTGGGCCGAAAAATACCGCATCGAACCCTTGATCGTGTGGGCGGCTCGATTCAAGAGCTCGTAGTCGGCCTGGTCGATCGCCTTGCGAATTTCATCGAGCCGGCGGGGGTTTTCCTCTAAAAAGGCATCGACGATATCGCGCAGCAGGGCATGATCGCCACTGCAAATTTTGAGGGCTTCGTTCCAATCGATCACGCCCGGATCGGGCGCGATCAGTTCCTGACCCGGATCGGGCGGCAGCGGCGGACCCTCCTCGCCCAGCACCCCCTGCAATGCCGCCAGCAGTTGCCGCTCGCGCACCGGCTTGGCCACGTATTCGTCCATGCCCGCTTCCAGGCAGCGCTCGCGGTCCCCCTTCAAGGCGTGTGCCGTCATGGCGATGATCGGGACGTGGCCGCCCGTGTCTCGTTCGCGCTGGCGGATTTTCCGGGTCGCTTCCAGGCCGTCCAGTTCCGGCATTTGCACGTCCATCAGCACCACATCGAACGGACCTTGTTCGAGCCGTTCGCACGCTTCGCGTCCGTTGTTGGCGATCGTGACGCGGTGGCCATGCCGTTCGAGCAGGCCGACCGCCAGCCGCTGGTTGACGACACTGTCTTCCGCCAGCAGGATGCTGAGCGATCGGAAAATGCGGGGGATCGGTTCCGCGTCGGCGATCGCGGGTTCGGGGGGCGAGATTCCCAAAGCGGCGACGATTGCGTCGAACAGTTCGGATTGCTTGATCGGCTTCATCAGCCGCTGGGCAACGCCCAGTTGGTCGCTGCGGACGGCGTCTTCGGCGTAGCCGTTCGACGTCAGCAGAATGACCGTGATGTCGGCCAGGCTCGGATCGCGGCGGATCTGTTCGACGAGTGCGAAACCATCGGCGTCGGGCATGTTCACGTCGGTGAGCAGCAACTCGAACGGCTGGCCCTGCCGGAAGCCGCCGCGCAACAGGTCCAGGGCCTGAGCGACGCTTTCGCAGGTGGTGGGGAGCAACTCCCAGTTGGTCAGCACTTCCTCGACGATCCGGCGGTTCGTGGCATTGTCGTCCACGACGAGCGCCCGCGTTCCGCGGAGGGCGCTCCGTTTAGGAAGGGTCCGATCCGGCGGCGGCCGGTCGCAAAGCTTGAGATGAACCGTGAAGAAAAACTTGCTTCCCTGGCCCGCCGTGCTTTCGACCCAGGCCCGCCCTTGCATCAGCTCGACCAGCCGGCGGACGATCGCCAGCCCCAATCCGGTGCCGCCATAGTGCCGCGTGGTCGAGGCGTCGGCCTGCTCGAAGGCCTCGAACACTTTTTCGAGCTTGTCGGGCGCGATGCCGATGCCGGTATCCGAAACGCAGATCCGCAGCTCAACCGCGTCGCCCCGCTGGCTCGCGGTGGCGACGTTGACGACCACCTCGCCCTGCGGCGTGAATTTGATGGCGTTGCCGACCAGGTTGATCGCGATTTGCCGCAGCCGACCGGGGTCGCCAATCAGCCAGTCGGGGACGTCGCGCTGGACGTCGAGGGCCAACTCCAACTGCTTCTCGTGGGCCCGCAGCGCGAGCGACTTGACCGCGTCTCCCAGGGTGTCGCGGAGGCTGAAGGGGAGGTGTTCGAGTTCGACCCGGCCCGATTCGACCTTGGAAAAGTCGAGCACGTCGTTGATCACCGAGAGCAGCGACTCGCCCGATTGAAGCACCATCCGCAGGTACTCGTTCTGCTTGGGCTGCAGCGGGGAGTTGAGCACGAGTTCGGTCATCCCGATGATGGCGTTCATCGGAGTGCGTACTTCGTGGCTCATGTTGGCCAGGAACTGGCTTTTGGCCTGGCTGGCTGCATCGGCAATTTCTTTGGCCGAGGTCAGCTCCTGTTCGGTCTTCTTTTGCCGCGAGATATCGACGACCGAACAGATGCACTCCGACTCGGATCCTTCCAGCATGGTAACGCCGACGAGCACGGGGATGCGCTCGCCGCTCTTGTGCAGATACTCTTTTTCCCAGGGTTTTGAGGTGCCGCTCGCCTTGAGTTGGCCGATCGCCTGCTCGTCGCTGGCCCGGTGCTCGGGCGGAGTAAGGGAGTCCCACCGCAGGCCGGCGGCGAGGTCGTCGCGTGTATATCCGAGCATGTGCAGGAATTCGTCGTTGGCGTCGAGCACCCGGCCGTCCAGGTCGGCAATCATCACGCCGATGAGGCTCGACTGCACCAGCTTGCGGAAGCGGGCGTCGCTTTGACGGGCCGCTTCGTCCGCTTGGATGCGCTCGGTCACGTCCCAAAACATCCCCTGCACGCCGACGATTTTTCCCCGCGCGTCGCGAACCGGGGCCTTCAGCACCTGCACGTACAGCTTGCCGCCGCCCGGCTTGAAATAGGCCTCGATGTCTTCCAACGTCTCGCCGGTCTGCATGACGTGTTCGTCGTCGCGGCGATACTTCTGGCACTGCTCGGCGGGGAAGAAATCCAGGTCGCGCTGGTGCAGGATTTCGGCCAGCGGGCGGCCCAGGGTGTCGCAAAATCGCTGGTTGGCATCGACGAACCGCCCCGTTAGATCCTTGCGAAAGACGTTCAGCGGCAAGCCTTCGACCAGCGACTTATAGACCGCCTCGGTGTCGAGCAGCGCCTGCTCGGCCTGTTCGCGCTTGGTGAACTGCTGAACGAATTCTTCGGAGCTCCGGCTTTCGAGCATCCGAGGAATCAGCGGGATCAGGGCCACGATCGCGATCCACGAGACGACCGCCAGCGTCACATTGATGACCACGTGAAACCGGTACGCCGGCCACCAGAACGAAGCCGCCGAAACAAAGTGGACCAGCCCGCCGACCACCAGCATGACGAAGAACAAGAACCACATGCGGGACCAGCGGATGTTTTTTTTGCGCAGCAAAAAGAACAGGATCAATACGGGAATGGCAAAGAACGCAAACGCCGTGGCCAAGTTGGCCAGCAGCAGGGTGACTCCCAACCCTTGCGTCCACGATTCGCCCGACTGCCAAGGCTGGTCGAACCCCCGTGTGTCGAACAGACGGGACCAGAACTGCCACATCGTGCGCTCTCCCGCCCACTCGCGGCGGCCCGGCCGCCGCGCGGTTCCGCCAGGAGCTTTCTAACTGTCCTCCGCGGCTTAGGTTCAAACACACCCAGCCGTCGCGCGGTGCTGCGACCAGTCTAACGGCGAGCGCTGCTGGCAGCAAGCAAGTCCTTTGGGCAGCGGCAATTGCGACGATCCGCCCGCCCGGCGGTTTGGACAACCTGCGCCGGGCTCCAGGGGAAGTGGACGTATTGACAGAATACACCCGGACAGATATAATTTGTCCATGCTGAAGCGCAGCTTCGCGCCAGTTCATTGGCAACTTGGTAGAGTCGTTTTAGGCACACCAACCCGACG
>JBBDYF010000231.1:0-9594 GCA_040901775.1 Pirellulaceae bacterium | reverse complement strand
GACGCGCAAGCGAGGGCTGTCCTCGCTTGCGCGTCGGGTTGGTATCTCTGTAGCTGGGACTTTAGTCCCAGGAGCGTGCAAGGTCTTTCGGGGACTGAAGTCCCCACTACACGCCGCGCAAGAATACAGCGAGTTACGCTGATCGGTTCGATCAATGAAAACGGGAATTGCCAATCGCTACTCAGGGCGCAAGTGCCGCAGTTCCAAGGGGTTGCAAATGATTAGCGAAACCATTGCTGTCAAAAAAAACGCGATTAGCGATTAGCGAAACCCACCCCCAGCGAGACAGCGCGGGGAACTGGCCGATCGAGGCCGCGCGGCAATTGTTGACGAGGCTATCCCTCCGCCTAGAATGCGAGTGGAATCGGACGACTGGAATTTCCACCGCCCAAGGACTCTTCTGATGACTGGCTGTTTGACCGCCCTGCCCGTTTACAATGAAGCTCGGCATGTAAACGTCGTGCTGGACGAGGTGCGGCGGTATTCCCCGCAGATCCTGGTGATCGACGACGGATCGAGCGACGGCACCGCGGAGCTGTTGGCGGCCCGCCGGGACATCCGCGTGGTGACCCATGCCGAGAACCGCGGCTACGGAGCGGCCTTGCTTTCGGCGTACGCCTACGCGCAACAGCACGGGTTCGAAAAGCTGGTCACGATCGACTGCGACGGCCAACACGAGCCGCAACGCATTCCCGAGTTCTTCGCCGCCTGCACCGACGAAGTCGAACTCGTTTCCGGAAGCCGCTATTTGCAAGAGTTCGCCGGAGACACGCCCCCTCCCGAACAGCGGCGGCGGATCAACCAACAAGTCACCAACGAACTGAACCGCCGGCTCGGCCTGTCGCTGACCGATGCGTTTTGCGGATTCAAGTGCTACCGGGTCGCTGCCTTGGCGCAACTGTCGATTACCGAGGCGGGCTATGCCATGCCACTGGAGGTTTGGGCCCAAGCCGCCGCGGCGGGATGGCGGATCGTCGAATTGCCCGTGCCGCTGATCTACTTGGACGAGAAGCGGTCGTTCGGCGGCGTGCTGGACGACGCGCACACGCGGCTGGAGTATTACCACCTGACGCTCGACCGGGCGATCGCCGGCGTCGAACCGGGATTTTGCGTGGCGGCCGGTTGTGATTTGCAGCCCTAGGTTCGCGCCCCATGATCGAACAGGTGCCACGCAAACTTCGCGCGCCGCAAGTCGACGGCGCTGCGCTCGTCGATCCGCCGCTGGCGCAGGTCGCGGCCCTGGTGGAGCGCAACCGCGCGATCGGCGAGCGGTTCGATCACGCGGCCGGCTTTCCCACCGGGTATCGTGCCGAGGCGAAAAAGTCGGTGCTGGTTGCCTTGGCCCAGGTTGCCGGCAACGATCCCCAAAGTATTTCCGAGCGCGTGCCGCTAATCTTTTCCGGCCACCAGCCGGAATTGTTTCATCCCGGCGTGTGGTTCAAGAATTTCGCCCTGTCGTCGATTGCCAAGGCGGTCGGCGGGTTGGCCATCAATCTGGCGGTCGATAGCGACATCATCCGTTCGGCGGGAATTCGCGTGCCGACGGGGGGCCGCGCTGCGCCGCGTGTGGTGGACGTTCCGCTCGACGCCGCCGGAGAAGATATTCCGTGGGAAGAGCGGCGCATTCTCAACCCACCAGTGTTTCGCAACTTCGCGGACCAGGTTCGGCAAGCCTTCCAGCCCTGGCAATCAGCGGCGACTGCGGGAAAAGAACTGATCCTCGATCGCTTATGGCCGCTGGTGATGGCTGCGAGCGACGAAGAGCGGCCCGCGAATCTTGGCCAGTGCCTGGCCCTGGGGCGTCACCGGCTGGAACGCGAACTGGGCCTGGAGACGAACGAGCTTCCGCTGCACTTGCTAGTTCAAACAGATCCGTTCGCCCACTTTGCCGAGCATTTGCTCGAGCGGGCAGCGGAGTTCCGAGCGATCCACAATGCCGAGCAGGCCGAGTACCGCTTGCGCAACGGTGTGCGCAGCCGGTCGCACCCGGCGCCCGAACTGATGCAAGACGGCGACTGGGTGGAAGCCCCCTTCTGGTTGTGGTCGCGCGGCAACCCGCGCCGGCGACATGTGTTTGTCCGCCGCAGCGCCGCAAAGTGGGAATTGACGGATCGCGAAGGGATCGTCGTGGCCGGCGCCGCGGGCGAGCCGCTGCGCACGATCATCGGTTGGGATGCCATGCAGCGGCAAGGGATCAAGTTGCGGCCGCGGGCGCTGGTCACCACGATGTACGCCCGCCTGGTGCTCAGCGACTTGTTCCTCCACGGCATCGGTGGGGCCAAGTACGACGAACTGACGGATGCGATTATTCGGCGGTTGTTTGGGGTTGAGCCGCCGGCTTACCTGACCGCGACTGCGACGTTCCGCTTGCCGATCGACCGGCCGCAAGCGTCGCCCGATGACGTGCGCGATTGTGCCCGGCGGATTCGCGAGCTGCGCTATCGACCGGAGTCTTTCCTCAACGATCCAGAGCCGGCGCGCGAGCCGCAGATTGAAAACGAGTTGATCTCGCTGGCCGCCGAGAAGCGCAGCTATCTCGCTGCTCAGGCACTCCGGCGTGCTTCGCCAGAAGTGTTTACGGGTCTCGACCGAATCAATCGCGCGATGCGCGAACTGCTTCGCCCGGTCGAGGAACACTTGCGTCGCGAGCAAGCGCGCCTGGTGGAGGAAGCCCGCCGCGCGCGGCTGCTTGGTTCACGCGAGTTTTCGTTCGTGCTCTTCCCGGAAGAATATTTAGTGCCGCGCCTACTGGAACTTTCAGAAGTTCCCGCGTAAGTTGCGTTAACAACTGCGGCCCCAAACGCAGTTGACCAGTGGCGGCCACGACGAGCCGCGGAGGGATTCGACTACTGCGAGAGGACTCGCCCAGTGAGCACGCGCACGGTTCCGCCGGTCTTGCACGCCTCTTCCCCACGTCCCAAACCTAAACGCCGCAGATCGCCTGCCGCTCGGCTGGTGGCTCCGCCGCCGCTGCCGGTGAAGAGCACGCTGCCGCGGCTTGTCTCTGCCAAAGGGGGCGATCATCAGGCGATCCATCGCCTGCTGCTGGCCGCCTTTCAGGGGCCGACGAGCGAGGAATTCCACGCCCAGTTGGGTGAACCGGGTTACGATCCGGCCGACCGACTCGTGGTCAAGCAGGGCGAACATCTGGCGGCTCACGTGCGGGCTACCCGGCGCACGATTCGCCTGGGATCGCTGGCCATTCCATCCGTCAGGCTGATGGACCTCGCCACCGCGGCGGAACAGCGCGGGCTCGGTTTTGCCAGTTCGTTGATCGTGGCGGCCGAGCGGCGAGCCCGCGAGCAAGGAGTGTTCGTCGGCCTGACGCGGACGCGCGCCGCGATGCTTTTTGCCCGTCAAGGGTGGTCGGTGTGCGGCCGGCATACGTTTTCGACCGCGGGCGCCCGCCAGATCCTGGCGCAGCTCAACGCCACGTCGGAAGGCGTGATTGGGCCTCGCGAGCGCGACGATACCTGCTCGCTGATGCGGACGCGCCCGCTGAAGATCGCCATTCGTCCCCTGCGGAGGATCGAGTTGCCGGCGGTGATCCGCTTGTACGAGCAATCGCTGGCCGGGCGTTTCGGCTCGCCCCTGCGCAGCGATGCCTATTGGGAGTGGTTGATCAATCGGGCGGCCTGCGACCGAATTTACGTCGCCGCCGAAGGGCCCGAATCGCCCGATCTTTCGCAACAACTGGCGAACATTCGGGGCGCGGTCTTCATCCGCGAAGGGCGCATGGTCGAGCTACTGGTCGAAGCCGGCCGCCGCGACATCGCCGAACATCTGACGGCCCGCGTTTGCGCCGATGCCAGCGAGCAGGATCACTGGCAACTGCGTCTCGACTCGCCCGCCGACGATCCGTTGCACGATCTGTTCCAGGCCGCTGGCGGTCGCTTCCATCAGGCCGAAGTGGTGGGGGGCGAGGTCTTCATGGCCAAGGTGATGAACCCGCTCGGTTTGCTCGCGTTGTTGGGCGGCACGCTGGCCGACCGCCTGCGCGACGCCGAACTGACCAAGCCGCTGCAGTTTGGTTTAGAAATTCAGTGCGGGGCGCAGCCGCACCGCGCGCACGCGGTCGAGGTGGCTCGGCTGCGGCTGGTCTTTGCCGAAGGGGCAATGACGGTGGTGAAGCAGCCGCTGGTGCGCAACTACCTGTCGCTGCGTCGCCGCGATTTAACGCCCCTGTTGCTGGGGCACTGGAACCTGCCCGACTTGATCGCGGCGGGGCGCATCCGCGCTTCCACGCCGGGCGCGGCACAGATTGGGCGGGTGTTGTTTCCCAAACTCCCCTGGTGGCGTCCGCCGTTGGACGACCTGCTGGCTCAAGGCTAGGCCGCGCGGGGCTGGGCCGGGGGCAGTGCGAATTGTTCGTGCAAATACTCGATCGCCCGGTCCAAGGCGGGATCGAACCAGGGTTCTACCACAGCAGCGTCTTCGCCCACATCGGGAATGGGAACCGGCGGAGCGGCGGTGTCCACGCCTGCCTGCGGCTCGACCGGCGAGGCCGCCGGCGACCGCGTCGGACGGCTCAGCAATTCGCTCCAAGGAGTGATCTCGCGCTTGCGCCGGCCGAGCACAACCCGCTGATACTCGTCTTTGGTCAGCGACGTCTCGAATCCCGGATCGGGGCGCACGCCCCAATCGTCGGCTTCGGCGGCGGTGCGGCGCTTGTGGATGTCTTTGCCGCTGGGACGCCAATACGTGGCAATCGTCAGGCGAATGGCGCTTTTGCCCCCTTCCAATTCCTCGATGTTCTGGACGGTTCCTTTGCCCCAAGTTCTCTCGCCGATCACGACTGCCCGGTCGTGGTCTTGCAGGCAGGCGGCGACAATCTCAGCGGCGCTGGCTGAGTAGCGATCCACCAGCACGACCAGCGGCAGCTTGCTGTCGAGTTCGGATCCCGGATTCGCAGAGAACGAGGCCCGTTCCACCCCGCCCCGGCCGCGCGTGCTTACGATCAGTCCCTCGTCGAGCAGCATGTCGCAAGTTTTAACCGCCGCATCCAACAGGCCCCCGGCATTGCCGCGCAGATCGAGGATTAGGCCGTCGATTTCTTGTGCGGGCTGGCGATAGGTTGCAAAGGCTCCTCGCAGGTCGTCGAACGTCCGCTCGCCGAACGAGTCGAGCCGGATGTAGCCAATGCGGGGATCGTCGAGCAAGGTGAAGATCCAGGTTCCATCGTCGCGACGGGCATCTCCCAGGACCGATTCGATCGCAATGTTTGCCCGCGGCACCTCCAGCTCGAGCGGCCGGGAAAGACCCGCGCGGCGGATCGTCAGTCGGACGCTCGAACCGGCAGGACCCTTAATCAGGTCGAGGGCTCTTTCCAGAAGTAGCTCGGCCGTTGCCTGTCCTTCAATGGCCTCGATCACGTCGCCCGCCTTCATGCCCGCTTGGGCGGCGGGCGAACCGGGAATGGGAACCAACACCTCCAACTGCTTCGTTTCCCGATTCTGCTCGACCATGATCCCGATGCCGGGAAATTGCCCGTCGATCTGCTGCATGAATTGGCGAAATTCATCGGGGGGCGTGTAGCCCGAGTACATGTCGAGCTGGTTCATCATCCCGTCCATCGCGCCTTCGAACAGGACGCGCGGCTCGACTTCGTCCACGTAGTCGCGGGTGACGATGTTCATCGCCCGCGAAAAGGTGCCGGCAAACCGGTTGCGGGCGGCGCGCTGGTAACAAGCCAGCGAGACGAGCGCGGCGACGAACAGGATGATGAGGTTGCGGCGCGGCACGGGAGAAGAGGACAGGGTTCAAAGGTCAGAGGCCAGACCCATCGTCGGCTGGTTCCGGCGGGCTGTCAACGTGCCGGAACCGGCAAGCGCATGGAGAGTGCGCGGTAGGAACTGGCCGGGACGAAGGCCAAGCTGCCGACGATCATCGCCAGAGCAAATAGCAACAGGCCGGTGGCCAGGGCAAGCGAGAGCCAGATGGCAACGCCGAGGACTAGCAACAAAGGCCGGGCCAGCCGGTTCCAAATCAGCACAGGAAAAGCCAATTGGTAATAGACGATTGCGTGCGTCCAAAAATTGACCAGCAGTTCGTAGTCTCGAAGCCACGTCAGATCGAATGGCCGGGAATGGGTTTGGGCCAACAGTTCCCAGATCGCTTCACCATTCCACCAAGCGTCGCCATTCAGTTTAACAAGGGCTTGCATGGCCACGAAGGCGCACAGATGCACTTGAATGAGCCGCAGCGACAGCGTCGCCCAGTACGAGCGCTGCTCGGGCTGTTGGACCAAGTGGCCGGTGCGGCGCCCGCGGAGCCAACGCCTGACCGACAGACAGGCATCGGCCGGCCCGATCGAAAGATACAGCACGAGAAATACCAACGCCGGATCGGCATGCCCGGCGACCAGCGGCAAGCGATGAATATAGGCCAGCAATGCCAGTGCCGTGAACACTCCGGTGATGCGGCTGACCGCTCCCGCCGTAAAGGCCGCCGCCAGGGCAATCGCCAGGCCGTGCGCGATTCGCGTTCCGGTGGGTCCGAGGTAGTTGAAATAGGACGGATGGACGTAGGGGGACCGAACCTCGGCCAAGACGAGCGTTTGCACGGTTGCCGGCGGTAGCAGTCCAGCGCGGGCATACCAGCGGTCGATGTCGCCGCTTAGCGACAACAGATGAAATAGAACCAGCAGCCCAACTGCAATTCGCAACACGGCGCAGGGCAACGGATCGCTGGGCAAAAACCAAAAACGATTCCAGCCGCGACCGAAGGTCTCGATCAACTCGGTGAAGTAGCCGGGGCGGAAAGACATACGGCAGCCGGGAGTGGGAGGATCAAGGAGCGGGAACCACGCGCCGCGGCGCCGCTTCGGCCTGGGCGACGCGCCGCTGAACCTGGGCCTCGCCGTCCTCGTCGATCCAGACGTCGGCCTCGTACAGCAACGAATCGTACGGCGCGGCGGTCGGGTCGTCGGGCGGGAAGCCTTCATATAGCGTCGCCAGATCGAGCGGTTGACTCGACCGGCGAAGGCAACGGACAACCGCCCGCTGGGCATCGTGCTCGCGCAGGATGCGGCTGCCGATCGCTCGGGCCAGTCCGCTGCTCAGGTCTTCGCGTTCGTCGTCTGGGTCCGCGTACGCTGCCAGTCGCTTGGCGAGCCGTAACGATCGCTGCCGGCTGCCGAGCCAGGACGAACCGGCGGCAGGCAACGTTACCGTTTTTAGTCGTGGTTGGCGCTCGACGGGGAGTTCGCCGCTGGCATACAGGTCCACGGCGATGATGGCGTCGTCGTCGGCTGGAAACCCGTGGGTGTGGTGAAACGGGGTGAACAGTCCGGGATCGAAGTGCAGAAGCTGCGTGTAGGGCCCAAAAATGCCGACCAGCCGGGCCTGCAGCGTCGAACGGCGGAAAGTCGAGGCCAGCACCACCAGTACGCAGAAGCAATGCACGAAGATCAGCAGCGAAAGCACGCTGCGCAGCAAGGGCGCGGGAGCCGGCTCCGGGGACGCATCAAGATCGGACGACTGGGCCATTAGATCGAATCGGGTCAGCGGAGCCATGAAATTCGGCGGGCGTGCGACGTGCCGCCTGCAGCAAGTATCGGTCGAAAGCGCGCGACTGGCTGCCAGCGGCGCAAAAAGAAAGATCGGCCTTTGGAAGAGGCCGATCCTTCGAAGCTTGCCGCAGAACTGCCGCCGCCAAACAGGGACTCGGCGGCTGAATGCAAGTTAACCCGCAGCGGGGCCAACTCGATTGAGATTGCTTACTTGGAGACTTCCGGAGCCAGGGGGGCTTCCGGACCAACCGGGCCTTTGGAGCCTTGGATCGGGCCTTCGGGGCCTTGGATCGGGCCCTTGCCGGACGGAGCGGCGTAACCACCGTGATCGCCACCGTAGCCACCACCATTGCAGCCGTGGTCGCCACCATTGCAGCCACCACCGTTGCAGCCGCGGTCGCGGCGACCGTGGCCACGATCGCGTCCACTGCAGCGGTCCCGACCACTGCAACGATCGCGATGCTTGCGGCCGCGGCACGAATCGTTGCCCGAGCAGCTATCGTAGCTCTTGTCCGGAGCACAGCAATCGTTGCCGCGACGATGACGTCGGCCACTACAACCGTCGTCGGAACATCCACCGTTACAGCCGCCGCCACCACGGGCGAACAGGCCGGCCTGAGCCTGGCGATCGCCGCCGGTCAGGGCGATGCCAACCAGCGCGAAAAACATCGCGACACCGAACACAACAATGCGGTTCATCCTCGAATCCTCCAGTTACTTACACAGGTACCGTGTTGAAACCACTCACGTTGCCGTCCACCATGCTTCATCCGGCCCTGACGGCGTTTACCGGGCGGATGCGAAGAACGAGACCTGCCCACTCCCCTGCATCCCGCATGGCAAACCCTGTTTGAGAAGCCTTGCCGATTGCGAAAGATGCATTGGTAGCGCAGGTTAGGACGTTAAAATTATCGAAGTGAGGGCTGCTGTCAAGCGGCGGATGATAAAATGCACAAGATAGGTGCATTTGGTCGTTGCGCGGGATGGCGGCTACTGTGCCCAAAACTTACAACGCCTAGGGCCGTTGTCCAGCGCTGGCGGACGAGCAGGCAAGAGAAGTCCGCACCCGCGCATTCTCATTCGCCGACGCGACATAAACTGTTTCACATAAACAGCTTGTGTACTAATTCGCGCCCGGATTACGCCGGCATTTAGTAGCGGGGTGTGAGACAGAATATCCCCGCGCCAGACCGATCCGATGCCTCGCTGGGGCCGGTGCTAGCGTTCGATGGCAGTCGCTGGCTGGCCCATCGGACCTTCCGGCTGGGCGGCCGTTTCCGCTGCCGGCGGCTGCTGGGCGGCGATCGCATCGTCCCGTTTCTGCATCATGTCGAGCGGATCTTCAAAATTCAGAAACGACGGATCTTGCCCCGGAATCATTTCGAGCGCCATCCCCGCAATTCGCCAGCCTTCCGGTTGGCGGCGCAGCACCCAGACGATTTCGTAGTTGACGCTGCCGTCCTCGTAGGTCTCGGTCCAGACGCTGGTGACATGCGCGCCGTTGGGATTGTTGGGTAGGTATTCGGGGCCGTTCACCTGATACTGAGCGTTGGGCGCACTTTGCGGATCGACTTCGATGTCGTGTTTGGTCGTTTCTTCCCGAGCTTTGACGGTCAAAAGCGAGGCCGTGGTCGATTGATCGCCCGCTTTCAAGGCATTCAGAAAGACAGTCACTACCTGATCCGGAGTGGCACCGACCGCAACCTGAACCGCCGGCGGCGCGGCCGGCATGGCCTGCGTCGTGCTAGCAGCTTCGGGGGCCGCGGCGGCAGGAGCGGCCTTGGCTGCCGGTTCGGGCGTCGTCGTCTTTCCCGAGCAGCCGGCCAGTCCGAGTCCACCGCCGACAACCAAGCATAGCAAGCCGCGATTCATGGCAAACTCCGTCGCGAAAGTACCGTTTCCGAGCATGTCGCCTAGAGGGCGATTGGTGGCGAAGTCTCGCAGGACGGGTGGTCCAGGTCAAGGCGAATCAAGACTTGTAAAATCCGTCTCAAAGCATTGCCAGTTCGCGGGTTAGCTTTGGCCGCCGGGGGTGAGTTTCGCTAATCGCTAATCGCGTTTTTTTGGCAGCGCCGGTTTCGCTT
>JBBDYF010000230.1:0-15742 GCA_040901775.1 Pirellulaceae bacterium | reverse complement strand
GCTCCCAGACGGCGAACTCACTGGACTGGTACTCAAGGCACCGCACGGCTTTGAGCACCTGCACGGGCTGGACGTGGTCGCCGTGCCGATGATCGTTGAGATGCGTGTACTGCTCCTCGCCGCCTGTCTCGCGGTAGCGCTCGTTGACGCTCTTGACGTTCGCGTCCCAGAGTACCTGCCCCATCCGGCTCAGTTGCTTGCGGACGGTGTTGAGCTCTTGAATGTTCGCCCCCGCGCCGCTCAGGTGCCGGGTCAGCATTTGCTTGTCGGCCAGCGTCACACCCGCGACCGGGGCCGGCAGCAAGGCCGAGCCGCCACCCGAAATCAGGCAAAAACACAAATCGCGCGGGCCGAGCGAGCCGACCAGTTCCAAAATCTGCTCGGTCCCGAAGACTCCGGCGGGCGTCGGCTCGTTGACGCCCGCCGGCCGCGCCGCGTGCAGGTGAATGCGTAACAACGTGCGCACGCAATCGGCCGGAACGTTTACCCAGCCGGCGACCTGTTTCTCCGCCAAGACATGTGGGCCGAGCGCCTGCTCGAGGCCCGCGGCCATTCCCGCGCCCGCCTTTCCCGCGCCGATCACCACAATCCGCCCGATCGAAGCCAGCGGCAGACGTTCGTCGCCAACGACTAGACTGTCGCCGCGAGTGCGCACGTTCTCGACGACCAGGAGGTCGCTCCGGACGGCATCGACCCCGGCTTGCCAGATGGCCAAGGCGTCGGAGCGCAGGGAAGAAGAGTTCAAAGTTTCAGGTTCCAGGTTCCAAGTCAGGAAGCGAAGAAGCTCCATCTTAACTTTGAACTTTGAACTTGGAACCTTAAACCCTTGCCTCTACGGCCGGATCGGTTCCGGGTCGAGCAGCGAGACCGAAAGGTCGTCGATCCAGGCTTCGCCCAGACCGGTCAAAGCAAACGTCACGCTCAGCTCTCCCGTTTCCGGCACGGCCCGATAGAGCGTCAGCTCGCGCCAGCCTTGCGTCAGCCGCACGCGGTCGGCCAGTTCCGCTCCGCCCGCCGAATCGAACACCAGCAGCCCGTCGGCCGTGCCGGCCAGCGGCCGGGGAACGTGTACCCAGGCGTGGATTCTCACCAGTTGTCCTTGGCGAACGGGAACCGGGCTGCTGCCGATCCAGACCAGCGGCTGCTCGACGATTGGCGGGGCCGATTTCGCCACGGCGGCCCAGGCCTGCATTCGCAATGCGGAGCGGCCCGAGTGCGGATTTTGCAGCGACAGGCTGACATCGCATTGCACGCCCGCCGGGGGAAGCCGCTGTTGCTGCCAACCCGTCTGGAGCATCTGGTCGAGCGATTCGAAATCGCCGGCCGCTTGCTCGTTCCCGCCCCATTGGCCTTGCTGCATGCGCTGGGCAAGTTGCCAATGCAGCGGCAGCGAGGTGAACTGTGCCAGGCAGGGACTTGCCGCCGGCGAAGGAAACGGCGCGGCGGTCTGTTCCCAATGACCGCGGCGAACCTTGGCCAGCGCCTGTTCGCCGCGAGAAATCGCCAGGTGCAGATTCTCGTAGTCGCCCGCAGTCAGCAGCGTACCCGCTCGATCGAGATGAGCCTGGGCTTCGCGCAGCAACTCGGGAGCGCCGGCCAAGGGATGACCGGCGGCGGCCAGTTCGCCGTCGAGTTCCACCGTTTGCCCCAGTCGTCGCACGGCGATGTCGTAGCGCAGGCGGGCGGCTTCGACTCCGACGTCGGACAGCGTCCGTTTCAAATGATGGATGGCGAGCGGATCCTGGGTAATCACCACGGCCGTCGCCAGGCCGGCGTCGTCGAGCGTGAGATGCGCGCCGCTGCCCGAATGCGTGACGCGCAGCGACTTGATGCCGCCGAGCGAAACGCGGTACGCCTTGTCCGAAGCGCTGACGCCCGGCACCGTCACTTGCAGCGACGATTGAGGGGCCGGGCCCAAAACGTACTGCTGGGCCGGTGCGTGTTGGGTCACCAGCAGCAATCGCGAACGATCGGTTGACAGGACGCTGACCTGCACGCTGTGGTCGCCGGCGGCCAACTCTTCGCTCAACGTGCCGGCAGCGATCCAGGGATCGAACAGCTTCAGTTCCATGTTCAACAGCTTTAGCGCATCGGTTCGCAGCGCCGCCGAGCGCCGGTCGATGCCCAAGGGGCTGGACGATGGAAAGACGAACCCTCGCGCTCCCGCCGCGAGCGCGCTATAGGCCGACAAGCGAAGCTGCTCGGGATCGGTGTCTTCTTCAACGCTCGCCCCCTGGCTGAGCAGTACGAGCTGTTCGGCCAGCTTGTGCGGTCTCTGGCTATGAACGGCGGCCCACATCGGCGTGCCGGGACGAGTCAATCGCGGACGCGCGATCAGCCACCCGCGCTGCGCCGACAGCTCTTGAGCCGTTCCCAAAGGATTGCGGTCGTGGATCAACAGCGAGGCGACACGGCTCAGCTCGCCGAGTCCGGCGTCCGCCCCGATCACCAGCGGACGTTGCTGGTTCGGCTCGAAGCGGCGGATTTCGCTGACAAGCTCTTTGGTCCCCGCCAGATCGCGCTCGGTCAACCGCGCGCCGAGACTCCAGCCGATGACCGGCGAAAACGTGCTTGGATCGAGCGACTCGTCGCCATACGGAGGAGGAGCGACGAGCCACAGCCCCAGCCGCTGGGCTTCCTTCAGTTGCTGCGGCGAGGGAGAAGCGGCCAGTTGGATGGTATTGAAGCCGAGCGTTTGCAGCCATTCAAAGGGCTCGCCCTGGTGCCGAATGATGCGCGGGGCGAAAGGGCGGCCCCGCACCAGCAGCAGCGACCCCTGAAGCTGGGCCGTGCCCGGCGCGTCGGCGGCGCTCGCCGCGCGACTCGCCGCGGGGCTGCCCGCAGGCAGGTCGCCGGCCGGCGACGCGCGGCGGGCGATCTGCGGAGAGTCGGCTTCGTCCAGGTTCACATAGCCTTGAATTTCCAGGTCGTCGAGCCAAAGGTCGATGTTCCCCCGGGTGCTATACGCGTTGAGTACGAGCAGATCGACGTACGCCTCGCGCGGGTCGATTTCGCCTCGAAACACCGTCCGCTTGGCGATGATCTCCAGGTCCAGCAGTTTGGTGGCGTCGCGCACCGCCAGCTCTTGCCATTGCCCCACATCGGTATAAACGTCGCCGCGCAACAGCAGCGACAAGGGCTGCTTGGTCCCCGGGTCGATCGTGTGCGGCAAGACCACCCGCGCCATCAGTTGCAGGCTCGGTCGATCGGACTTGAGGAACAAACTGGGGCGAAACTCGGCAATCATCGCCGCCCGCCCGATCGACTGCGTGAGATAGACGAAGGTGCCGCTCCCCACCGCCAGCCGCAGGTGTTCGCTCGCCTGGCCGCCGTGCGACTGTCTGTAGCTTCGCTCTTGAATGAGCACGCTGACGCCGCAGTCGGCCTCTTTCAGCGTCCAGGTCGCCTGTGGTCCCTCGAACGAGTCGCGCAGTTGGGCCGCCACGGGCGCGACGAGCAGCGTCCAGACCCCGAGCGCTCCGGCCAGGATCGCTGCCGTGCGAAGTTGCAGCCGGGCGTAAAGCGTGGCGGACAGCATGAGGCTAGAAGGTTTGGCTATCGTCTATATCGGCGCGGAGGTTGCCGGGCGGCAACATCCGCGCACGCGCCGCTACGATCGACGCAACGTGGGCTTGTATCAAGAGTTGCGACCAAAATCCAGGGCAAACGTGGCGAATCCGCCACGCGGTGGCCCTGCGGCAATCAGGGCCGGCGGTTGCCGCAAGTTCCCACTGTGCATAGAGTTACAGCCAGGCGCACGAGGGCCGACCGGGCCGTGGCACGAAGCCTGCATTCTCTCTCTCCCGCCAAGTGGACGCCACACCGGAGACGACGCATGACCTCGCCGCGGATTGCCTTGCCGACCGAAGAGTTGCCTAAAGATGTGGCCGATCTGGCCGCCGCGGTGGCCGCCCTGCCCGCCGAGCATCGCTCGCGGCTGGAGCCGTTGATGTTTCGCGTGGTGGATAGCACCAAGCGCCGCCGTCGGATTTTGAACCTCGTGCAAGAGGCCTTGAGCCAATTGCGGCTGGACATGAAGTACCTGGTGTTCGACCTGGAGGCGACCCGCCGCGAGCGCGACGCTCTGCGTCACCGGCACGAAGGCGAACATCCCCGCGACGAAGTTTAGGCAAGCGCAATGCCCGCCAAATACGTTGCACCCTGGGCACTGGTGGAATAGCATAGAAAAATCGAAGTCTGCCGCCGAAATCCCGCCCCCTCGTTGCCGCGAAGCCGCCATGCCGGAAGCGATTACCCCAGAACAGCTTTCCCAGCGCATCATGGATGCGGCCCTGCTCGACTCGCGGCAGATGGACTCGCTGTGGGCCGAGCTGGGCACGCGCGAGGTCCAGCTCGAAGACCTGACCAGCCTGCTATTGCGTAAAGAGGTGCTGACGAATTTCCAGCTCGACCGGCTCTTCAAGGGGGAGCGGGGGGGCTATTTTTACGGCGACTTCAAGGTGCTGTATCTGATCGGCAACGGCACCTTCGCCCGCGTCTATCGAGCGGTCGACGTCAAAACGGGCCGGATCGTCGCGGTGAAATCTCTGCGCAAGCGGTTTCGCGACGACCGCGAGATGACCGTACAGTTCATCCGCGAAGGCAAGATCGGCATGCAATTGCGGCATCCGAACATCGTCCCCATCTACGAGGCCGATCACCTGCCCACGCCGCACCTGACGATGGAATTTGTCGAGGGGCGGAACCTGCGCGAGTTCATTCGCGTTCGCAAAAAGATGGAGCCACTCGAGGCGCTGCGACTGGGCGTCGATATTCTGGCCGGTCTGGCCTACGCCGCCGAGCGCGGCCACACGCATCGCGACCTGAAAATGTCGAACGTGCTCGTTACCAGCCGCGGCCAGGCGAAGCTGGTGGATTTTGGTCTCGCCGGCATTCAAGTTTCGTCGGGCAAGCAAGACGATGCCTCGAACCCGCGGACGATCGACTATGCCGGCCTGGAGCGGGCCTCGGGCGTGCGCAATAACGATCCTCGCAGCGATCTCTTTTTTGCCGGCGCCATCCTCTACAACTTGCTGACCGGCGTTTCGCCCATGGGCGAGGCCCGCGATCGCCTCTCGCGGCTGGCCATCGCCCGCTATCAGAACATCAAGCCGATCGCCGCCCACGATTCTATCATTCCCGACCGGCTGGCCGCCTTCGTGATGCGAGCGCTCGAACTGAACCCGGAAAAGCGGTACGGTTCCGCCAAGGAGATGCACGACGACGCCAAGCGGCTGCTGACGCGGTTGCAAGCGGGCGAGTCCCTCGACGTCGATCCGGCCGAAGCGCCCGCGGGCCCGGCGGAAGCGGCCGCCGAAGCGAAGATTGCCGCCGACCAGGAAGGAACCAACCGCACGGTGCTCGTGATCGAGTCGAAGATCGAGATGCAGGACGTGCTGCGCGACCGCTTGAAGCGGCACGGCTATCGCGTGCTGGTCTTCAGCGATCCGCGGCGGGCGCTCCAGAGGTTTCTCGACGCCGATCACAAACTGGCCGACTGCGTTCTCTGTTCGGCCACGGAACTGGGCGACGCCGCCTTGCAAGCTTTCAACGAACTGGGCACCCACGAAGTAACCCGCGACATTCCGGCCATCCTGTTTGTCGATAACCGGCAGTCGAATCTGATCGAGGCGGCCAACCTCAACGAGCATCGGGTGCTCTTGTCGATGCCGCTCAAGCTTCGCGAGCTGCGGGTCGCTTTGCTCAAGCTGCTGCGCCCGCAAGTGAACGTGGGCTAATGCTTTGTCGCGACTAAAACCAGGTGCCACCTCTAGGAAGTCCCGTGTCGAGTCGCACCGCGGGTGAGTGCCACGGGGCTGCGGTCGCTCACCAGCGCAGCCTACGGATCGAGCCGGTCGTACTTCGCTTCGTACTTGCGGTACAGCCGCTTGTGGCGATCGTTCAGTTCAACCTTGCGGCCGCCGATCCAGGCGCGGGTCACCTGCGTCGGCGTGCTGAGCGGATCGCCGTCAGAGACGAACAGCGTCGCGTCTTTGCCAACCTCCAACGAGCCGACGCGGCTGCTAACGCCCAGGATTTGGGCCGGATAAAGCGTGATCGCCTTCAGCGCTTCGTCGGCCGCCAGGCCGTAGGCAACCGCGGTGGCCGCGTGATACGGCAGGTTCCGCACGCTGCTCGCCCCGTGGCGGTCCTGGCTCGAAATGCAATACCGCAGGCCGGCCGCTTGCAGTCGGGCGGGCAAGGTGTAGGGGGCATCGTAATCGTCCCCGCGCCGCCGCGGCAGCCGGTACACGCCCCCCACGATCACCGGCACGTCGTACTGTTTGAGCAGCGCGGCACAACTTGCCGCGTCATACCCGCCGGCGATGATGAGCTTCAGTTTCTCTTCGCGGACGAAGGCGACCGCGGCATTGATCTGGCGCGCGTCGTCGGCATGGACGACGATCGGCAGCTTGCCCGCCAGCACATCCTGCAAGGCTTCCCAGCGGGCGTCGCGGGGAAAGTTAGCATCGGCGGCGCGCGAGGCGGCGTAAGCCCGTGCGTCGTCTAACGCGGTTCGCAGCCGCTCGACCGCTTGATCGGCCCGCGAGGCCGCCGCGGGTTCATCGTCGCCCCGCCGGCGGGGGCGCGGGGGCTGCGGCCATTCGATGTGCAGCGCCGTGTCGCCAGCCAGGGCCATATCTTCCCAGGTCCAGCCGTCGAGTTGGATCACCGCCGAGCGGCCCGACATCAGGCTGCCCGATGGAGTGGCGAGGGCGAGCAGTACGCCGTTGGATCGGGCGACCGGGATCAGCTCGCTATCGGGATTCACGGCGACAATGGCCCGCACGTTGGGATTGAGCTGGCCGGTCTCGTCGGTATCGAGCGTGGCCCGCACCGAGCTGATTTCGACCAGGCCCAGATCGGTCAAAGCGTCGAACAGGGCGGGATAGACGTGCTGGCCCGCCAGGTCGATCACCTCGGCGCCGTCGGGGATTTTCACGTCCTTCCCCACGGCGGCAATCTTGCCCTCGGCAAAGACGAGCGTTCCTTGCTCGATGGCTGGTCCGCTGACCGGGTGAATCGTCGCCCCGGTCAGGGCGACCGGCTGCTTTTGCGGCGCGCCGGGAATCTCTGGATGCCCCCAGGCGGACTCCGCGAAAACCAACCCAAACAAGAGACATAGCAAGCCGCGCATCGTCTTTGCCTCCTAGTACGCCCACGCTGCGCGTGGGACGTGGCACCCGAAAACAAACCCCTAGTCCCTACCCACAGCCCTCATCCCTTTCCCATGCGCACAAAACTCGTCCAGCCGCGGCCACAATTCCGCCTCGTCCGACTCTCGCTCGCCCGGTTTGAGCAGCTTCTCGCCCGAATCTAGCACTTTGCGAATCAGGGCGGCCCGCATCTTTAGTTGTTCGGCGCGTCGGGCGCTATCCGCCTCGCGGTCGAAATACTGGCGGCCATCGACCCACGTCTGTTGGCAGCGCGAGGTGACAGCTAGCGGCGGCCCATTCCAGACGACGAAATCGGCCTGTTTGCCCGCTTCGAGCGAGCCGACCCAGCGGTCGATCCGCAACTGCTTCGCCGGATTGAGCGTGACGAACTTCAGCGCTTCTTGCTCGGGCACGCCGCCATATTTCATCGCCTTGGCCGCCTCGTGGTTCAGGTGGCGGGCCAGTTCGGCGTCGTCTGAATTGAACGAGACGATGATCCCCATCCGGTGCATCAACGCGCCGTTGTAAGGAATGGCGTCGATCACTTCGTACTTGTAGGCCCACCAGTCTGAGAACGACGAGCCGGTCGCCCCGTGCTTGGCGATCACGTCGGCCACTTTGTACCCTTCCAAAATGTGCTGGAGCGAGCCGATGGTGATTTTGTAGTCGTCGCAGACGCGAATCAGGGCCAGGATTTCGTCCTGCCGGTAGCTGTGGCAATGAATCCACCGCTTGCCGAACACCACCTCGGCCAGGGCTTCCAGTTCCAGATCGCGGCGCGGAGGCAGCCCCTCGTGATTCTCGGCCCAGCGGTCCCACGACTTTTGATAGTCGCCGGCGGCGACAAAGGCGTCGCGCATAATCTGCTCGACCCCCATCCGCGTTTGCGGATAACGGGTGGTGAACCGCTCGCCCCAATTGCTCTGCTTGACGTTCTCGCCCAGAGCAAACTTGATTCCGGCCGGGGCCTCTTTGAATTTCAGCGCTTCGCCGGTCGCCCCCCAGCGGAGCTTAATGACCTGGTTTTGGCCGCCGATCGGATTGGCCGAACCGTGCAGGATATTCGCCGAGGTGACTCCTCCCGCCAGTTGCCGATAGATCGAGATGTCGTTGGCGTCGATGAAGTCGCCGATTCGCACCTCCGACGTGATCGCCTGGCTGCTCTCGTTTACGCCGCCGTCGGTCGCCATGTGCGAATGGCAGTCGATGATGCCTGGCGAAAGGTGCCTGCCCGCCGCGTCGATCACCGTGGCCCCGTCGGGAACCGGCACGTCCTTGCCGGCGGCGATGATCTTGCCTTCGCCGATGACGAGCGTCGCCCCTTCGATGGTGCCCGCCGGTCCACACGTCCAAAGCGTGGCGTTGGTGATCGCCAGCAGCTTGGGCTGCTCCGGGGCCTCGCTCCGGCCAAAGTCTCCCAGCGGAAAGTTCACCGGGTACAAAGCGGGAGTTTCGGGTTTATCTTCTTTCTTCTCGTCTTTCTTATCCTCATCCTCTTCCTCCTTATCTTCCCCCTTCGTTTCCTTCTGTTCCTCTTTCTCTTCCTCTTTAGCCTTCTGCTCGGCTTCCTTTTTCTCTTTCTCCGACGGCTCCTCCGTCCGCACTCCCGTCAGCTTATCGCTGGCACCATCGGCCCAGACGACCGTTCCCAAGAGCGAGAGCTTCCCGTCCGCATTGCGAGTAATCGTGGCCGAGCCCCGCGCGGGGCCCTCCTTGCCTAACGATTTACCCTCGAAGCGAAAACCGAGCAGCCCGTCGTTCAGGGCGACATCGGCCAATTTGACTTCCTCTGCCGTCTCCCCCTCGGCGGCTGTCTTACTGAGTGTTCCCGTCGGATCGTCGGCCTTGCCCGAGAGTTTGAGCGAGAGCCGCAGGATCCGATCGTCCGGCCCAGTCAGTTCCAATTGCCATGTGCCGCGCACGTCGTTGCTCGGCGGCTTGTCGAATTCAAATCGCTTGCCGTCGATCCAGCTTTCCAGGACTTTGGTTTTCTTAGCGAACAGGTCGCCGTCGGCAATCACCAGGTTGGCACCCATGCCGGGAGCGATCTTGCCCAGCCGCTCGCTCAGGCCGAGCAGGTCGGCGGGTGTAACGGTCAATGCCTTGAGCGCGCCGTCGGCGTTCAGGCCGCGCTCGACCGCGCGGCGAACCTCGGTGAGAAACGTCGCCGGGTCTTTGAGCCCGTGGCTCGTCAGGGCGATGGCGACCCCAGCGGCGTGCAGGCGGCCGGCATTTTCCGGCGCGTGATCCCAGTGCATCAATTGTTCGAGCGACACATCGAGTGCCGCTTCGACCGACCCCACGCTGGGGGCCTGCGGAAAGTTAACCGGCACGATGACGGCTCGGCCCGTCGCCCGGATTTCGTCGAGCCGGCGGTACTCGCGGCCCGACCCAAGGATGATCGCGGAAAGGCCGAATTCGCGGGCGAACCGGTCGGCCCGCAGGAAGAACTGCTCGTTCGCGGCGTCGATCACCACCGGCTGGTTGCCGCCGAGGCACTTGGCCAAGGCCTCCAGGGCGTCGTTCCGTTCCGGCCGCTCCAACTGGGCGTTTCCTTTCCAGGCGGCCCAGGCCTTGCCGTACCAATCGGCGTCGAGCAGCGTCTGCCGCGCCAAGGCGACCGCCCCCATGGGCGAGTTCGGATAATCCTCGCGGCTGCCGCCAAAGCCGACCGTCATCCGGAAGTGCTGGGCCACACTGCTTTTCAGAATGGCCCGCGCGTTGTCGATCGAGCCTGTCGAAACGACGATACTCTGCCCCTTGATGATCCGCGTTTCGGGAGCAACCAGCCGGGCCGCGATTCCCTGCCGGCGGAGCTTGCCGTTTAGGGTTTCGTTGGGGACGTAGTGCTGGGCTACGTCCAACTGGGGAGTGACCTGCGGGTTCCAGTGGGCCGAGCCGTGCAGCCGCGTGTTGGCGGAAATTGGGATCTCGCTGAAGGCGTCGATCAGTCCGGCGTAGGCCGTTTTGCCGGCCAGGTCGATCGTGCGGGCATCGGCCGGGGCTTCGACCTCGGCCCCCACCGCTTCGATCACGCCGTCGCGCAAGACGATCGTCCCCTTGTCGATTACCTTTCCCGGTTCGGTAACGATCCGCAGGTTGGTGATCGCATAGACGGCGGGTGTGTTCTCGCGCAGACCATTTACTGGGGCGGTGCTGGGAGGCGCGGCCGGTGTGTGCGCGCTAAATAACGTGAGCAGTCCTAAAGCGGCAAGTCGCAACGCGGCAGAGGGGCGGGTGGGCATCGTTGTCATGGGATGCTGGTCGGAGATCGTGCGTGGGTTCGCGAGGGCGGAACTACTCTACCATGCGGCGGGGCCGGTTTCATGGGCTTTCTGGGACGATTTGGACGGCTGATGTACCCTGTGATGCAACCGTCGAGTAGGATAGTCGCAGCCACACGGGCGTCGTGTTTCGCCGCAGTCCGCTCATTTTCAGGATGATTCCATGCCACGCTTGTTTGCCTGCCTGCTGGGACTGCTGCTCGCCATTGCCCCACTTGCATCCTTCGCTCGCGAAGCCCTCTCTGGCCCGCTCGCCGACTACGTGGCCGCCAAGGACGACAGCTACGCCTGGGTCAAACGGAGCGAAGGGTCGGTGGCGACCTGCAAGTATGTCGAACTGACGCTCACCTCGCAAACCTGGCGGGGAATTACCTGGAAGCACCAGCTCTTCATCATCAAGCCGGCCCGCACCCGGCCAGGCGTCAAACATGCCATGCTGATGATCGCCGGCGGCAACTGGAAGCCGGAACTGGCCGGTCCCAAAACACAGATCAAGCTGCCGGGCGAGGCGATCCTGTTCGCCGCCGCCGCCGAGCAACTGCAAACGCCGGTTGCCATTTTGCTGCACGTGCCGCAGCAGCCGATGTTCGATGGCCGACGCGAGGACGAGATCATCGCGCTCACCTTTCGTGAGTTCATGGACACGGGCGACCCCACCTGGCCGCTGCTCGCGCCGATGGTCAAAAGCGCCGTTCGCGGCATGGACGCGACTCAGGCAGCGGTTAAAAAAGAATGGAACCTCGACCTCGAAACCTTCACGATCACCGGGGCCAGCAAGCGGGGCTGGACCACCTGGCTGACCGGCGCGGTGGATCCCCGGGCGGTTGCAATCGCTCCGATGGTAATCGACATGCTCAACATGTCGGAGCACATGCAACTGCAGAAAGCCTCGTTCGACGGCAAGGCGTCGGAACAGATCAACGACTACGAAGGGCTCGACAAGCAGATCGACACCCCCCGCGGACTGGCCCTGCGGCAGATCGTCGATCCGTGGGAATATCGAGCCCGGCTCACGCAGCCCAAGCTGGTGATCCTGGGCACCAACGACGCCTACTGGCCGCTCGACGCCTGCAATCTGTACTGGGACGATCTGGTCGGCGAGAAGTACCTGATCTACGTCCCCAACAACGGCCACGGCTTGCCCGATCGCTCGCGGGTGCTGGCGGGGCTCAACGCCCTTCATCAGCGGATCATCACCGGCAAGCCATTGCCGAAGCTGAACTGGGCCTATAGCGGGGATGAAACCGGAGCGGTGCTCAATGTTTCGGCCGACCTGCGCCCCAGCCGAGTGCGAATGTGGACCGCCAAGTCGGCATCGCGCGATTTCCGGCAATCCGAGTGGACCGCTACCGACGCGGCCGTGAAAGGGGATTCGTTTACGCATGGCCTGGCGACCCCGAGCGAAGGGTACGCGGCCATCCTGGGCGAAGCGGTCTTTCACGAAGGGACCGAAAACGAGTTTTCGCTTTCGACCAATGTTCGCATCGTGCCCGAAATCGCTGCCGCGGCGGGGGGGCGATGAGCGGAGGAGAAATGGCGCGTCAATCGACCGGAGTGCCCGGCTTGGATGCGCTGCTCGGCGGCGGTCTCATTCCCGGCACGCTGACGGTCGTGGTCGGCGCCACGGGCATCGGCAAGACGCAGTTGGGGCTGCAATACGCGCACGCCGGGGCAGCGCAAGAGGGGCGGCGGGGCGTCGTCTTCGACTGCTCGGCCCGCGGCGATTCGCAAAGCCATGCCGAGTATGCCCGGCGAATGTTCGGCTGGGATCTGTCCCCCCAGGACGCTGAAAAACAGATCGATGTCGAGCAGTTTTTCGCGGAACAGAACAACGTCATCCTCCACGACTACCTGCACCTGTTCGATTATCGCGGCCGCCGCGTGACTCGCCGCGATCTCGACTGGGACGATTGGCGCAACTGGCAAGCCGAGTTGAACGCTCGGCTGCGGGCAGCAATCGCCTTTTTGTACGGCAATTTCACTCGCGGGGTGCGGCGGGTGGTGATGGACGGCATCGAGCCGACCGACCGGCCCAGCGACTCGATCCAGTTCAACCTGCTGGAATACGTCTATCACCAGGTGCTCCGCAAAGACCCGGAGTGGGTCGCCCGCGACCTGTTGCGCGAGGCGTATCGCCGCCACGCCGACGAGGCGGCCGCCCACACCTACGATCCGGCCGCGATAGGCTGCCTGCTGCTCTATACGTCGCACGAGACGCTGCTCGACGACCTGCTCAGCCGGCGGCTCGACGAAGGAGACTTGCTCGCCAACGCCAACACGCTGCTCTTGATGGGCAAAGTCCGCACGGGCGATCGCATCGGCCGGGGGCTCTACATCGCCAAGCACCGCGGCAGCGCTTGCGACGAGCGAATCGTGCCGTACGGGATTGATGAGCGGGGATTAAGGATTCAATAGCCGGAAGCAAACTTGCTTCCGGGGTCTGCCCGGTGCGATGCCAGGGTGAACCAACCGGCTACAGAATCTCGAAGGTTCGCAGAAAGTCGTGGTCGTCGCTCCAAGTACATCGCTCACCGTTGGCCTGCCGCAACCAAACCGCGGGCGGCACTTCCAAATCGCCTGGAAGTACCGTCCAGACTTCGCCGGCGCGCCATAATTCGCCGGTGGGCGTTTCGTCTGGATAGCGAACAACGATATCGGCCCGCAAACGGACTCTGTCTCCGGCGCGAACGCCACACCGGTATTGATTAACCGGGTACTCCGTCACCAGCTTCCAGGTCTCGTCACTCATTGGCTGGGCGTGACTTTAAGCTTTCGGGACCAGGTTTGGTCCCGGCTATGGGAAAGCGATTATTTAGAACACGGGACCTACCGCTGGAACTGCACCTGCGCGGCGCGGGCCTTGGCGTCTTCCGCCCGATAGATGTATTGCCGGTCCTGCGTCCCCTCGAAGGCCCGCTGGTAGGTCGTGCTGAGGGCGGTCCAGTTGAAGGTGTCGGTCGGCTCGATCTGCACCGCCGTCTCGGCATGCTGCACCGCCAAGTCGTGCTTGGCCAGCTTTCCATAGACGACCGCCAAAGCAATGTGCGACAGGACGTGCTTGTCGTCGAGCTTCAGCCCCTCTTCCAAGGCGGCGGCCGCCTCTGCCAGTTTGCCGTCGCGCTTGAGCTGTTCGTGTTGCTTGTATTGTTCGTGAACGGTTGGCATGGCGGGGCTCCGGCGCGGGGCGACTGATGGAAGAGAGGATTCTCGGTCAATATTCCAGTATGATAGCAGCCCTGGCCGAGATGGCGGAGGCGGGCAGTCTCCCAGTCTGAAATCCTAAATCCTAAATCCTAAATGCCCTCCCCCCTCCGCCTCGCCATTCTCGGCATCGATCATCCGCACGGCGCGCATTGGCGGCAGATGTTGGGCAACTTTGCCGAGCAGATCGAAATTGTCGCCTTCGTCCCTTCGTTTAGCGGCGGCACGACAAGCCTGGAAGAGCGATACGCTGAAGTTCCCCGGTTCGACACGGTCGCCGAACTAATTGCCGGCGGCCCGTTCGACGCGGCGCTCGTCTGCCTGTCGAATCGCGAGGGTCCTGCGGCCATGATGGAACTGGCCCAGGCGGGCAAACATGTGCTGGCCGAGAAGCCGGTGGCAATCGGCGCGGCCGATGGGAGGCTCGTGCTAGAAGCGGTTGAGAAGGCGGGCATCGCCTTTCAGACCGGCTACATGTGGCGGTACGACGACATCGCCAACCGCCTGAAGCGAATGGTGTCGCAAGGCGCTCTCGGCCGGCTCATCAGCGTCGAGATGACCTTCGTCACCAGCGACATCGCCCGTCGCGGCCCCGAACATTACCTATTCGATCCCCAGGAGAGCGGCGCCGGCTTCTTCAGTTGGCTCGCCTGCCACTGGCTCGACACGTTGTTTTATGTGACGGGGCGGGCTGTCGTGGGCGTGACCGCCCGCACGGGAGTGTTCGGCGCGACACCCACGGCAATGGAAGACGGCGGCGTGGCAATCCTCGATCTCGAAGGGGGCGGAATCGCTACCTTTATCGGCGGTTACTGGCTGCCGCGCTGGGCGGGCGAAAGCCGCTGGTCGCTCCGCGGCAGCGAGCGGTGGGTCCACTGGGACGCCAATCGCCCGGGCACGAGCGGCGTGCTCGAAATCCACGGGCCGCAGCCGCAATGGCACGCCATGGAAGACGTATTCACGGCACCCCCCGACACACTATCCGGCTATGGGGGACAGCGGAACTTTCGCCTGATCGGCGACTGGCTCGACTGCATTCGCACCGGTCGCCGCGACATGCGCTGCGGCCCGCGCGAAATGCTCGCCACGCTGGAACTGATCGACGCGATCTACCAGAGCAGCCGCGAGGGGCGGAGGATCGACTGCCGGATCGGGCCGGCGGCTACAGCTTGACATCAGCTAGCCGGCGACAACCGCTGTCAGTCCCCTTCAAGACCGCTCGCCCCCCGAGTCGATAGCAGATATTGATGGATTGTCGGCTTCGCCCGATTGCGCTGGCGCGTGCGCGTTTGCTATCCGTCACTTGCGCCGCCCCGGCCCCCGCGGACATGGAATGTCCTCATCCTTGCCAAATTCTGTGCTATCCTCCGCGCCCCCGCGGCCAGTCGCTCAGCGCGGCTATGCCACGCTGGTCGTCGCGCTCGCGGCGTTCTTGGTGGCAATGGCGGTGCTGCGCATTCCCTTTCGTGGATATTTGGTCGAAAGCCGCGTGGCCGGCCGGCTGGGGGATGAATTTGCCCCGGCCGACGCCCGCCAATGGCTTACCGAGGCCGCTTGCGACATGCAAGTGCGGCTGGATACCTATCCTGGTGGCCGCTGCGAAATCCTCATCCAGCAGCTTGCCCCGCGAGCCGCCGAAGCCCAATTGGCGATCGACCGGGTGGCCCAGCGGTTTGTCGATCAGTTTGTCGTCGAGCGGCGCGAGGGGGCCCGCCAGGCACGGCTGGCCCGCTTGCAAGCTGAGCTGCAAACGGCTCGCGACGCCGAAGACGCCCTTCGCAGCCGGGTCGAGCAACTGCGGCAGAAGCAGCTCGCCGCAATTCCCCGCGGAATGCCCCCCGCCCAATCGCCTGCCGCGGTTCCCGCTTTCCAGCCACCGCAGCCGATTGTCGAGACGGAGCAGCACGTCGAGCAACGGGTCGAGCGGCTGGAGTCGCTGCGAATCGAGCTTTCTCGCCTGCTGGCCAGTTTTACGGACCAGCATCCGCAAGTCATTACGCTGCGGGCGCAAATCGTACAGATCCAGTCCGACGACCTGCCCGCCTCCCAACCTTCTGTCCGCGAGACGCACATTCAGCACTATGAGCCAGTTTCCACCCT